>NZ_JBXENY010000006.1:0-486983 GCF_059383875.1 Paenibacillus sp. JT22N7
CAACTCCGATCATGCGACCAAGTTGTGTATCCGGTATTAGCATTCGTTTCCGAATGTTATCCCAGTCTTACGGGCAGGTTACCTACGTGTTACTCACCCGTCCGCCGCTAACTATCAGGAGTGCAAGCACTCCATCAAGTCCGCTCGACTTGCATGTATTAGGCACGCCGCCAGCGTTCGTCCTGAGCCAGGATCAAACTCTCCATTTAGGATGTCTTTTCTTTCGATCGAGATCGAAGGGAAAAGAGCATTTGGTTTGACTTGCTCATTACTTTTTTGTATCGCTTTACATTAACCGAAGTTAATGTGGCAGTTTCACTCGTTGTTCAGTTTTCAAAGAACAATTTCTCTTGTTTGCGTTTCGTTCGTGTCTGCCGTATGTCTCAGCGGCGACTCATATAATATATCACGGGTGCCTAGAGGATTGCAAGTGTTTTTTTGAAAAAATTATTCTCTTTTTCATTTTTATTTAAAAATAACATTCAAACTACCGTTCACAATACCTCACTATAATGAAGTAATTATTTTAAACCCCTTATAATTTACTGATTCCATGGATTAAAAACTTTCGTGAAAGGGACTGCTGCCATCTTTCTTTCCTATAAGACATCCCTTTTCTGAATATTGCAGTCTATGGCTTTATTGATTCCAATGCGGACAAAATCGTTTCTTAATTGTCAGTTAAAGGCTCATAAGCAAACACTATAGCATAGAAACAAGCCTCGTTCAGCGTTCAACTGCTGGGACAAGGCTTGTTTGCGTTAGGCAGGCGGATGATGGGGATGCCCGAAGGGAATCTTTTTCACCAAAAATGTTTCCGCTTCCAAACTACCATACAAGTATGGTAGTATAGCAAGGTGAAACGGCTGTCGCCGTCCTTTGGCGGGGCAGTGCGTTTCATTCCGAGAAATATAGAGAAAGGATGGCATAATTATATACTTTCCTATATTTTGAAAACATAAATTTCAACCTAAAAAAAGAGCTTGCCTACTGAGGAGGTGAACGATGGATTTTACGATAAAGCCCACTGCCGTATCGACGCGGGATGCGATTTATTTGACGCTGAAGGAGCAGATTTTGAGCTTGGAGCTGCCGCCCGGTACGAGCATTTCGGAGAAGGAAATTTCCGTAAAGCTTGGCGTCAGCCGCACCCCCGTTCGGGAAAGCTTTGTTCGGCTGGCGCAGGAAGGGCTGCTCGAAATTTTTCCGCAGCGCGGTACCGATGTGTCGCTCATTGATTTGGAGCTGGTCGAGGAAGCCCGCTTTATGCGCGAGCAGCTGGAGACTGCGGTTATCCGCCTCGCCTGCATCAGCTTCCCTGCGCAGCGGCTGACGGCGATGCGTCACAATCTCGCCTTGCAACGGGCTTGCGTAGAAAGCCAAGACTACAAAACGATGTTTGAGCTGGACGAAGCTTTTCACCGCACGCTGTTTGAAGGCTGCCGCAAGAGCAACACTTGGGCCGTCATCCAGCAAATCAACGTCCATCTCAACCGCAGCCGCATGCTGCGTCTCGCTGCCGATCACCATTGGGAGCATTTGTACGAGCAGCATCTGCAAATGGCGCAGGCGATTGAAAGCAGCGATACCCAGCTTGCCGAACGGCTGATGAAGGAGCATTTGAACTTGACGATTGCCGATCAGGCGCTATTGAAAGAGAAGTTCCCTACCTACTTCAAATAATCGGAGGCGAAAGGCACTATGAAAATGGTATTTCGTTGGTTTGGCGAAGGCAATGACACCGTCAGCCTTGACCAAATCAGACAAATTCCCGGCACGGAAGGCATCGTCTGGGCGCTGCATGACGTTCCTGCTGGCGATGAATGGCCGATGGACAAAATTATGAAGATCAAAGAAGCAGCGGACAAAGCCGGCCTGCACATCAAGGTCGTCGAAAGCGTCAATGTTCATGAGGACATTAAGCTCGGCCTGCCAAGCCGAGATTTGTACATCGACAACTACAAGAAGACGATTGCCAAGCTTGCGCAGGTCGGCGTCAAAGTCATTTGCTACAACTTCATGCCGATTTTCGATTGGCTGCGTACCGATCTTCATAAGGAGATGGAGGACGGCTCGACGGCGCTTTTTTATGAAAAAGCGATGATTGATAATGTCGATCCCTTCGATCTCGTTAAGCGTATCAACGAAAATTCGAAACTGACGATGCCGGGCTGGGAGCCGGAGCGGCTGCAATATTTGACCCAGCTGTTTGAGGCCTACCAAGGGGTTACGCAAGAGCATCTATGGGCAAATGCGAAATATTTCCTCGATGAAATTATTCCGTTTGCTGCTGAGCATGACATTAGAATGGCCATTCACCCGGATGATCCGCCTTGGCCGATTTTTGGCCTGCCGCGCATTATTACAGGGCAAGATAATATTCGCCGTTACCTTCAGCTGCACGACAGCCCTTATAATGGTCTCACTTTATGCAGCGGCTCGCTGGGCGCCAACCCGGAAAATGATATCGTGTCGATGATTCATGAGTTTGCCGATCGTATTCCGTTCACGCATATTCGCAATGTGCGTGTCTACGAGAATGGCGATTTCATTGAATCGTCGCACCGCACACAAGATGGCACGGTCGATATCGCCGGTGTTGTTAAGGCCTACCATGAGGAACAATACGAAGGCTACTGCCGACCGGATCACGGCCGCCACATTTGGGGCGAGGAGTGCCGTCCGGGCTACGGCTTGTATGACCGCGCACTCGGCATTATGTACCTTTGGGGCCTATGGGATGCGTATCAGAAAGCGGCTGCTGCGGAAGGAGCTGCTGCAAAGTGACTGAAACGGTAAATTTACCGAAGCATACCTCCATCGAGGGCAAAGTCGTCGTCATTACAGGCGGCGCAGGCGTATTATGCCGTGCAATGGCGCTGGAGCTTGGACGGCAAGGAGCGAAAATCGCCGTGCTTAACCGCACACTAGAGAAAGGCGAGCAGGTTGCATCGGACATTAATGCGGCGGGCGGCCAAGCAATTGCTGTCGCCTGCGATGTCACCAATCAACAAAGCGTTGCAGCCGCTGCCGAAACAGTGCTTGCCCAGCTTGGTCCTTGCGACTTGCTTATCAATGGTGCGGGAGGCAACCATCCGAGCGCCAATACGACGAATGAGACGTTCCAGCCGGAGGATTTGGATAATCCTGACGTCACCTCGTTCTTCGACTTGAATGTGGACGGCTTCCGCAATGTGCTGGATTTGAACTTCGTCGGCAGCCTTATTCCGACGCAGGCTTTTTCCAAGCATATGCTTGGCAGGGCTGGTGCAGCCGTCATTAATATTTCGTCGATGAGCGCACCGTCGCCAATGACGAAGGTTCCGGCTTACAGCGCAGCCAAAGCGGCGATTAACAATTTCACGCAGTGGCTTGCTGTCCATTTGGCTGATGCCGGCATTCGCGTAAATGCAATTGCTCCTGGCTTCTTCCTGACCCAGCAAAACGAACGGCTGCTGCTGAATGAAGACGGCTCCCATACGGCGCGGGCAGGCAAAATCATTTCCCACACGCCTATGCGCCGCTTCGGCTCGCCGCAGGATTTGCTTGGTACACTGCTCTGGCTCGCGGATGAGCAAATGTCCGGCTTTGTCACCGGCATTGTCGTGCCGGTTGATGGCGGCTTTATGGCTTATTCCGGCGTCTAGCTTATTTCTTGGAGTCTGCGTACCGAGAGTCAACTTCGTGTATGGGCTATTGGCGGACTCAGCAGCCGCTATTTCAGCCGAATCACGGGTTATGGCAGAGGAACCGGACTCAGGAGACGCTAATGTGCTTTCCAACGTTATTTTGATGGGAAAATCAAGGCAATAACGGATCTCCTGTCCGCGTACGACCTCAAATCCTTTCAAAAGCCAAAATAGCGGAACCTCAGTCCTTCAGAAAAAGAGACAGCGTTTCCCAGGCTGTATGGTCCCTGCCCTGCAGCACTCGCACGCTGAGATTCCTTAAGCTTTTGCCTTGAGCCGTTAGATGAGATCGGCTTCGGATAAGCACTACGTACGTATGGATGAGTATACGGATTCTGGTTTGCATACACACCCTAACAAGCAGCGCCCCTCCTAAATGAAGAAGGGGCGCTGCTTGTTATTAATAGGCTTTCAAAAAATAACTATGACATCACTAGATCACCTGCGGCAGCGCAGCCAGCTGCTCTTTAAGCTCAGCGACATCGCCAGCGCTAAGATCAAGCTGCGGCGCTCGCATAAAGCCGGCATCTATGCCGCGAAGCTTGAGCGCTTCCTTGAAAAAGGACATATTCGCGCCGCTTCTCAGCACCTCGCAATATTGAATCGCGATGCGCTGCCATTCGCGGGCCTTATCCAAATCTTTCGCCTGGTAGGCGTTGTATACCGCCACAAACGGCTCCGGATATACGCACGATACCCCGGAAATCACACCGTCACAGCCCATAGCGAGCGCCGGAAGGAACAAACGGTCAGCTCCCTGCATCACGGAGAAATCGCCGCCTTTTATGGACAGGTATTCATTCGTGCGCAGAAAATCCGGATAGCTGTATTTAACGCCGACGACGTTGCCGCAGCGCTCTGCTACTCTCTGCGCAACATCCGTTTTGAGATCATTGGACGCGCATTGCGGGATATTGTACAAATAGACGGGGAAATCAGCTGGCAGACTGGACGCCACCGTCACATAATATTGCTCCAGCTCCGCGTCGTTTGCGCCAAGGAAAAACGGTGTGACTACTCCAACACCGTCAGCCCCAATCTGATGGGCATGCTGCGCCAGCAAAATCGTATCATCCTGCGTTGCCGCACCTGCATGAATAAATACGGTAACTCTTCCGGCCGCTGTCTTCACGACCGTCTCCGCGACCGCTTTGCGCTCGTCAACCGCCAGCCGCACCATCTCTCCTGTCGTCCCCAGCGGAAACAGGCAGTGTATGCCTTTGGAAATCAGAAATTCGGTCAGCGCTTCTACCTTCGCCAAATCAACCTGTCCTTCTTTAGTGAAAGGCGTCACCATTGCCGTCGTCACACCGTACAAACGTTTCATCGTGCCAATCCCTCTTTCTATTTATGATTTAGTTAAGGCTGTAAGTTAACGAAGCAAATGAACAGGGTCCTTGCCTGCAAAAATATCCAGCAGTGCCTGCGCCGTGTCCAGGCCAACCCGGTCATACGTCTCTGTCGTTTCCGCTGCGGTATGGGGCGTTGCAATCAGCTTGTCCAGCTCAAAAAGCACATTGTCCGCCGCTACCGGCTCCTGCTCGTACACATCGATGGCCGCCCCGGCGATGCTGCCCTTTTTCAATGCGTTGTACAATGCCCGTTCATCGACTAGCGCGCCCCGCGCCGTATTGACGAAATAGGCTGCCGGCTTCATCCGGCCAAATTGCTCATCGCTCATCATATGATACGTTTCCTTCAGACTGGGCAGATGCATGCTGACGACGTCGCTCTGGGCGAGCACTTCATCGGAGGAGACAAGCTTGACCCCGAGCGCCTTCGCCTTCTCTTCATTCGGATATTTATCGTAAGCGATAATCGCTACATCAAAGCCCTGCAGCTTCTTCGCTACCATCTGGGCAATGTTGCCGAAGCCCAGCAGCCCGACTGTGCGATCCGCCAGCTCCATGCCGACGGTACGGTCCCAATAGCCGCGTCTTGCCGAACGCTCAAGCGTCGGGATGTTGCGCAGCATCGACAAAATCAGGCCAATCGTCAGCTCCGCTACCGCATTGGCGTTGCCGCCCGGTACATTCGCCACCTTGACGCCGTATTCCTTCGCCTTCGCCAGATCAATATTGTCGACGCCAACGCCGAAGCGGGCAATGCCCTTCAGCTTTGGCGCCAGCTTAAAAATCGCCTCATCCCATGTATCTACGCCGGCTACGACCCCGTCGATATCCGCGACAAGCGGAGCAAGCTCTTCAAACGTATAGGGACGGCCAAGCTGGTTCTCGATAATTTCGCAGCCTGCCTCCTCCAGCATTCGCTTCGCATCGGCGCATAGCAGCGAATAGTTCGTCGCCGTCACTAGAACTTTATGCTTTGTGCTCATTATTTGACTCCTCCAACGGTCATCCCGCTAACCATATATTTTGATGTAAACAAATACATAATAATGACTGGAATAGAAGCGATAATCGAGCCGCCCATCAGCGGCCCCCAAGCGAATACGTCGCCAACGATCATATCCGACAGGCCAAGCGTAATCGTCTTGTCGCTCGTTTTCGTTACGATGACGAGGGCATATAAATATTCGCTCCAGCACAGCGTGAAGGCGAAGATGAAGGTTGCAGCAAGCCCTGGAGCAGCAAGGGGAAAAATAACGCTCCACATCGTGCGCGCCCGGCTGCAGCCGTCGATCATCGCCGCTTCTTCAATCTCTCCCGGAATCGATTTAAAATAGGAAACGAGCATCCAAGTGGCATATGGGATCGTAATAGTAGGATATATAAGCATGAGACCATAAACCGAATTGCTCAGCCCAATCGCATTCACCAGCATATAAAGCGGAATGAACAGCACCGCGCGCGGCATCAAGTAGGCGTACAAGATTCCTCTGGATATAAAGCCGCGGCCCTTGAACTGCAATTTGGAAATGGCATAGGCAGCCAGCATGCTGAACAAAATCGACAGAAAAGAAACGATCAGCGATACGTAAAGGCTATTTTTAATATTTGATAAAAAGCCCTTCTCCGTCAGCAGCTTCTCATAAGCGGACCAACTGAACACTTGCGGCCAAAAGGACGGCGTCATATTGTAGATTTCCCCCTGCGACTTGAAGGACGTATTCAGCATCCAATACAGCGGGAACAACGCAAAGATTAGTAAAAAGGCTAAAGCTCCATAGACGAGAACCTGTTTGCCGATTGATTTATTTTCCATCCTTTATCACCTAATCTCTGGATGATAGCGAGCGCTTCGTCACGTAGTTGATCAGCAGAATCAACGGCGGCATCGTCATAATGGCGATGGCGATCGCTTTTCCAAGGCTCATATTCAAAAACCCGATCGTATAGCTCAGCGTAGACAGCACCTGTGTCGCATTGGCAGGCCCTCCGCGCGTCAGCAGCCAAATAATTTCGAAATCGTTCAAGGTCCATATCGTAGTCATCACTGCAGCGAGTATCGTAACTTCCTTCACGGAAGGCAGCGTCATATGCCAGAAACGCTTGACCGCACCGGCCCCGTCCAGCATAGCCGCTTCATACATTTCCTTCGACACGGTCTGAAGGCCAGCAAGAATGGCAATGCCCATGAAGGGGATGCCCCGCCATACGTTAACCAGAATGACCGAGAACATCGCAAGGTCCGGCCTTGCCAGCCAGCCAAGCGGTTGATCGATCAGATGGACTTTCAATAGCAGAAAGTTCAGCACTCCGCCAACATCGGAGTAAATCCACTGCCAGGTAAACACCGATACGATAGTCGGGATCGTCCAAGGTAAAAATAAGAGGACACGGAACGTATTGCGGAATATGATCTTTTCATTAAGCACAAGCGCCATAATCATGCCAAATACCGTTTTGAACAACACGGCTACGCCGGTAAAAACAACAGTATTCCACGTCGCTTTCCAGAATGCCGAATCCTGCAGCAGCTCTAAATAATTGCCGAGCCCGATAAAAACCGCATCCGCTCCTACGACTTTATTCGTAAAGCTTAGATAAAGCGCCCAGCCAAATGGCAGCACCATAACCGCAAGCAGATAAATCAATACCGGGCTCATGAGGAAATAAGCCAGTTTATTGTTTTGGTTTGTATTCAAGCCTCATCCCGCCTTACTTAAAGGCATTGGAGGGCCAGACGCTCTGGCCATCCTTCGCCGAATTAATAACAGCTTACTTTACAAAAGCTTATTTGCTGTAAACCTCTTGAATTTTAGCCTGCATATCTGTGATTGCCGCTTCCGGCGTGTAGCTCGTTTCAAGCAGCAGCTTCTGGAACGTATCGTTGAGAATGCGAAGATTGAACACTTCCCCCGCCTTCGCATTGTACTCGCCAGGATAGCCGAGGAAATTAAAGCCAGCAACGGATTCAACAAATGCTTTGTTTTTCTCGTCTTGCCACACCGCTTCCTTCGCCAGCTCGTCATATACGGGAGCCGTCAGTGGAGCACCCTTCTCAATCCATGACTTATACCAGTCTTTATCCAGCATGTAGGAGATGAATTTTTTAGCCAAATCCTTGTTTTTCGAATCTTTGAAAATGCCGAGATTGTTGCTGATGCCTGGAATAAAGGTGCCTTTAGGACCGGCCGGGTAAGGCGCTATGCCTGTTTTTTCATATAAGTCCGGGTTGTCCTTCTTAATCGTCGCGAGCACGCTGCCCGTGTTAAAAATCATCGCCGCTTGTCCGCTCAAGTAAGCTTTATTGTTGCCTGCGTCATCCCAGCCGATTGCGCTTGGCGGCGTGCTTTTATCCGTTAAGAAAATATCGCGGATAAACGAAGCGGCCTGTACCGTTTCCGGCGAATCCGCAATGACCGTTTTGCCGTCCTGCGTATCGACAGAACCGCCATAGGACCAAATAATGCCGCGAGTCAGAAACTCGGCGTCGGAGTTGCCTTTGCCATAGCCCATGCCGATTCCATACAGGCCTTTGCTCGTGTCTGTCAGCTTTTTGCCCATTTCCCTAAGCTCGTCCCATGTTTTCGGAGGCTCTGTATAGCCTGCATTGGCAAGCAAATCCTTGCGATAGTAGAGCACCTGCGTCTCGGTCCAGAAGGGCACACCGTATTGCTTGCCGTTGAACGTAATCGCTTTTTTCGTATTTTCATTAATGGCGCTTTTGCCTTGCAGGCTGGCCACCACATCGCTTACATCCTCCAAAACGTCTTTTCCGTAAAATTGCCCAATTTCCTGATAACCGAAAAAGGATACATCCGGTACCGATTTGGATTCAATCGCCGCCGTCCACTTCGGATAAAAATCCTCGTAGGCAATCAGCTCCACATTTACATTCACATTGTTTTCTTCTCCAAATTGCTTCGCACGCTCTGTAATTAACGTGTTTTGATCATCAAACAGCTGCTTCTTCATCCAAAAGGTAAGCGTTGGCTTCTCGCCGCTGCCCGCCTGCGCGTTCGCCCCGCCATTGTTCGCCGTTCCCTCATTGCCTGCATTCCCGCAGCCTGCCACGACAACTGTCAACAAAGAAACTGCTACTGCTTTTTTCACTCCGTTTTTCATAGAAATGCTGACCTCCCGTTTCGCTTTTTTTCACGTACAGCATCATCTGAGTTGAAGCGCTTTCATGCTTCTGTCCCTATCTTAATTCGAATAGTTAAAAGATAATATGACAACAATTTAATCGAATGATACAAAATTAACAGAATTCCACTACCGCCTTTTTCCGGTGAAAAATAGTACAAAAAAACAGCACCGCTCCATCGCTCGGATTGCGGCGCCGCTGTTATGGCCCTTCTCTATTTCAGTTCCTTGCCGCCCTCCAGCTTTTGCCGGTACTCCTGGGGGGTCAGGGAATAATATTTTTTGAACACCTTATTGAAATAATTCGGGTTCTGATAGCCTAGCTGGAGCGCGACTTCATAGCTTTTCAGGGCTGGATTGGCCAGCATGGATGCCGCCAGCTCCATCTTGAGCCGCAGCACATAGTCACTCACATTTTCGCCCGTCGCCAGCTTAAAAATCCGCGACACATGAACCGGATGCATAAACAGATAATCAGCGATCGCTTGCAGCGTCACATCGGTGACGAGATTTTTCTCAATGTAGCTGCGGATTTTGCCTACCGTTATTTCACGGTCATTTCTCGTATCGTTCTCCATGCTTTGCCGCAGCAGCCGGAATGCTTCGTCTAGCCAGCTTTTCAACGCCGTAATGGAGCGGCTTGGCAGCAGCCCGCACATATCCGATAAGCCGGGGCCGATCATCTCCGCCAATTCACGCCCGTTTTTGTGCGCGAAGGAGCTGAACGAGGCATAGATGGAGAAAAACACTTCCATCAGATGCTCCGGCGAATCCGGCCAGCCTTGATTCAGCTCGCTCCAGATGCCGCCAAGCTTCTGCTCGGCCACTTCCCAGCTGCCCGATTCCATCAAATGAATGAGCATCGGCGGCTCGTACAGCCGCTGAAGCGAATGAACCGGCAGCTGGCGGGCGATATCGCTGGCGACATGGATAAACAGCCCGCTTTGGCTGCCAATCTGCCGTCGCAGCGCCAGCAAAACATCCTCATACCGCTGCCTGACATCATGCGGGAACAACCCCCACTGGCTGACGAGCACGGATACCTCTCCACTCAAATAATGATTAACGCTGAGCTGAAGCTGCGAGGCTTTGAGCTGGAGCTCCTCATCCAGAGCTTTGCCCTCATCTGATGAACCGTACGACGGCTCTTCACCCTCCCCTTGCTTTTCCGCCATAGGTGGTCCGCCAGCGCTTTCTGGCATTTCCGTAACAATGCCCACCAAGTAGCCGTGAATGGTTTTACATGTCCAGAGACGAAAACGCTCCTCAAACAGCTCCTCCGCCATATTGCTCACAGCATATTCCATCAGGGACAGGCTATAGAAATCCATCTCCGACAGCTTGCCCTCAAGCCGTACGAGCATCAGCGCAAAGCGTTGTCCCATGGCAACCGGAATTTTGAGCGATTCCAGCTTTTCGGGCAGCCGCTCCGCTGAATATTTGCGTCCCTCAAGCAATTCATTCAAGAGCTCGCCCTGAAGCTTCGGCAAATTCTCTTGAAAGGCCCTTGCTACGCGCTGATGGAAGCTCTTCTCGTCCAGCTCCTTTTTTAATGCCTGAACCGCCCCGCTCACCTTTTCTAAAATGTGCTCGTCACTAATCGGCTTTAATAAATAGTCATACGTTTCATGGGCAATAGCCTGCTGCGCATAAGCAAACTCGGCATGCCCAGATAATAAAATGCATTTAATCCGCTTCCAGCTCCTGCGCACCTGCTGGAGCAGCTCCAATCCGCTGATGCCCGGCATCCGGATGTCCGTAATTAGAATATCGATCGTATTCGTATTTAAAATTTCCAGCGCCTCTATGCCGGAATAAGCTTTGAACACAGCGCCGATGCCAATTTGCTCCCATGGAAGCGTATCGGCAAGGCTGTCCACCACGCTCGCCTCATCGTCCACAAGCAATAGTCTAAATGCCAACTGCTCCTCCATCACGCTTCCTCCTTATCCTCCCAAATGATTTCTGTTCGAAAGCCATCCAGCGGTGAAGGCGAAGCGGAGAACTGCAAGCCTGAAAGCCCGCCATATAGCTGTGTTAGCCGTTGATGCGTATTCCATAGGCCGCACCCGGTGTGCTCATCCAACGGGACAGCGAGCGACATTCGCAGCTTGACCATCTCCTCCTTCGTCATGCCGCTGCCATTATCATCGACGATGAGCCGGTTCAAGCCGTTCTGGCGCAGCCCTTTAATATGGACAATGCCAAATTGCAGCTGGCTTTCAATTCCGTGGACGACTGAATTTTCCACAATAGGCTGAATGAGCAGCCGTGGAATGGGCAAATCCATCATCTCCTCAGGAATATCTATTTCATAGTGCAGACGCTGGATACGAAGCTGCTGAATAATCAAATAGTTTTCCACCAGCTTAAGCTCCTCGCGCACCGTCGTCATGCTGTTTTCCATCCGCGTCGTGTAGCGATAGTATTCGCCTAAATTCAGCGACATCGCCACGACTGCCTCCTTATCGCCGAGATTCGCCATATTTTTAATATAAAATAGACAGTTGTATAAAAAATGCGGATTGATCTGCGATTGGAGCTGCTTCAGCGTCGCTTCCTTGGAGCGCAGCGTCTCCATGTACACCTTGTCGATCAGCTCCTGAATCTGCTCCGCCATCTCATTAAAGCTGCTGAACAGAAACTCAAACTCATTGTTAGGACGCTGCTTCAGGCGGGTGGAAAACTGCCCGTCCTTGATGCGCTGCACTCCCCGCACCAGCAGCACAATCGGGCGCTGGACATTGCGGTACAGCAGCAGGGTAGACAGAACGCCGAGCGCCATTAGCAGTGCTATCGAGATATAAAACAGATTGCGGCTCGTATTAATCGGTGCGAATACGCTAGCAAGCGGCACAACATCGACCAAATACCAGCCGAGGCTTGATGATTGGATATAATTTACAATATATTGTTGGCGGTTAATTTCTAGATTGAGACTGCCGCTGCCCGCGAGCTGCAAGCTTTCCAGCTGCTCCATCGCCTGCGTAACGAGCCGGTAGTTGCCGTTAAAGCCCATGATCGGCGCTTCGCCGGGATGATAAAGAAAAGGCTCGCGCGCCTCATCCTGCTGGAGCGAATTGAGCATATTTTTTAAATTGGCATCGGTGAACCGTACCTCCACATACAAATTCGGCATGTCCGACTGCTGCATGCGGCTGAACAGCATTTCCTTAATGCCGAACGTTGTCGCATATTCATGAACCCATTTGCCCATGTCTCTGGCTTCAAGCTTCTGCTCGTCATAATGGGCGGAATAATCCGTCGAAATCAGCTCCTTGGTGTCGCGCAAATATAAAATAATTTGGTTCGTCCAAGCACTCGTCGTCGTTTGCATATTCAGCATATCCACAAGTCGCAAGTGGCGCTGGAGCTGGACAAGCTCATCATTTTTTCCCCGGCCCTCCACATACTCCCGTATGCTGTAGTCGCGGCTTGCCGAGGTGGAATGCTTCACTAGCTGATCTACCATCATGTCGAGCTGGCTCATAAAAAAACCGAGACGGTTAAGATTCTGCTCCTTGATCGTCGTCTGCACCACATCTACGCTCACTTGGTTCGAATAGCCGTAAAGCAAAATAATCGGGATAAGCAGCGCAATAATTAAAGCTATCATTTTCCGAAATGTCGTCATCTTCATCGCTTTTCCTCCGCCTTACGTTATAAGTTCAGTCTCCTTGGCTGCTGCGGGTCACGGGAATCAACGCCATTCTACCATCATTTTCGGGCAAAAGAAAACGCTTACCTAATCTTGCATAAGCAGAAAGGAAGGTTCACTAGAAGAAAAACGCAAATGAAACAGGCATCTTCCGCACAAGCCGCTTGTGCAAAAAATGCCCGTTTTCCTTATTCATAATAAATGATTGCTGCTTATTATTTTAGCGCCGCTTGAATTTGGTCGAGCACCAAATTAATCGCTACCGGGCCATAATAGGCAATCCACAAATTCGTATCCTCTTTGTAAACATGGCCGGTTTGGACGGCTTTCAGGTTTTTCCAAATAGCCGAGCTTTCGAATTCCTTCGTCAGCTCCAAATTGCTGCTGTCTTCCATCAGAAAGAGATGGTCGGCCTCCAGCTCAGGAAGCTTCTCGAGCGACAGCGACGCGCTGCTGTTCTCTGCATCTACAGCCATTGCTGGCGGAGTCAGTCCCAGCTGATCGTACAAAAGCGCGGCTGTACGGTGGGCCGTTGTATGCAGCCTGACAATATTGTCACGCGGTCTTAGCACCGCGAACGTCTGTCCTTTGTATTTTTCAGACAGCTCGGCTTTCAGTCCGGAAATTTTGCTATTGTATTGATCCAGCACCTGCTGCGCTTCCTGCTCCTTGTCCATAATAAGGCCAAACGTTTTCAGCGTCGTCTGCCAATCCTCATTGCGTTCAAAAATAAGCGTCGGCGCGATTTTGATCAATTGGTCGTAAATTTTATCCTGAAACTCCGTACCAATAATAATGTCCGGTTCAAGAGCGATAATCGCTTCCACATTAGGCTCATCCTTCGTGCCAAGCGTAACGACATCTACCAGCTTGCCCGCCATGTACTCCGGGAATTGCAATTTTTCCGATTCCGTCACTACACTGCCGGAGGGCTGCTCCCCAATGGCAATGAGCTGATCCATGAACTGGGTGTCAAGCACGGCAATACGCTGCGGCGTTTGTTCCAGCTTCAGCTCGCCCTTCATATGCGTAATCGTACGCGGCGCGCTTTCCTTCGAGCCCGTGTCCGTTACGTTCGGCGACGCGGTTATGCTATTTGATGGAGCTGCTGCTCCGCCCCCTGCGCTTGTGTTCGTGCCCGCCGTGCCTGAGCATGCGGCTAACAGCAAAGTCAGACTTAACAGCAGGCTAACCGTCCAGCCCGCTTTAATGCTTCTGTTTGTGTACATCGTTACAGCACCCCTAAATTGGTATTGATAATGATTTTCATCACTACCTTTACCACTATACGGACGCCGCCTTCTTGCAGCAATTGCATATCGCGACAACCCGGATGGATTATGACGACTGCCTTCCATTTGCTCACCAGCCCTTTTAAAGCTGCTCGGGGAGGAGCCTACATGCTTTTTAAAAATGCGGCTGAAATAGTAGCTGTCCGGATAACCAACTGCAGCTGCGATATCCTTCAATGAAGCATCTGTACCTAAAAGCAGCTCACGCGCTTTCTGCATCCTCACTTGAATCAAATAATCGATGGGCCCCGCCTGATAGCGGACTTTGAAAAGGCGCTGCAGCTGCCTTGGGCTGCAATGGAGCAGCTCGGACAACAGCGCAAGCGTTACCGCCTCGCCATAATGCTCATCCAAATAACGGCTGGCCTGCGCCGCGATATCCGGTACTGCCGTTGCAATCTCTTGATGATGCAGCTGCCCTAGCAGCTCGCAAATAAGCTGGTAAAATAGCGATTTCGTCCGCAGCTTCTCCAAAGCGCCTGCCTGCTTCCATTCCTGCTCCATCCGGACGATTTTCAAATACATTGCGGCATGATGCAGCGGCGCAAAGCCATACTGCATGTGGAACGGCTTGCTGCGCTCCAGCAGCTGCACGAGCTCCTGACGCGCTGGCGGCGACAATGACGCTTTATAAAAAATAAAATAATATTCAAGTGGACCAGAAGCTGGCTCCATATCAAGAAACGCCCCTTTGCCTGCATGGCAAAGATAACAGGACTCGGCGCGATGCTCCACTCCATCGAGCATGATCCGCCCCTGCCCCCGCGCGGTAAAAAGAAAAGCGCTCGCAGGCAGCTGATACGAGCGCAGCTCCTCACCTAGCTCCAGCACCGCATGCCGGATATCAAGCACCTTGAGGGAGGCTTGGTTCCACAATTGAATATGTTCATTCAAATTCATCGCTCTTGTTCAACTCCTAAGGATCTACTGGGTCAGACCTTAATGCTCCTCTCCCTATTATAGTGATAACAATTCTCAGTGTCGATTGGAAGATGTGAGGAATACAGCACAAAAAGCCGTCGAATCAATGATTGATTTGACGGCTAATATGGATTCAACTGTTTTTAATAGTTAAAGAACAGCCTTATAAACTGTTATAGCTGTTCTGTTCTCTTGTCTTTTCTTTTCTTTTCTTTTCTTTTCTTTTCTTTTCTTTTCTTGTCTTTTCTTTAACTGTAAGCGGAAGTATGTTTGAGTTGAACTTTTGGTAGTTCAGACGAATGTGACTCAGCCTATGGCTGGATTACATTCGTAGAACGGACAACGGCCAGGCAACCAATCATACTGTAGCGAATCATACTGTAGCAGCATTCCACTCTTGCTTGAGACCCATAGGCTCCTCTTGGAACAGCCTTGCATCCATCAGCTTGAGCTCCGGTGAAATGAGCGGCCCAAACGCCAGCAGATCAAGAATATCCCGCTGCAAATCGATTCCCGGGGCAATCTCGCAAAGCATCAGACCGCGTGCCGTAAGCTGGAACACCGCCCGCTCCGTAATAAAAATAACTTCCTTGCCGTTTTGCGCCGCCTCGACGCCATTGAAGGAAATGTCCGCGAGCGCGGGCACGATTTTGCGGAAGCGTCCTTCTTTTGCAATGTCGACCTTGCCGTCATTTACTTGAACAGAGAGGCCGCCAGCGGTAAAGGTGCCGCTGAACACGACTTTTTTGGAGTTTTGGGCAATATCGATAAAGCCGCCCACGCCCATAATTTTCCCATTGAACTTATGAACGTTCACGTTGCCCGCTTGGTCCATTTCAGCAAAGCTCAGGAAGCTGACATCCAGACCGCCGCCATCATAAAAATCGAACTGGTATGGCTGGTCAAGCACCGCCCTAGGGCTGATCGTCGCGCCAAAAATAATACCCTTCGCTGGCGTGCCGCCAATCGGACCCAGCTCCACCGTAAACGTCAGCGCTTCGCCAACGCCCTCCTCGGCTGCCACATAGCCAACACCATCGGAAATGCCGACACCCAGATTGGCTACGGCTCCAGGGAATGCCTCCATGAGCGCCCGCCTTGCGATAATTTTGCGTTCGGTTAGCTGCAATGGCTCAATGCCGCCCTGTACGGCAATCAAATCGCCGCTCATATAGCGGTTGCTTTCCGTCTGGTACGTCTGCATTTGCTCTGGAACGACAACGACGGCGTCGACTAGGAAGCCGGGAATTTTAATCGTTTTCGGATGCTGCGAACGAGCTTGAACCATTCGCTGCACTTGTACGATGACGATGCCCCCGCTATTTTTCGTAGCTTGTGCAATGCTCAGCACATCCAGAAAAGTCGGTTCATCCTCCATCGTAATATAACCGTCTGTATCAGCAGTCGTACCACGAATAATCGCGACATCCGGCTTAATGGACGGATAGAACAGCCATTCCTTGCCGTCGATTTCCATCAGGCGAACAAGCTCCTTCGTCGTACGCTCATTCAGCTTTCCGCCTTGCTGGCGCGGATCGACAAAGGAGCCAAGCCCTACATGGCTCAAAATACCAGGATGCCCCGCTGCCGTGGAGCGGAACAGCTGCGTAATGACACCTTGCGGGAAGCAATATGCTTCAATTTGGTTCGTCTCGGCAAGCTCCGACATCCGCGGCGACTGCCCCCAATGCCCGCCAATCGCTTTGGCGCACAGGCCGGCAATGGCGATCGGGCTCATCCCTCTATCTGCCCGGTCACCGAGACCGGTTGTGTGAAGATAAGTCAGCCCGCTTGGCTGCTGCTCTTTATGATAGCGGTCTGCGAGCGCTTCAATAACAGCGGTTGCCTCGACAATTCCGCCGCCGGCGCCGCTAAAGGCGACCGTGGCTCCGTCAGGAATGAGGCGCACCGCCTCTTCAGCGGTTAAAACGGGAACCGGGCCGGTTCTTTTTTTCAAAGTTGCATTAGACATGATGGATAATTCTCCTTCTTCGGCTGCTTTCGTCTGTGCTGCTGGATAAGTCGAGCAAATCAGCGGTTAGAATATTACACTTTCTGAACGGCGTCGCCTGCGAAAACAGGAGGACGCTTCTCGAAGAAGGCTTGCATGCCTTCCTTGAAATCTTCGCTTTCCGCAACCTTTTGCGAAATATCGAGCTGCGTCAAATCAAGCCATGACTGCTCCGGCATATAAATGCGGGTAAGCGCCTCCTTTACAGCGCGGACGGCCGACCCGGATTTTGCGGCAATTTCCTCTGCCCAGCGATAAGCCAGCTCATAGGCGGTTCCTTCGCTTGCAATCTCGTTGACTACGCCCAAGCTAAGCGCTTCCTGCGCACTCATTGGCTTGGCGAACAGCATAAACTGCATCGCTCTTCCTGCTCCGATGAGACGGGTGATCCGATAGGCGCTGCCGCTTCCTGGGAATGAGCCAATGTTTACCTCCGGCAAGGACAGCACAACATGAGGTGCAGCTACCCGCATATCACAGCTAAGCGCCCAGTCGAAACCTCCGCCATAGGCAGAGCCGTCCAGCGCGGCAATCGTCGGAATCGAAAGGACGGATAGGCGGGTGCGCAGCCGGATCTCGCTTTCCATTTTGTCGCTGACATACGTATCTTTGTCCAAATGCTGCTGTATTTCATTCATGTCTGAGCCCGCCGAGAAAACTTTGCCATTATGGGTAAGCACAACCACGCGCAGCTCCCCATCCGACTCAATATCGGCTAAAATCTTCTCAAGCCGTGCAAGCCCGTTATTCGTCCCCAAGTTCAGCGGGGGATTGTTGAAGCGGATAATTCCGATACGGCCTTCCTTGTGAAATTCAATTCCCGGATTTGCTGACATGACAAAAACCACCTTAATATGAGATTATAAAATATATTTTGCTGTCCTATTGAATAGCTGCCGTTCGTCATTAGATCGATCTAATCTTTCCATTGATTATAAAAAACGGCATCCCCCCTGTCAACAGCTGGATGGGGAATCTATAGTCATTCCATAAGCTGCGATTATGTACTATAATTTTCACTAATGAAAGAGGTGTGACTGATTGTGGGCGATAAAAAAGAAAAACGCGTAACGCTTCAGGATGTCGCGAAGGATGCAGGCGTATCACGCGCCACGGCATCGCTCGTCGTCAGAGGCAGTACGTCCATTACTGAGCAGACGAAACAGAAGGTTCTTGCATCGATGAATAAGCTCGGTTATGTCTATGATCGCGTCGCAGCAAGCTTTCGCTCCAGACGCTCTTCTACTGTGGGCATCATTATTACGGATATCGGCAATCCCTTCTTCTCTGAGCTGCTCACCAATTTGCAGGATCGACTCGATGAACTCGGCTATACAACGCTGCTTGGCATGACTTTTGAATCGGAAAGCAAGCAGGAGCGAATACTGGAAACGATGCTGGAGCATCATGTTTGCGGCATTATTATGGCTCCCGTTGCGGGTACAAACCCTGCTGTATTTGCCCGACTGAAGCAATTAAACGTCCCCTGTGTCCTTATCGGCCGTGAAATTTCCGGAGCACGCGTTGATTATATCGGCACTGACTTCCAATGGGGCACGAAGATGGCTGTCCGGCATTTGGCTGACCAAGGGCATAAGCATATTGCTTTGCTTGGCGGTACGCCTCATACCTCTGCTTATAATGAGCGGCTCGCTGGCTACCTGGAAGGACTTGAGGAATCACGCATCCCCACCGATCAGCGTCATATTATTCCTGGCCCGCCTACGCGCGAGAGTGGCGCTATCATTATTAACCAGCTGATCCGGCAGGACAAGCTGCCTACAGCGGCGCTGTGCCATAACGATATCGTCGCGCTTGGCGTCATCGTCGGCCTTAGGGAAAATCGGCTTGTTGCTGGCAAAGATATGGCTCTCGTAGGTTTTGATGATATTAAAGAAGCCGCTACTGCAAATCCCGGCCTGACTACCGTTGCCGTTGGCTCCGGCCAGTGGGGAATCGAGGCAGCGAACCTGCTGCACCAACGAATCAGCAGCGAGACGCAAGCACCGCAGGAGACGGCTAGAATTATTTTGCCGCCAAAGCTTGTTATCCGCGAATCCTCGACACATTTTATGGGCGTGCATTAATCGATGCACCCCCGTCATTTAGATGGCGAAATGGTCATTGACATTCAATTTTTAACTTGCTATAATTCCAACAAAACTAATAGGAAATAGACGTTACGCGTTTATTTACTAATAGAATCAAGCGCGAACGGTTTCGCTGGCTACAGCAGCACCCGGACACGTTTGGCTTATAATTAGATCGATCTACTAAGAGGAGGCTTTTGTCAACATGTTTGGAAAAAAAAGTGTGGTCTTATTAATGCTTGCCATGACGTTAGTACTGGGAGCATGCGGGTCGAAAACGACTAATGATTCTGAAAGCGCTAGCTCCGGCAACAAAGCAGAAAGCAAAGAATTAAATCTGGCTACGTTCGGCGTCAGCATTGGGTTCTCCAAGAAAGACGGAGACAAGCTGGAAGGTTATGATATTGCCGTAGCAGAAGCTGTTGCCAAATATTTAGGCTACACGAAAGTAAACTGGACGACTGCTGATATGGCAGGCATGTTCGGCATGCTGGACGCTGGCAAAATCGACACGATCGCCAATCAAGTAGAAGCTAACGAAAAGCGTAAAGAAAAATATATCTTCTCCAACACTTATATTTATTCCGGAGCACAGCTAATCGTCCGTGCGGATGATGATTCCATCAAAACGCTGGCCGATTTGAAAGGCAAGAAGATTGGTGTTGACGTTGGTACAAGTAAAGAAGCTTACTTGCGCGCCAATGATCCTAACAATGAGCTGAACATTACAACCTATGAAGATCCAAGCGTCATTCTCAACGATGTTGCGCTGAAACGGATCGATGCTTATATTATGGACCGCGCCGGTGCACAGCTGCTGATCGACAACTCAGGCCTTGCTTTGAAAAAAGCGGGAGACCCCGTTTACACTTACGAGGAAGCATTCCCGTTCCCTAACACCGAAGAAGGCAAGAAGCTGCGTGATTCCTTCAACGAAGCGCTTGAGGCTCTTGCAAAAGACGGCACACTGACGAAGCTGTCCAATGAACATTTGAAACAAGACATCAGCAAGGCTAGCTAATCGATGAATTTCGATACAGCGTTTATATTCGAAGCGATACCCAAGCTGCTGAAGTATTTGCCGATGACGCTGATGCTGGCGGTCGGCTCGATGCTTCTCGCTTGTCTTATGGGTATTGTGCTGGCGCTCATCATTAACAATAAAATTTTTATTTTGTCACCGGTGGCGAAGGTTTACATTTCCTTCTTCCGCTCGGTGCCTACATTGGTTACGCTGTTTATCTTTTATGTGGGAATCCCGCAAATTTTTCCGGAATTTACCTTTATTGATGCGATTACCGCAACGATCATTGCCCTCAGCTTTAAAAATGCCGCCTATTTGGCGGAAGAATTCCGTGGGGCGCTGAATGCGGTCGACAGCGGGCAAATGGAAGCCTGCCTGTCTGTCGGGATGACCAAATGGCAAGGCTTCCGCCGAGTCATTTTGCCGCAAGCGATGCGGGTTGCCGTTCCGAGTCTAGGCAACTATTTGATTATGCTGGTCAAGGAGTCCTCGCTCGCCTTTACAGTTGGTGTGACCGACATTTTTGCGCAAACGAAAATTTTGGCCAGCAACTCCTTCCGTTTTTTGGAGAGCTATATCGCCGTTGCCCTCATTTATTGGGCCGTAACGATTGTGCTGACCATGCTGCAGGGAAAATTGGAAAAGGCAATGAGCAAGCCTTATCGATAGGAGTTCTGTTATGCTAAAAGTGAGCGGGTTAAGCAAGCATTTCGGCGATAACGAGGTGCTGAAGCAAATCAATCTGGAAGTGAAGCGCCGCGAGGTTGTTGCGATTATTGGACCATCTGGTTCGGGCAAGTCCACGCTGCTTCGCTGCCTCAACCTGCTGGAAACGCCGGATGCCGGCCATATTGAAATCGATGGCTTTGAGGTCGATGCGAGAAGGCTGAAGAAATCGGATGCCTACGCCTTGAGACAAAAATCAGCGATGGTTTTCCAGCATTATAATTTATTCAAAAATAAAACGGCGCTGCAAAACGTCATTGAAGCGCTCATTGTCACCAAAAAGATGAACAAGCCCGATGCCGAAGCACTCGGCCACAAGCTGCTGGATCAAGTAGGGCTGGCAAGCAAGGCGAACAGCTATCCTGCCATGTTGTCCGGCGGACAGCAGCAGCGCGTAGCGATTGCTCGTGCACTGGCCGTTAATCCTGCGGTGATTTTACTCGATGAGCCGACCTCGGCGCTTGACCCTGAGCTTGTAGGGGAAGTGCTGCAGGTCATCCGCTCGATCGTTGATACGGACACAACGATGCTGATTGTGACCCATGAAATGTCCTTCGCCCGAGAAATTGCTGACCGCGTCATCTTTATGGCGGATGGCTCAATTATCGAGGAAGGCGATCCGCAAAGCCTGTTTGGACAACCACAGCAGGAACGGACGAAGAAATTTTTAGGAACGGTCTTTTCCAAAAACTGACGACAGGGGAAGAGGCAAACGATGACTCGCACACATAATTTTAGCGTACAGCTCGATCGACGTCATACCGATTCACAAATGCATACCCTATTTCCAGAAGATGTACTGCCTATGCACCTGGCCGAAACAGATTTCACCACGGCACAGCCCATTATTGATGCGCTCGCTGCACGGGTAGACCATGGCATGTTTGGCTACGTGGCCGAAAGCGAAGGACTGGCGCTTGCTGTCCAGCATTGGATGGCAAGCCGCTTTCAATTTCCTATAGAACCAGCATGGGTCGAGTATTCCCCATCTGTTGGTTCTTCCCTCGTATTTGCCGTCCAAGCTTTCACACAGCCTGGCGACCGGGTGTTGATTCAGACGCCTGTCTATCATGCTTTCCACAGCTTGATCGATAATAGCGGACGCATTAAGGCGGAAAATCCGCTCAAGCTGCACAATGGACGCTACGAGATCGACTTTGAGGATTTGGAGCGCCAGCTAAGCAACCCGCGTACGAAGCTGATGCTGCTTTGCAATCCGCATAATCCGGTCGGGCGCTGTTGGACCAAGCTTGAGCTGACCAGAATCGCCGAGCTTTGCCTGCGCTACCATGTATTCGTTATCGCAGACGAGGTACATGCTGATCTGGCTTACGAGGCGTTTACCCACATTCCGCTGCCAGCCATTTCGGAAGAAATCGCTCAGCAATGCATGGTCACCGTCAATCCGAGTAAAACGTTCAACCTCGCAGGCATGCGCGCATCTGCCGCTATCATTCCTAATGACCGCTGGCGTGAAGCTTTCCGCATTGCCCTTATCAACAACAAAGCGATTGACCGTCCCGTGTTCGGCATAGTGGCATTGGAGGCTGCCTATTGGCATGGCGGCTACTATGTAGATCAGCTCGTTGCGTACCTGGAGGAGAATGTACGGTTTGTAGGGGACTATTTGCGGGAGCACATTCCGCAAATCAAGCTCATTCAGCCGGAAGCCACCTATTTATTATGGCTTGATGCTCGTGAGCTGGGCCTTCCTCCGGAGCAGCTTGCCCCTTATTTTATGCGGGAGGCAAAAATTGCGTTCAGGGATGGCTCCTCCTGCGGCAATGGCGAAGGCTTTCTTCGCATGAGCGTCGGCTTCCCGAAAGCGGTGCTGGAACGAGCGCTTAACCAAATGAAGCAAGCCGTTTCCAAGCTCGGGTAACCTCCCGCTTAAGCGTTAATAGGCTGTTCTGTTCGCGAAGCTACAGCTGCGATGTTTGGCTTTGACAATAGCAGACAGCCGCGCAACATAAGCAAAAAGCCGTCCTGCATGGCAGCCACTAGGCTATGCAGGACGGCTTTTTTTATATTTAATTCCGTCTTTATATCTTTTCTACGCTAATCAGGCGTGCTATCGTGCTATCGTGCGGGCGCAGCTTACAACTTAAAGCTGCCTACTTTGTTTTGCAGCTCGGAAGCAATTTCAGATAAGCCGACTGCCGATGAAGAAATGCCCTCCATCGCATCAAGCTGCTGATTGCCAGCTTGCGTCACTTGGCGGAATGATTGTGACGACTCGTTTGCAATGCCCGAAACCTCATGAATCGACGCCGCTACTTCCTCGGCACTTGCCGACATTTCCTCCGTCACCGCCGATACATCATGAATTTGCTGGACAATCAGCCTCGTGGATTGTTCAATGCTTGCCAGCGCCTGTCCCGCTTCCTCCGTTATGCGCAGTCCTCCCCGCATATCCTCGGAAACTTTATATTTCATCATATCGTAAGTAGCTGCAACCAGCTTCGTCATCTGGCCAATCGTCTCCAATATTTGATCGGCTGTCGTCTTCGTCTGGTCTGCCAGCTTCTGCACTTCCTGTGCAACGACGGCAAAGCCTTTGCCGTGATCGCCCGCCCGTGAGGCTTCAATGGCCGCATTAAGCGACAAAAGATTCGTCTGCTTGGCAATGCCTGCTATCGCTGTACTCATTTGCGTCACCTGCGCGCTAAGATCATGCAGCTGCTCAATCTGCTCGGAGGATTGGTCGATGGATTCGCCGATTTTTCTCATTTGAACCGTTACTTCCTGTACTTTATCGCTGCCTTCTGCGACATTCTGCTCCGTCTCTTTCGACGATTGCACAATTTCGGACGATGCCTCAGCAATTCTCGTAATGCCGATCGCCATTTCCTCCATCGTTCTGCGCGTTTCGTCCGTCATGCGCGCTTGATTGTCCGCCCCTTGAGCCGCTCCGCCAATGAGTTCCGATACAAGCTCCACCGTCTTCGTATTTTCCGTTGTGCTTGCGCTAAGCTGCTGGCTGGCAGCGGCCAGCTGATTCGACGAATCTGCCACTTCCATTACAATACCTCGCAGCGAATCGACCATCGCGTTGAAATTTCCAGCTAGCTCCCCGATTTCATCCCGGCGCTTCGTTTCGACTTTTTCCTGCAAATAGCCTTCGCTTACCCGTCTAGCTGCACGGTTCAATTGCTCAATAGGCCTTGTAATCGCCCGGATAATAAAGAACAAAATGATGAATGCGGCAACCAGCGAAATGACCATGACGAGGAACGAATTAAGCAAAATAGGCAGTGCGGCCTCATTAAACTCCTCGGTTGGCAGAGCGCCGACCAATTTTAATCCGGTATCCTTATTCGTGATGTAAAAAGCTTTACGTTCCACATTGTTAATCGGATCGTTGTAAAAGAGCTCCCCGCTATCTTGCTCCAGAATAGTCTGGATACCTTCGTTACTAATCGGTGTTCCCACTTCAATCGTAGGATGTGCCAAAATAACGCCCTGCTGATCCATCAAATAAACAAAACCCTCTGAACCGATTTTAACATTTTGAATTAATTGCCCGATTGCTTCTACGCTCAAAGCAACCGTAACGCCGCCCTGACCATCGGCAAATGTTTGAGATACGGTAATCGTATACTTATTCGTCGTTGCTGATAGGCCCGGCGGGGAAACGATAGCCTCTCCCGGAGCCGCCATAATTGCCTTGTACCAAGAGCGCTCCCGCGGATCATAATCCTCCTGCCCCGGATTCGGCGATTTCATCCAGCTGCCGTTCGCATTGCCAAGCGTTACAATTTCCACCTCTGGATGGTTTGCCGTAAAATTGTCGATAAGCGCCTGAGTCGTCTCAGCCTTTTCATCTACGGCTGCCGATGAGAGCAAATAAGCTAGCTGCTTCACATTGGCTTTCTCAAGCCCAACGATTTGATCGATCGCCATATTGAGCGAGGATACGGTAGAAGCTGCTGTTTGTCCCATTTTATCTTGAAGCTGAATTTTAGCATTGGTATAAGAAAAGAATGTAGAAACGAGCAGTGAAAAGATCAGCATCAGGGAAATGTAGAGAAGAAGCCTTCCTCTGAGCCTCCTCATATAAAACTTTTGCTTCCATTGCGATTTTTTCTTCATCTCTCTCTTCTCCTTCATGATGTAATTTCCCCAGCTTGTATATATTGTATATGTAATATAGTCGACAGACCTCATTTAGAAATTGATAGATTTTTCATCGCAAATGTAACAAATTTTCAACAAAAAAAATGAATGTTTCAGTCTTAATGCTACTTAACGATCTAACAGGATGCTAAATCATTCCATTCTAGAGGCGTTATTTCCTTTCTATTCCTTAACACGCAATAAAAATAAAGAAAGAGGAGCAGTATTTGCCCCTCTAACCATTCCATATTCATCATTTATGTTTGGTTCGTTTGCCAAAATAGCAGTGCCACGCACTTGCTGTTATCGCTCATTCCGCACATTAAGGTATATGCTTCTCATAGCGATGCTTCTCGCCTGTTGGATCGGTAATGACAATCGTCATATCCCATATATCGCCGACCGCAGGCACCGGGGCCTTCGACAAATATGTATATTTGTCAAAGCCTTCATAGCCGTAAGGATCAGGCCCTCCCTTATTAAACGAAAAAGGAATGTCCTGCACCTCTCCCTGCCCACTATCACCTTTCGCCTGTACTTCTATTTGTGTTGGAGCGCCCATGCCAGTCGGCAGCCACACATCAAGCTGATAAGCCTGCTCTTCAGGCTTAATTCGCATGGACATATGGGCTTTATCGCCCATCACATGCCAGTAGACAGGTTCAGCGTAGACAGGCTGCTCTGGCGGCGCGGTGGAAGACAGCATGCCAGCCACGATAAAAGCGGCAAGCGCCAGCAGCGCTTCTATACGCACCGCCTGAACAAATGGATGAGCGGAGCTGTTGTCTGCTGCACCTTTTCCCAACCCTGCTGCCAAACGCGGCATTAGGGCAAACCGGTGGTAAGCCCCAATGCCGATAACGGCAACCAGCAGCAGCGTTTTTAGCAGAACCAAGCGGCCGTAACTGCTGCTTGCAAGCTCCGTCCAAACGTTAAGCCGCTGCAAGGACAAGATGATGCCTGTAGCTGCCAGCAAAATAATAATCGGCAGCGCGGCCCGCGAAAATCGCTTGATCATCTCGTGCAGCGTCTGCTGCTGTTCCTCGACACTTGGAAAACTAGCCTTCAAGGTGGCGCTAATAATAGCCATCAGACCACCAAACCAAATCGCCGCCGTCCAAATATGCACAATATGCGACAAAACCGCTGCCGAAAACAACGGGGAGGCATTGGCATGGCCCGTTAATGGGTAAAGCACCGTCAGCAGCAAGGCCATGAGCCATTTCAGCGTCGCTACCCAGCGTTCATCGCGCTGCGGCGCATAAGCCAGCAGCAGCATAAGCGCCGCCAACGCCGGCCGCAGCCATGCTGCGCGTCCCACCATCGTCGCGGACAAAATCTTTTGATACAACGTGCTGCCGCTGCCCATATCGAATGCGCTTAGCTGCTCCGCCAACAGCCATACGTGGACAAATCCTGTGGCGCCAAGCGCTATTGCCGCACCTATAAATAAGAGGCGCTCGCTTCGCTTGCTAAGCAGCTTTGGAATCGCTGAGCCATCAGCGCGTGACCAAAGCACATATCTGGCATATAAAAAAGCGACCATGCAAGCTGCTGCAATGACCTCAATTACTCGCAGCAGCGTGTAAATAACCGTCCGCCAATCGGTCTGATGCTCGGCATCATGGTTGCCCGAATGGCCGATCATATTGCCGTCCGCATCCATTTCCATGTCGGAATCGGCTCCATGAACGGCTGATCCATGTTCGCCAGACATGGAATGCCCATGCGATGCATCCGCTGCTTGCGCCGTCTCGCCAGAGGTTGAATCCCCTTCCGTCGCAGCAGGCGAATCGGTTGCAGTGATAGACGGATCAAGACCCGTTGCAGCTTGCTGCTCGCCGTTAGCCGATTCAGCAACATCACCGTTTGCCGATTTCCCGTCGCTATTTTCAGAAGAGCCTTCCGCCTCATCACTTCCTGCGGATGCTTCGCCGCTCCCGTCCCCAGCCGAGCTGTTTTGTTCCCCCAGCCCCGTTGCCGAGCTATTGCCGCCAGCTGCGCTGCCAGTGCCTGTTTGGCTGGAGACGGCCGAACCTTCAGCTGCTCCGGCCCCTGAATTCGCTTCGCTTCCAGTTGCTCCGCCGTTTCCTGCGCCAGCACTTGATGATGGATTCATCGAGCTGCTGCCGCCGCCATTCGTCTTGCCTCCAGATGCTCCGGTTCCGGCAGAAGAGCCTCCGCCTTTTACCGTTCCGTCAGCGGCGTTGCTGCCTCCTGAGGAACTGCCGCTCCCCGCTGTTCCGCCAGACGCCGTGCCTCCCGCACTGCTGCCGTTAGCGGCACCGCCCCCCTGCGAGCTGCCGCCTTTACCTCCTGTGGCGCTATTGCCACTGCTGGAGCTTCCGCTGCCCGGCTGTCCAGCCGCTCCAGATGAAGCGTCGTTGCCCTTTCCAGAGCTCCCACTTCCGGCACCACTCGGCGAGGCTGATGCGCTTGGCTTCGCCGTGGCAGTTGGTGACGGCGAAGCATTGCTGGCGCCGCCGTCGAGCGAGATCGTATCGCTCGGCTTCGTCGAAGCGAGCGGCACGCCGACCGCAAAGCGGAAGGAACCGTCCGTGACATGTGTGTCCACGGACAGCACCTGCCATTTCACCTTATAAATACCGGGCGACAGCTTCGGAATCGTATACACGAGCCATCTATCCTTCTCCGCAGACAGCTTGCCTTTAATCGCATTGCCTGCCTCATCCTCCAGTACAATCCGGCTTAAATCCGGATCAAACTCTTCCGTATACTGGATGCGAATCGATGAAGGAGATTCGCTGAGCTCGGCATCCTGGAGCGGAGTCGAACGCTCCATATTCGCATGCGCGTCCGCAAGGGCCGGGCTGCAAAGCATAAACAGCAGCAGCGCCGCCAGCGCTAGCAGGTTTATTTTTAACTTATGAGGAATCATTCGCCTCTCCTTCCTTCTCATGCAAACAGAGCCGCCTAATGATGGCGACCCCGCTATGCGTGAGCAGTGCTGCGCGTTTCGGGCAGCTGCTTTCAATTGATGTTCCATGGCGCGCACAAGCACTGGGGCTTGCTGCTGCTTAAAGCCTTCTATTTTTTCGTGTAAATCAGCACAGCTGCACGGGTGTCGCCAACTGCTGGCAAAAACTCGACAACCGCTCCCGCTTTCTCTGCTGTTTGACGCAAGGAAGCGGGATTTTTGCTGCTATAGCTTGGATCAATATACTGTTTAAGGAAATCAGCGCTGGCGTTCGTTGAGCCTTTTACAACGGTCAGGCTGTCGCTGGATACGAGCTTGCCATCGACGTAGACATAAGGAATAGGGCTGACTTTGCCTGCGGGCAGCTTGACGCCTGCATTTTGCACCGTGTAGGTCATCGTTGCCGTATAATTGACCTTCGTATATTCGCCCTCTTTGCTCTCATCCGTAGACGTCGAAGCACGCAGCAAATAATAGTCGGCTGCTCCCGTTTTATAAGTCACATAGCCATTGTCATCCGTTGTCAGCGTCTGTCCTTCGGAGTTGCTGCGGCGAATGAGCGACACTTCGGCATCCGCTACCGGCTTGCCTTTCAGCAGCATTTGCACCTTTACTTCCTGCCCTGGCAGAGCAGCTGCCGGATTAAATTGCGGTACGAATTCCGCACGGTCAAGGCTCACCGGATTTGCAAAACCTTTCAGCGCGCTAACCCGCGCAATAAGAGGAAGATCGCTGATCGCGACGAACGATTTCGCGCTGCGCATCGAGCGGCTGAGCGAGGTCGTGCTTACGCTGTCCGATTCGCCCGTCACGATATAAGCTCCGGGAGATGCCGCCGAGAAGGAAGCGACAAAACCATTGTTTACGGCTGGCTCCGTCTCTGTAGCTGCTTCACCTGTGTAAAACCGCGTAGACGTAATGTCCGTCTTCACGCCTGCCGGAGAAGTCACATAAACCTTTGAGCTGTCTACGCCCCATTGGCCGGTAATGCGATAGCTCTTGTGATCGTTCGAGTGGTTGCCGAAAAGCAAATCCACGTACGCAACCTCACCCTGCGCAATAATCGGCGCATTCGTCTGCGTCCAGCCGTCATGGGCGAACGCGGTCGCCGATACGCTGAACGTTAGTACTGCGGCAAGCGCTGCTGCTGCCAGTTTCTTTTTCCAAATGATCATTAAAATAGCCCCCTGAGCATCGATATTGGATAACTAAATCCTATTATATCGGCCTGCCCTCAGGGAAAGAATGACTACAAAGGGCTATTCTGCATCAGCTTTGCGACCAAGCTGTGAACCTTTGATGACGGATCGCTGGCACTGGTCAAGCATTAGCCCCTCATTAGAAGACTATACCCTTATTAGAAGACTATAAGCTCATCGCATGAGCTGAGCTCTAGTCCCGCAAATACCCTTGCTCGAACGCATATTTCGCCAGCTGCACACGGTTGTCCAGATGGAGCTTTTGCAAAATGTTTTTCAGATGATTTTTCACGGTATGCTCCGAAATCATCAGCATGCCGGCAATGTCCCGATTGGCCGCCCCCTGCGCCACACAGCGCAAAATTTCCTGTTCACGCGCCGTGAGCGGACTTTCCTCGGCCTGCTGTCTGCCCGCACCTGCAAGGGCGAACTCCTGCAAAATCCGCTGCGCCAATTCCCGTGACAAAGGTGCTTCGTCCAGTGCAATGGCCTTCAAATATTCGCGCCAGGCGCCGGGATTTAAATTTTTGAGCAAATAGCCCTGCGCGCCCTTCTTAAGCGCCTCGAACAGATGCGTAATATCATCCGATACGGTTATAATCACGATTTTCACATAAGGGTAGCGGGCTTTAATTTCTTTCGTCGCTTCGAGCCCGTCCATCTCCTTCATATTAATATCCATCAATATCAAGTCCGGCATCAGCTGCTCGGTGAGCGCAAGCGCCTCAAGCCCGCTGCATCCCTCGCCGACGACCTCAAACAAAGGCTCTGCCTGCAAAATCGCCCGTATGCCCTCGCGCGCATGATGATGGTCATCCACAATCAATATTCGAACCGGCTGGGTCATGCCCCATCCCTCTTTTCTCATTCTATCTAGCTTTGCAACACTGCCGCACTTTTCTACTTATATATTGTACACCTTTATTGTCGCTGAAAATAACCCGCTTGAACATGGCTCGAACGGGCTATGCCATACCTTGTGAAAAAGTTCACAATTCCGACCTTGTTTTCAGGCATCGAATGTTTTATGATAATACCAACAACACATTGTGAATCATTTCACATTAGACATTATGGTTGTGAAAACATTCACATATACTCGAGGAGGCCCTACTATGAAGGTTACCGTTATTGGATGTACACATGCAGGAACTGCCGCAATTAATCAGATTATCAAGCTCCACCCTGAGGCGGAAATTACCGTTTTCGAGAAAAATGACAATATTTCCTTCCTGTCGTGCGGCATCGCCCTTCATGTCGGAGGCGTCGTCAAAGATCCGACCAAGCTCTTCTATGCTTCGCCTGAGCAGCTTGCCGTAATGGGCGTTCAAACGCATATGCAGCATGAGGTGCTGAACGTCGATACCGATGCAAAAACCGTCACCGTCCGCAATCTGCTGACGAATGAAACGTTTGAAAACAGCTTTGACAAGCTCGTCGTGACAACGGGCTCGTGGCCGATTATTCCAAAGCTCGAAGGCATGGAGCTTGAAAATATACTGTTATGCAAAAACTACAATCACGCCCAAACGATTATTGAAAAAGCGAAATATGCGGGCCGCATTGCCGTCATTGGTGCGGGCTATATCGGCATCGAGCTGGTGGAAGCATTCGAGCAGCTTGGCAAGCAGGTTACTCTGATTGATAATATGGATCGCATTTTGTACAAATATTTGGATCAGGAATACACTGATGTGATCGAAACGGATCTCGCCGCCCATGGCATCGAGCTTGCGCTTGACCAGACCGTTACGGGCTTCAAGGGTACAAACGGAGCAGTGAAACAGATTTTGACGACCAAAGGCGAATACGAAGCTGATCTTGTCATTATGTGCATTGGCTTCCGTCCTAATACGGAGCTGCTGAAGGGCCAAGTCGATATGCTGCCGAATGGCGCTATTATCGTCGACGAATATATGCGCACCAGCAAGCCTGATGTGTTCGCAGCCGGAGACAGCTGTGCCGTTATGTACAACCCGACTGGCCAGCATGCGTACATTCCGCTCGCTACGAATGCGGTCCGGATGGGAACGCTTATCGGCAAAAACCTGCTGCAGCCGCGCGTGAAATATTTAGGCACGCAAGGAACGTCGGCCATTAAGCTTTTTGACTACAACATTGCATCGACGGGCTTGACTGAAACAGCTGCACTTGCTGCTGAAATGAATGTGAAAACTGTCACAATCATTGAAAACTACCGTCCGGAATTTATGCCAACGTTTGAGGAGGTCACGCTAAAATTCGTTTATGAAGCGGACAGCGAGCGTGTCGTCGGCGCACAAATTTTATCGAAAGCCGATCTGACGCAAATGATGAATACGATGTCGGTATGCATCCAAAACCGCATGACGATTGATGAGGTTGGCTTCGTCGACTTCTTCTTCCAGCCGCATTACAACAAGCCGTGGAGCTTGCTTAACCAGGCAGCGCTTCAAGCAGCAGCGCTTGCCCCTGCTGAGCAGGTGGAGAAGCAAGCCCAGCCAGCACGTAAGGCTGACCCAGCCGCTGCGGAAGCACCGACGGCACCTGTCAGCCCAGTGAAATAACAATTCGTACCGATATCTCCACTCAATCTTCCATTTTCCTGTATGCTTTAGCAAGGGATGCCCCGAGCCTAACGGTCGGAGACATCCCTTTTCTCCTTCACAATTACGTTAATTGAAAAAGCTGTACCTTGCTCCTAAACGGGAAAAAACTTAACCATAAAATTTTCACGTTGACTTGAAGGTACGTCGCAAATATAAAAAGTATTTGAATCATAATAATCTATTCTAGAACCATTTTTGACGTCATTATATTTCGTAACATCGTTTCCATTATTAATATCAATAGCCATGCTGAATTTAATATCATTATTAATTTTACCATTTACGCTCACTTCAACCTCCATATATTTACATGAGCCAAACCATTTCGTCGAAAAATTACCGCTTGTGCGACTTCTTTCATCATTTAAAACTGTATTACTGGATACAACAACAGCGATTGGTCTGTTCATGATTCACACCCCTAAATTTAATGGACTATTTTCATAAAAATTCATTTTGAATTATTTAGTTGACATAAGGTTTAAATGTAATCATAAAATTCTTATTCGCTGGACATCTAACCTCACAAATGTATAACGAGTTACTTCCTATATATCCCACTTGATAGTTATTCTTCACATCACGAGCTCTAACAGGATCACTGCCACTTTTATCTTCGGCAATATTGAAAGTTATCGTATCATCAATTTGACCATCGACCGTTACTTCAACCAACATGACATGGGCACCTCCAAACCATTCCGTAGAGAAGTTTCCACTTGAACGACTACCTTGCCCTGCTAAAGCATGTGGTTCTGACACAATAATCCCAATAGGCCTTTCCATAAACGATCCCTCCTAGTTATAAGCTTCAACCATTTAATAAAATTAATGCCATAAATACCATATAGGTACCAATTGGCATATATACCCAGAGTATGCTATAGGTATCCAAAAATAGAACAGTAAGTCCTAGTTGGGACATCATTTCATCAAGAACTCCAGCGAACGGCTGCTCCTGATGCAGTAGAGACACAGGCTGCTCCGGCTGTCAAAACGATCTAACAACCTGAGATGCTTACGATTAAAATACAGCAAGGGCTATTCCTGGAACTAAACGTTCCGGGGATAGCCCTTGTTTTATGCTTTAAGCAGCATACGGATAACGGAAGGATAACGGTTGGTGATTGTTGTTATCCCTTTTTCCAAACCAGTTTATTATGAATCTTGAAGGGAATGAGAACTAGAAAAATACCCGCTAATACGAATGCAGCTCCATAAATAACAAGCGATTGTGTGTTTAATGGGACATCAATACCTAATTCATTAATAACCATATTTTCACTTCTTGTCTGCAAAAGCATCAATTTTATGCCACGATATCCAATATATAATCCGGCGAGACATGCAATCATTTTGATATAAAGCCAGGACCTTCGCAGTTGCGCTGATTTAATTTCATCGATGTACAGCCAATAACCAATTACATTGAATAAAGTAAAGATGACAAGCCATTTCCATTTCTTTTGAGTATGATTGACATACAAATTTGTAGTTGCCCAGACGATAAAGAGCAGCCAATATAAAATAAGCAGTCCACAACCTACTAAATAAAATTTATCTGAAAATTTCCATAGCATCACATCAACAGCAATATCTGCATGGCTATTCTTGCCTTGAGCCTGCAATGAATATTTATAGTTGTTCGTAAACCAAATGCCGTTCGGTGAAGAATTTGCAAATTCCCCATAAGAATCGATAGGTGTACTCGCCGGATAAATATATTCATAAGGATATTCTAGACTTGCTTTGCCAGCAGGAACCCGTTTAAAGCCGATTGCCGAAATGCTCGCATTATTTGTCAAAATATCGGCTAGAAGCTCCTCCGACATTTCCTTATCACTATTAGCGAATATTTTTACCTCATCAAAAACCTGATTTACTTTATTTTGTGAAATATTGTCGTTCCACATGCTATATAGAAGTAAAATAGCGGAGCCTAAAACACCAAGTATAACAATGAGCGCTAAAAATCTACTTGCTCTCGTTCGGCGAATCACATCATTTTCGGTTAATTCCTTCTTTAGTTTATCTACATCGCCGAATTTTTCAAAGGCCGTTCGAATACTCTCTTCCAAAGAAAGACCCTGGCTTTGCAATTCACCTATGGACTCAAGTAAGTGGACACGCATTTCTTCCTTAAGCTCTCTCACATGAGCGGTATCCCGTACATTTTGGTATAGCTCATCAATAAATACATCAACTTGCTTCATTATTCGACCCCTTCCAAAAAAGTGGAAAGCACTTGATTAATTTCAATCCACTCCTGTTTTTTCTGCCTCAATCGCTCTACGCCTTCAGAAAGAATTTTATAATACTTCCTTCTGCTTCCCCCCGACTCGCTATCATTCCAATACGATTCAATAAGCCCGTTTTTCTCCATTCTTTTCAAAGACAAATACATCGTTCCTTCTTTTAATTCAAATTGTGATTTATGATGAGCCATTTTAGCCATCTCGTAACCGTACATATCTTTTTCAAACAGCAACGAAAGAATAATAATATCGATATACCCCTTCAAAATCTCTTTCTCAATTGGCAAAAGGTGTCACCTCCTAAACTGCATTATATATTTATATACATTGTTATGCAAGGTAGTTGCTCCGAATAGGCACACCTTCCGTTTATCCTATGAGCAGCAAGAGAAAAAGCACCCCTTCACTCTCATAGAGAGAGGACAAGGGGTGCTTCGATTAAGGTTGGTAATACGCTCTAAAGTAAGCGCCTGAGTCAGTCGTGAGGTGGACTGGATCACGGTATTTTTTTAGATAGGTGCCAAAGGTCCAAAAGCGTCTGACGCTGTCTTTAGTAAAATAAGTGGAAGTAGCCATCGGAACGGTAGTCAGCCCGTTTTTGTCCATCGTTTCGGGAGCGAGACGGCTGAATTTAAAAAATCCGTTCCCATTCCCATTGCCAATGGCGTTGTAGAAGCCCATTAGATCCATTTTCTCCGCATGGGTCTGGATCGTCATTTCCGTGAAGGCCATATAAACACTATTATCAAGCTTGCGCCAAGTTGCAATGGAATCGGCAAAATAGTTCGCATAAACACCCTTCGCTTCCCCTTTGCCCGTCACGGGAACATCGACGAAAATCATTCGGTGAAGCTTGACCGTAGCGACCTTCTTGGCCTTGATAGGGCTGTCGACCACATCGGCAAAGGAGGTAAACGGCATCCTGCTCCCCTCAACCTTCAAAGTAGCATCCTCGTGTGACAATATCAAATTCAAATCCTTCTGGCTAAGCTTGCTCGGATCCTCTACCCCAAGATGGGGCATATATCCTGTGTCATATGCATCTGCTATCGCATCCTTCAGGCTCATCCCCAGCTCCTCCAGCCTAACGAATTTGTAGCGCTTGCTATAGCCATTTACAAAATGGTGATAATCCAATCCTATGCCCGGAATGCGCAGATAGGGCTCCAAGGTGCTGACATCAATGTGCTGCTCCAGGTCAATCCCCGCGCTTGCAACAGCTTCAGGCTTGTAGGTTCCGTCATTGTTAAAATAGGTTACTCTTTCGTATTTGAATTTCGTAATGCTACTCAGATTGCTGCCGGTTAGTCCCACTTCCCGCAGCTCATTTAAAGCCTGATAACCTTCCGCTTTGGTGCCCTCCACTCGCTTATAGCGGAGCAGACTGGCCGCCAGCTCAGCCTTCGAAACGGGATAAGCGGGCCGAAACGTGCCATCCTGCATCCCTGTAATAATGCCCGTTCCTCGAATAACGGCGATGTACGGAATTTGCTTGTCCGCAATGCCGCCTTTATAAGTCTCAGGAGTAGGCAGCAGCGTATTCACCGTATCCGCCAACGCTTGCTTGAAGCTTTCGTCGGACACCGCAAGTCCGCTAGCCATCCATTTCATGATTTCAAAGCGGGTCACCGCCTTGTCAGGCTGGAAGCCTTTGGGGTAGTCATTTTTCGCAATCATTCCAAGGGCAACGAGCTTGCGCACATCGCTGCGGCTGCTATGCTTGTCCAGATCAGGAAATACCGACGCTACATCCGCCATGTCAGGCTTTGGCAATTGGGTAACCCGGCTCAGCATGCTGGCCGCCTCAGCTCTTGTAAGGGCGTTATCCGTTTTAACGGATGAGCTTGCGGCGAACTCTTGAACAACCGCTCTCGCCGATACCACTTGCTCCCTAGGCAAATAAACCAATGACATAAGCAGAATAACCAACCCTGTTACACTGATACGATAATAAAATTTAATAATGATGATTCAATCCTCTCAACTTTATAATGTTATAAAAATAAATAAAAAGCATAACCCCAAAATGATTTTCGTCTAGTTCTTTATACCCTTCACATTCATTTCACTCATCCAATTCTACCACTATATAGGTGTTTTTTATAGTTTAAAAGTAGGACAACCTGCAAATTAAAAATCAGCTATCAATCTATTATTTGTGTTAGTTTATATTACTCAAATATGCCACAGACTAAAAGCGAGCTAGCGAAAAAGACAAGTATTTATACGCAAAAGTGCTAAAATCAGTTGGAATTCTGAAATAACTTTTATAAAACCGTCATTTCAGCCCATTCAAAAATAACTATTGACTTGTAAAGTGCTTTTAACTTACTATTCATGTTATAAAACATAACAAACACTTTCGTTTGACTGATCCGCCTTAGAAAGGAGATGTTCCCAGTGGGGGTAGCAAATGAACTTGATATTTATATAGCCATTAAAGATGCCATTATTCAGCAAAAGCTGCGCCCTAGCATGCAGCTCGTCGAGGAGGTTATTGCCGAATCGTTCGGAGTCAGCCGCACGCCAGTACGCAATGTACTCCGCAAGCTGGCAGGCGAGAAGCTTGTGACGGTGATTCCATACAAGGGAACATTCGTTGCATGCCCTACGGTCGATGAGGCCAAGGAAGTTTTCGAAATGCGCAGAGTCATTGAAGCTTCCAGCGTGAAAAAAGTAAGTGGAAAGCTGACCGCCGATCAGCTCGGACAGTTAAGCAGGCTGCTTGATGAAGAACATCAGGCCCATCACAACGGCGATCCTTTGCTCGCCCTGCGGCTCTCGGGCAACTTCCATCTCAAAATTGCCGAGTTCACGGGCAATAATTATTATTACCGCTATTTGGAGGAGCTTATATCGCTCACCTACGTGATCATCGCCCTATATGGCATGAGTAAGCATATGCATTGCAGCGATCATCGACGATTAGTGCTTTTAATCGAGCAAGGCGACGTGGAGCAGGCGGAACGTTTGATGATCGAGCATTTAAAGGAAATCGAAGATACGCTCCAGTTCGAAGAAAAGGGAACGGCTCCTCAGTCCTTAAGCGAGGTTTTCCGCTTGGCAAACGGTCATTACGCCAGTGCGAAAAGCTGAGACGGCAGGCGAATCATTTTTTTTGCACAGGATTGTATCCAATCTTGGATTTCATATTGGATGGGATACCTTCATAAATGGGATACAACGAAGGGACATGTTTGGTAGAAAGCGAGGGATAGCGATGAAGTTGATGGTGCGAAATGCAGGAAAGCGTTTTGGTGAACGGACGATATTGAAAAATGTCGATTTGACGGTGGATGCTCACGAGTTCGTATGCATTCTTGGACATAGCGGCTGCGGCAAATCTACGCTGCTTAATATGATCGCCGGCTATTTGCTGCCTGATGAAGGGGAACTGCTCGTGGATGGCGAGCTAATTCGCGGCCCTTCCAAAGCTCGCGGAATGGTTTTTCAAGATCACGCTCTGTTCCCTTGGTACACGGTACTTGAAAATATAAGCTTTGGCCCGGAAGTCCAAGGAGCGGGAAAAGCAGAGGCTAAGGAAGTTGGCAGACAGTTTTTAGGTCTCGTTGGCTTGAAGAAATATGCGGATCAATACCCAGCCGAATTGTCAGGCGGGATGAAGCAGCGGGTAGGCATTGCCCGGGCGCTCGCAAGCTCCCCCGATATTTTGCTGATGGATGAGCCTTTCGGGGCTTTGGATATTTTGACCCGCGACATGATGCGCAGAGAGCTGCGCCGCATTTGCGAAAAGCTAAAGCCCACTACTTTGTTCGTGACACACAGCATAAGCGAAGCGATTTATTTGGCTGACCGTGTTGTCGTCATGAAAAACGGTGTCATTGCTGATGAATTTAAGGTCGACCTTCCGCATCCCCGCACCTTCGATATGCCCGGCTTCGGCGAGGCTATGCAGCGAATCGAGCACGTATTGATGGAGAATGAATTGGAGGAGGCCGTACAATGAGCGAGACATCAGGTTCTTTCACAGCCGAGGGGGCGCAAGCGGGCAAGCTTGGGGCACATCAGGCCGTACGCAGGTTGAAGACTAAGCCTAGCTCCAGCTTTATGCGAACATCGAATTTCGTTCCTTATCTGGCCTTTTTCATTCTATGGGAAGTTTTTTCTCAAATAAATATGAAAGCGGCCCTGTTCAATCCGCTTTTTCTCCCACCCCCTTCACTCGTTATTAGCGATGCTTGGGCACTTGCGCAAACGGGCCTTCTCTTTGACAGCTTGCTATCCAGCACTTTGCGTATTGCGGCTGGTTTTGTTATCGGCTGTTTGCTTGCCGTTTTCGTCGGCGTATTAATGAGCAAGTTTCGTCAGGTGGAGCGCTGGATGTCTCCTCTGCTGAATTTAGTAGGTCCGATTCCGGCACTCGCCCTGCTCCCTCTGATCATTATCTGGTTTGGAATCGGAGAATTTCCGAAGGTTCTGCTCATTGCCTGGACGACGTTTCTTCCGGTATTAGTGTATACGGTAGACGGGTTCAAAACCGTCCCTTCTACCCTTATCCGTTCGGCGATGAGCCTTGGCGCTTCGGAACGGCAAATTTTCAGAAGAGTGCTGCTTCCCTCCGCCATTCCGAGTTTCATCGTAGGCGCCAGAGTCAGCCTTGGATTGTCCTTCTCCGCCCTGATCGTCTCCGAGATGATGGGTGCCAAATCGGGGCTCGGCTATATTATCGTAGACGCACGGAATTATTTTAAAATTTCCAATATGTTCGTTGCCATTATTTTTATTGGCTTGATTTATAGCATCTTCTCCGCCTTGCTGAAACTGTTGGAGAACAAGGTTCTTAGCTGGCGCAAAGGAGGGATGAGCGAAGCGGTTGAGAAGTAGCACACACAACTAAGGGAGCTTGATCCGCTTTATGCGGCTGGCAGCATCGAGAAAGTAGAATTTAGAATTTAGAAATTAGAAATTAGAGACAAAAAACAATGGGTATAGGGAGAGATTACGATGGCTAATCAGAAAAAATGGGTTCAACAATTTTTGGTCATATCCGCTCTGGCATTGGCGCTGACGGCATGCGGCGCGAAGGAAGAAGCTACGAGTGCAAGCGGAAACGCTAGCTCTGCCCCTACTGCCGCGGCTGCGGAAACAAGCTCGCCTGCGGCTGCTGCCGATGACACCCCCGAGACGACAACCGTTACACTCGTCGGCGTTCGCGACGCCCAAATTTCCTCCCAGCAAATCATTGCCGATAAGCTTGGCTACTTTAAGGAAGCAGGCCTCGATGTAACAAGCCAGCTCATTGAAAGCGGCCCGGATATCGCTCCTTTGGTTGCAGGAGGCAGCGCTCCAGTCAGCATACAGACGAACTTTATGGATATTATTTTGAAATCCTCCAATATTCCCGTGAAAATCGTAGCGCCGCTAGCTCAAATTGCCGGAACGCAGGCGGTCGTTGGCTCCAGCAAGCTGGAATTGAAAAGCGCTAAGGATCTGGAAGGCAAAACAATCGGCATTCCAAGCGGAGCAGATGTCAAGTTCGCCATCGATAATATGGGCAAGGAGCTTGGCGTTGACGTAAGCAAAATCAAATACGTCAACCTCGCGCCGAGTGACGCTGTTGTCGCTTTACAGAACGGGTCAATCGATGCAATGGCAGCGTGGGAGCCGTTCATTACGAAGGCGATTCAAGGTGGCGGCAAGTTTCTATTCAGCGGCACAAAAAGCGAGCTTCCTGATAAAACGGGCGCTGTGAACTGGATGAGCGTGCATACGACGGTACAGGTAACCGACGACTATTTGAAGGAAAACCCGAATACAATTAAAGCGATGCTTGGCGCTCTAGAGAAAGCGACAGCTTACATTAATGACTATCGGGAAGAAGCGATTAAAATATTGGCGCCAGAGCTGCACTTAACCAAAGATGAGCTTAGAGAGATTATGAACCGCAACGTATATGCTATGGAAGTAAACGATACTTACATTAACGGAAGCAACGGCCTAGCCGTAGGCGAATATTTGAAAAGTGTAGGCAATATCAAAAGCATCCCTGAATTCGCTTCGTACCATGATCTGAGCTTGCTCAAAGCGCTTGATCCTGCGCTAGTAACCGAGTAACAGAGTATCTGAGTAGGGATAAAAATAAGAGGAACATAACAGGAAGGCTGAGCCCTTGTGGTTCTGCCTTCTATGTTTATATCCTCCTAATCGGACAGAGGTGAGCTTATGAAGGAACCATTGGATTTAATCATCCGGGACGGCTCAGTTGTCCTAAGCCATGATGTTCGCCAATTGGATATTGGTATCCACAATGGGCGAATTGTACAGCTGGCTGAGCGATTGACAGCCCCTGCCAAGCAAACGGTTCTGGCAGCCGGCATGATTGTAATGCCTGGCATGATTGACGCCCATGTCCATTTGAACGAGCCGGGATTAGGGGCTTGGGAAGGCTTTGCCAGCGGCTCCTCGGCTCTTGCAGCAGGCGGCTGCACTACTTTTATCGATATGCCGCTAAATGGCCTCCCTCCCACCGTTACTGTTGCCGCCTTGCAGCAAAAGCTTGCCGCTGCGCAAGGAAAATCCGTTGTGGATTATGCTCTATGGGGCGGGCTTGTGCCGGGGCATCTCGATGACTTGCGAGCGTTGGATAAGGCTGGCGTTATTGGCTTCAAGGCCTTTATGTCTTCCCCCGGCGATCCGTCCGAGGATGCCTTTCGCGAGGTGGATGATGCGACGCTGCTGGCAGGGATGAAGATTATTGCGGAGCTTGGGCATGTGTTGGCGCTTCATGCGGAAAGCGAGCCCATCGTCTCTGCTTTGACGAAAGAAAAGCTGGCCAAGGGAGAAATAGGTGCGGCAGATTATACGGCATCGCGTCCAGTGCGCGCTGAGCTTGAGGCGGTTGAACGCGCGCTCCTGTTCGCGGAGCAGACGGGATGCGCTTTGCATTTTGTCCATATTAGCAGTGCCGATGCCGTCCAGACGATAGCCAATGCTAAGCAGCGCGGTATGGATGTGACCTTGGAAACGTGCCCTCATTATTTGGTGCTCACAGACCGTGATTTGGAGCTGATTGGTCCAGCAGCCAAATGCGCCCCTCCATTACGGAGCAAATTCGAGCAGGAAAAGCTGTGGGCGATGCTTGCTGCTGGACATATCGATATGATCGCCTCCGACCATTCCCCCTGCCCGAGCGAATTGAAGCAATCCAGCAATTATTTTACGGCGTGGGGAGGCATAGCGGGAGCGCAAAATTCGCTGGAGCTGATGATTGATGAAGGCTATACAAAGAGGGGGATTCCACTCCCGGCGCTGAGTCGGATGCTGTCGTCCGCACCCGCCACAAGGTTTGGCCTCAGCGATACGAAGGGCGAAATACGCCTCGGAGCAGATGCGGACCTAGTCATGGTTCAGCTCGATGCCCCATACACCCTTGAAGCCGAGCATCTCTATCATCGTCATAAGCATAATCCTTATATCGGCAGAAAATTCGGCTGCCGTGTCATGGCTACTTGGAGCAGAGGGAATATGGTGTACGAGGTTAAAAGTGGTATAGCTCAGCCGTTTGCAGGGCAATGGAAGAGCAGCGCTCCTGCTTGTGCGAGGCAGCAGGTGTGAGCTCTTGCGTTTTCTCACTTTTATTAGCTGATAAAATGAAACAGCCCTTCGGTCATCCCACAAGATGATTGAAGGGCTGATTTCTGTTATAACGCTGTTCACTCTGAAATTCATGAGTTCATTCAACGTGCGAGCTATAATTCAATTCCTATCCTACACTCCTCAGCGATTGCCTAAATTCCTGAGGCGTCATGCCTTCATGCTGGCGGAACAAGCGGCTGAAATATTCAGCATCCTCGTAGCCGCACAAATAGCTGATTTCCTGAACGGTATGCTCAGTATCCAGCAGCAGCTGCGAAGCTCGTCTCAGGCGGATTCTCGTGAAATAAGAATGCGGCGCCATGCCTAGCCGCTCTTCAAACTGCGTGCGAAAATGGCTGTCAGAGAAGCAACTTTCCTGGTACAGCTCCTCAAATGCTACTGCTGAAATCGGCAGCGCTTCGGCAAGCTGCTCCATCCGCTGCGCGAACGCGATCATATCGCTGTGCTCCTCCTTCTGCGCTGCCGCTTGCTGGTTTTCATAAGACCGCAGCGATTGGTTCGCCTGCGGGCCGTCCGTTAAATTTTCGATCAACTGCACGATCAAGTTCAGCATTTCAGCATCGGTACGCAGCCGCTGGTAAGCACCGCCCTGCTCATAGGCGCGCACCGTCCAGCCTGCACAAGCAAATAGCTCGTCCGTTGCCGATTCAAGCACTATCACATGAGGAAGCCAAATGGAATATGGCGCTGATTTTGATGCTGGCTCCTCTGGTACTGGCGCTAGCACCAGCGCTGATGCTGCCAATTCCGACTCCGTTTCGGAAGCCTCATTAGCATCAATGTGATGCAATAGCTCCTCTTTCAGCTGTACCCGCGGCTCCCAGTCAAAATGAATCGCAATATGCAGCTCATCCTCCTGCCCCTGTTCCAGCCCCTGCATCAAGCTGTGGGCGACGCCCGGCGGAATCATAATGACCGAGCCTTCCTTATATGCGGCTTGCTTGCCTTCAGAAGAAACGATACCGCTCCCCTTTAGCACAAAAATAAACTTATGATCGTAAATCGTTCTCGGTGCTGCCGCTTTCGAGCCAACGCTCAGATGGGCGAAGCGGACCGACGGCCTAGCCGTTCGATGCTGCAGCAGCTGTATGAAAGGAAGCAACCGCCTCTCCTCCTTGCTTCTAAGTTAGGTTTAAGCTTGAATGTTCACGACGAAGGGGACGATAAACGTCTTCCCGCCGCGCTGAAATTGTCCCCATATTTTATATACACCAGGCTCTGGAAACTCGGTGGCAAAAACAGCATCCGGGCCCTTTGCAGCCTCATCCAGCGGATGCACATGCAAATATTTTGCCAAATCGCCGCTAATAATGACGACATGGCCCACAGCTCCCAAATAAGGCTCTAAATCTGTAACCGGCTCACCCGTCGCTGCATCCTCAAAGGTGTACGTGAGCTTAGCTTCCTCGCCCGCTTTCGTCGTTGACAGCGCGAGCTTCACCTGCTGTCCTTCCACCGTCTTCACAAGCTCTTGGTCTGCCTTCAGCTCGACTTTATCGGCAGCTTGCCCCGTAACTTCCACCTCTGTACTCATCGTCTGCTGCGCGGCACCTGTTGGTATAAAATCGGCAAACAGCTTGTATGTGCCAGCGGCCGGGAACGTTTCCTTCACTGTAAATTTGCCGCCACTTTCATAATTCGGGTGTATATGTGAAAAATAGTTCAAGTCGCTGCTTACGGCAATCAAATGCATAAGCTTCTCATGGTTCAAATCAAACTTCTCGATTGGCGCACCCGCAGCATCCGTGACATTCAGCTCAATGGCTTCTTCCGCTCCTGCTGCTGGCTGTCCACTCTGGAAGCTCCACAACACATCGGCATTTGCCTGTTCATGCTCCATACCGTCCATATCCCCATGGCCGCCATGACCGTTATTGCTCCCCGCTTTTTCATCACTGCCATGTCCATTGTGTGCGCCTGACTCCGCAGCTTCTGGTGCAGCTGCCGGGCTGGATTGTTCATGCCCTTCATGACCGCTTGCGCTTGTGCCGCTAGTGTTTGCGCTATTCGAACCGCATCCTGCCAGCATGCCCGCAAGCGCGATCATCGTCATATAGAGCGCCGCTTTTCTTTTTGCCATTTTCCTTTTCCCAACTCCTTTTTTAAAAAACACAAAAAGCCGCTCCTTCTCCAAAGCCCAAACCATCTTGCTATGTTCGCTTCGGAAAAAGAGGGCTCTGCAAGCTTAACTTATGCCCCGTGTTATACGACGTCGAAACCGGTGTTTTCAATCGCTTCTTTAATGGAAGCCAGTGATACTTTCTCTGCATCAAACTCCACCGCTACTTGTCCAGCTGCTAAATCGACTTTGCCGCTTGCTCCCGCTTCATTTACAGCTTTCTCCACTGTGCTCACGCAATGTCCACAGGACATGCCTTCTACTTTAAGTGTTACATTTTCCATCTTTATAGCCTCCTTGAGTAATGTTTTATTATTTCATTAATTTCTTAACGGTAATCAACAGCTCGTCAATAACTTCATGCTCGCCTGCCTGAATGCGATCGACAATACAGCTTTTCATATGCCCTTCCAGCAGCAGCTTGCCTACCCCGTTTAATGCCGATTGGGCAGCTGCTATCTGAGTAAGCACATCATCGCAATACGTATCCTTCTCAATCATCGCCTTCACGCCGCGGATCTGACCTTCCACCTTGTTCAGACGTCTGATCAAATTCGCTTTCGTTTCATCGGAATGATGGCTGTGACGCTCCATGGACTGGCCGTCGCCTGCACCACCGGAATCCATATGCTGATGCAAACAAGCCGATTTCGTTTCTTTGTCCATTTTAATACCTCCAGGGGGTATAGCATAAGCTTATTTTTATATTAACATACCCCTATAGGGTATGTAAAGCCATATAAAAGGCTATATGCATAGAATCAAAAACAGCAGCTCCAGACCATAAATGCGTGTCCTGAACTGCTGCTTTTGGGAAAAATAAGATCATATAGGGTCGGGCATGAGTTCGTTTAGTGAATTTCTTTCTTGCTAAAGTTGCCGCCGCTCACATCAGATACATGCTCAATGGCAACGAATGCGCGGGGATCAATGTCATGGACGATGGATTTAAGCTTCGCCACTTCCAGACGGTTGACTACGCAGTAGATCATTTGCGTTTCTTCTCTGGAGTAGCCGCCCCTTGCCTGGATATACGTTGTGCTTCTGCCCAAACGGCTCATAACAGCTTCAGAAATTTCCTCGTATTCGGCAGATATAATGGTAACCGATTTGGATTCGTCGAGACCCTCCACCACAATATCCATCACTTTCGTCGCGATATAATACGTGAACATCGAATACATGGCGGAATCCCATTTGAAGACGAAGCCCGCCAAAATAAAGATGAACACGTTGACGATCATAATAAATTGTCCAACCGGCATGGAAAACTTCTTCGAGGCTAAAATCGCCAAAATTTCCGTGCCATCCAGCGATCCGCCGAAACGGATAACGAGACCGATACCACCGCCAAGAATAATACCGCCGAACAATACAGCAAGCAGCTTATCCTCTGTAAAAGCGTCCACGTGATGCAGCATTTGCGTCGTTACGGACATGACCACGATACCGTATAGAGTAGATATCGCAAACGTTTTACCAATTTGCTTGAAGCCGATGAACAGGAATGGCAGGTTCAAGAGGAAAATAAAAATACCCAGAGGCTTGTCAGTCAGGTGAGAGATCATAATCGAAATACCGGTAATTCCTCCGTCGATGACGCTATTTGGGACGAGGAACAATTCCAGTGCGACGCCCATGAGGACGGCTCCGATTGTAATAAACAGCGTTCTTTTCAAAATTTCAAGCTTTGAAAGTTTCTTATGCGCTTTTGCCATGCTTTGCCTCCGACTATTTTCTTTTAAGACTAGCATAGAAATGGATATTTTTCAAAACAACGGCTGGAAATATTGCAAGATTGTCGTCACTCGCATATAATTAGACCGATCAGTCGGTCTAGTAGGAGGGACAGCAAATGGTCAAGGGACGTTCAGATGGTGAAGAAACCAAACGCCGCATCGCCTCCACGGCAAAGCAGCTGTTTGTCCAGAAAGGCTATGGAGCCGTTTCCATGAACGAGGTATGCGAGAGCAGCAAGGTCAGCAAAGGCAGCCTATATCATCATTTTCCGAGCAAGGAGCAGCTTTTCCTTGCGGTGGCTGAGGAAGATAGTGAGCAATGGCGTTTGGCATGGGATCGTAAACGTGAGAAGCTGACTACTGTTGAGGAGCAGCTTTATGCACTTGCAGAGCATTACGCCCATGACTTTCAAAATCCGCTTATGAAAGCCATGGAGGAATTTTCGCGCAGCCAGGCGTTCACACAGGAGGAAATCTTCAATCGCCTTCTCCAGATCATGAATAACGCATCGCAAGCCTGCCGCGACCTTATTCGCGAGGGGCAAGCCAGCGGCCTATTTGTTGCTAGTGATGAGGAAGAGCTTGTTTTGATTGTCAGCAGCATGATGGAGGGCCTTGGAAAAGTGTATTATACGATTGACCGGGAGCAGGAACCGGATCGTGTCTCTAAGCTGTTTCATCTGGCAGCCAAGCTGCTGTTGAATGGTATACGCGCTAAGTGAAGGATAGCTGGCGCTTTTTTTTTAGCTAATAATTAGACCGGTTGGTCGGTCTACAAACGAAGGGAATGGATACCATGTTATATCAGAACCGTACTTTTCGCATTATTCTTTTTTCTGATGTTATGCAGCAGCTAGCGATTTGGATTCGCAATATGGCACTCCTCTTTTTTGTCATGGAGCAGACGAATGGCAATAAGGTAGCCGTATCCCTGCTGTCCATTTTGGAATATGCGCCGATTCTTATCTTTTCCATCGTTGGCGGCGTGCTTGCCGACCGCTGGAATCCGAAGCGCACGATGATTGCCAGCGACCTGCTCAGCGCCGCATCGATTGGCGTCATTATGCTTATGCTGGCGAATGATTGGTGGGAAGCGCTGTATGTATCCGTATTCGTATCCGCCATCGTCAGCCAATTTTCACAACCTTCATCAGCGAAGGTGTTCAAACGCCATATTCCTGAGGATCAGGTTCCCGCCGCAGTTGGCCTTTCGCAAAGTCTATCGTCATTGTTTCTTATTCTCGGTCCGATTGTTGGAACGGCGATTTATCAGTGGGCAGGAATCACTACATCGCTGCTTGTGCTGCCTGTGTTATTTCTATTGTCAGCCACCGCGCTTACACTGCTGCCTAAGGAAAACAAGTCACAGGAACGTTCAAACGTTTCCCTTAAAAATGATTTAACCTCCGGCTACCGCTTCGTTATGGCTGAGAAAAGCTTACTCCGGTTATTTCTAACCTTCGCTTTCATCGGGCTGGCAGCCGGGCTCGTTCAGCCGCTTGAAATATTTATAGTGACTGAAAGGCTTGGCCTTAGCAAGGAAAATGTGCAGTGGTTTGCCACCGCCGACGGCATTGGCCTGCTGCTGGGCTCGCTGCTTGCAGCATTGTTGCCCAAGCTGCTTCAAGCTAAATTTTTGCTGCCGCTTGCACTCGCCTTTCTTGGCATTACCTTTATAGTGGAAGGGTCCTCTATCTGGCCGCTGGTGACTGGAGCATTCCGCTTCGCCAATGGCATGCTGCTCGCCGTTCTTAATACGGCAGTTGCCAGCTTTGTCATTGCGAAAATTCCCGACGGAATGGTCGGCAAGGTCAATGGTCTGATGACCCCCTTGTTCATAGGGGCGACCCTGCTTGGCACAGTTGTATCCGGACTGCTCGCGACTTCAATCGGCTTGGTTCCCGTCTACCTCATAGCGGCAGCCGTATGTTTGATATCTGTTCTTCCCTCGCTCAAGGTGCATTTTCAGAGAAGTGACGCAGCCGCCTCTCAAGAAGCATAAAAGCTGATACGCTTTACGAAACAAAGCCCAATTCTCATACATAGAGGATTGGGCTTTGCTGCAGAGTTAATTACATCATTTTCCTTTTGTAATATAATCTCGACCAGAAAAACACGGCGCTTCCTCCGAGCATAATCGTGAACTCTCAGCCCGTCAGCCTTCCAGCCATTCGCTGGCTTCAAGCTCCTTCATCGCCCATTCGCAAAAAGCTAATGAAGTCCGCGTATCCATCGTTCGTTTGCTAATTAGCAAATAACGCCCGAGCAGCCGCGCGTTCTGCTTGCGCGCATCCTTCCCGCTTACGCGCTTCTCCTCCAGAGCACGCATCAGTCCATCGTAACGCTCCAGCTCGCTCCGGCAAAAAGCTTCGCGAGTAACGAGCAACGCCTTCGCCTTTTCCGGCTCTGACAGCCACAAGCCATACAGCTTAAAATGCAGCTCGTCCCGCAGCACAGGATTTTCCGCGGGCAGCTCCACCCATCTACCCAGCTCCGTTAGCCCTTTATCGGTAATGGAATATTCCTTCTTGTCCGGCTTATCCTGCTGCTCGATCCGCTCAAAAGCGATATATCCGTTTTGCTCCAGCGCAGCAAGCAGCGGGTAAATTTGACTGTGGCCCGCCTGCCACAGCGGCTTTATTTTTTGCGCCAAATCATAGCCTGTTAGTGGACTAGCGCTTAGCAAAGCAAGCAACCCGTAGGATAAAGTGTTTAATCGCATCGTCTAACGGCCTCCCAATATGTCATTATTGACATATAAAATGCATAAGTGTAACATAGATAACACAGAATATTATATGTAAAAGTAGACATATAAGCAATGACAGGAGGACATTTGTTTTGGAGGAGCAGACAACTACGATACGATTTTGGCCGATTATGATTGCGATTTTCTTCGGAACGTTCCTTTCTGTGCTCAGCACAACGACGATTAATATTGCGCTTCCACTGCTAATGGATCATTTCCATTCGGAGCTTTCAACAATGCAGTGGATGGTGACGGGCTTTATGCTGGCAACCGGAGTCATTTCACCACTCGTCGGGTATTTGGGAGGACGATTCAGTTATAAACGATTATATTTATACGCGCTGGTCGGCTTTACGCTGTTTTCGTTTTTGTGCGCAACCGCATGGGATACGACGTCGCTGATCGTATTTCGAATGCTGCAAGGGGCATGCAGCGGGCTTATTATGTCCTGTACGATGACGATTATTTTTCAGGTTGTGCCGAAGGAGCGCCGGGCATTTGCGGTTAGCCTATGGTCGCTGTCGGCGATGGTCGCGCCTGCGATTGGACCGACTTTCAGCGGCTGGCTGCTGCAGCAGGCAAGCTGGCATTGGCTGTTTTTGTTCAATGTGCCGATCGGGCTGATTGCGATTATTTTGACCCAAAAGCTGATTCCTTATTATCGGATGAACATCCCGAAATCGCTCGATATACCGGGCATCATGACCGTTATTCTCGGCAGTCTGGCGCTGCTCGTAGCTTTCAGTGAGGGCAACAGCTGGGGCTGGAGCTCATGGAAAACGCTGCTGCTTATGGCTGCAGGCGTCGCTTTGCTAGGCCTCTTTATTTGGCGGGAGCTGACGGCCAAGGAGCCGCTGCTGAATTTGCGGGTTTTCCGCATTCGCCGCTTTACCGTCATGCTGAGCATTTATGGCATGGTGACGGTGGCGCTGTACACGGGAACGTATTTGACTCCGCTGTTTTTGCAGCAGGTGCAGCTTGAAAGTCCGCTTGCAACAGGGCTGATTTTGCTGCCCTCCTCCGTCATATTGGCGCTTCTAAGTCCAATAGCCGGAAAGCTGTACCCGAAGCTTGGAGCGGTGAAAATGATCAGCATCGGCATCGTATTTATTTTCGCAGGGCTGTTTATGCTGAGCTGGCTGCATATGGATACGGCGTACAGCTTCGTACTGTGGGGAATGATCATTCGCAATATTGGGCTTGGCTTTGCTTCCGTTCCGAGCAGTACCGCCTCCATGGAAGAAATTCCGCCTGAGTGGTCCGGTCATGCCGCTTCCATCAGCAACTGGATTCGCAATGTGCTCAGTTCCTTCGCTATTGCAGTGTTTACGGGACTCATTTCCAGCCGTTCCGCCATCCATAGCAGCGAGCTCATCCAGTCTGGCGCTACCGATACGAATAAGATCCGCTTGATGTCGTTCACAATGAGCATTAATGATGTGTTTGTGGTCGGTGCCATTACAGTGCTGGCCGGCTTCCCTCTCTTGCTGCTGCTTAAACAGCGGAAAGGGCGGGCGGCGGTTTTGCAGCCAAGCAGGTAATGGATGATGGATTGATGGGATTATGAACACCAAAGCACCAAACACCATTACAACAAAGCCACACTACAACAAAGCACCAATGAAATAGGCAATTGCGCCTGCTTCATTGGTGCTTTTCGATTTGAAGCTTACTTTAAGCTGATGCTTTACAGCTCCAGCAGCTCGCGCTTTTGAGCTTCAGGGTCAGCAATCACTTGAATGCTATGGTTGAAAATGAGCGTCGAACGCTCCGGCTTGCTGTATGCAGGCCAAGTGACATTTTCAACATTAGGCTTGCCCTGTTTGGCGAAAGCAAGCCACGCATCCTGCATGCGCCAAGCTAACTGCCTCATGGACTCATCAGGTGTAACGCCCATGCCCTGCATATGCTCCAGCGTATTGAACACAAAGAAGATTTCAATGGCGTGAATCGCTTTATTCAGCAGCGGGTGCTCCGGCAGCACCCAGTCAAAACGATACATCCATACAGGCGCATGCTCGCTTTGTGCGGTGGCGAACTGCAGGGACGAACGCCAGAAAAAGGCTTCGGTCATCATTTGCGCTTGTCCGTCTGACGTTTGCGGATAAGCAGCCGCGGCTGCGCCTGCGTTTTTGATATCCGGCGCCATAAAAGCCAACGCTTTGGACATATCAAGATTATCATCAAAAGGCATATCGGGCCGGATGAAAAAATGCCCCTCATTCAAATTCGTCCCGATTAGCAGAGGAATGCCCTCCGCCGCCCCTTCCTGAATGGCCTCAAGCGGCGTCTGCGGAAGCGTCGCCTCGTCGGGCACCGGTTGAAACAGCAGCGCAAATCGGTCTCCCGCCTGCTCCTTCAGCTTTTCTCCTGCTGCAAAAATTTGCTCCGCCGGCACGCTCCTCAGCTTATCCAGCTCAGATGGACTAATGCCGAGAGCTTGAAGCAGGCCTGCCCGGATGGCATCCGCTTGCTGAGGCGCAATGGACTGCGAGGCTCCGCTTTGCATAATGGCACGGCTGTACAAGCCTTTCGCTTTCGGCATGGCCAGCAGCGCAGCAATGCTCATACTGCCTGCGGATTCGCCAAAAATGGTGACGGCAGCGGGATCGCCGCCGAACGCCGCGATATTATTTTTCACCCATTCCAGTGCTGCTATTTGATCTAGAAGTCCTGCATTCGATACGAAGGAGCCGCCAAGCGACGCGAGATGCAGAAACCCGAACGGTCCTAGACGATAATTGATCGTCACGACGATCACATTTCCTCGCTTCACCAGCTCTGATCCATCATAGAGAGGCAAGCTTCCTGCTCCAGTCAAGAAAGAGCCGCCATGAATCCATACCATAACTGGAAGCGGCGCGGCTGCATTTTCAGTAACGGCTGCTTCCGGTGCCCATACATTCAAATAAAGGCAATCTTCAGATTCGAGGAACGCACCTGCGGCAAACTCCGCTGACGCCCCATTGTGTCTCGGCTGTATATTTTCAGGGCCAAAATGGAAAGCTTCTCTGACGCCTTCCCACTGCTCAGGCGGAACAGGCGCTGCAAATCGCAGCTCATCTACTGGCGGCTTGGCATAGGGAATTCCCTTCCAAACGGAAACTCCGTTTAACTGCTGCCCTTTAACCGTGCCATCCTTCGTGTTTACCTCGATCGTTGACATGCTTCACTCTCCCTCATTGCCCATAATGGAACGCAAAAAATGTTGAAAACAAACGAAATGACCGATTTGTTTTTTCGGTCAGTTCCTTATTATTTATGATAGCAAATGGGCGTCCGCTTATCAATTTTATGCCTTTTTCACTTCTAACTTCCCGATCCTAAGGGGATTCTAATTCCATCCATAATCCATTTAATGATGAGCTGTTTTTACTATAGGAAATATACTTGGATTGAGCGTCCTTATTTACTGAATAAACGATCCATTCCTCTGCTGATTCTCCTGCTTTCAACTTTAGATTGCTTGGAAAATATATCGGCTCCATAAAGAGATTTGGGCCCCAATCAAAATATTTAAAATGATCCGCCGAGATTTCAACCTGATCATTTAATGCTTTTGTTGCGAGAATACTTAGCTTGATTTTCACGAAGATGTAGTCAAATTCATCTAATTTCGGCAACTCCACATTGAATTTTGTTCGCACAGCTTCATCATAATTAACCTCCTTGACTTCAATGGAGCCAATAAATTGATCAGTAATGGAAAAGGTGCCCTCCTTCCCCAGCTTCAATGGATTTTTGAGTGTAACTCCGTTATAAATATTTAAATTACTACTCGCAATATGAGTTGTATTTAGGTCAGGCCTATAGTCGATTGTTGCGCCAAGCTTCTTCAATACGGATTTCATAGGTACATAAGTGACCCCATCTATCAGCTTGGCCTCACCTTCAATTTGTTCTCCATTTACAAAGATTTTCATTTTTGTTGCAGCTACTGCCGTCAAAGATAGGCTAATCAATAATAATATTGCAATTCCAAGTGATGATATAAAAATAAGCTTCTTCAAAGAAAAATCCTCCTTCGTATTGCGTATACAGTACATGGTATTGGGTTTTACTACCACATAAATCTTACCACATCGTTCCATTTAAAACGGATTCTTTTTGCAGACGAATAAGGATTTATTTTAAAAAATGCAAAAAGCCGCCCCCGCCATTTTACTGACGGATGGACAGCCCTGTTATTATTACAGATTGTTTACTCCCGCTAAAATCACGCCGCTTTCTGACTTCCCTCCTGATCCTTGCGCTCCAGCGCCATGCTCCACCCACTCAGCAGCACCGCTCCCAGTACCATCAACGCGCCGATCCAGGTCGTATGAATTAGCCCGATGGAAGCAGCAATAATGCCGCCAAGATAAGCGCCGATGGCAATGCCTGCATTAAAGGCAGCAATATTGATCGCCGAGGCCACATCAACTGCACGCGGCACGAACCGTTCGGCCAGCATTACAACGTACACCTGCAAACCCGGCACGTTCATAAAATGCAGCAGTCCCATCGCAATAATCGTCACTAGACCAATGATTTTGAAAGGCGCCGTAAATGTCAGGATAACGAGCACAACGGCCTGCACCATAAACATATAAAACAAAGCAACAATCGGGTTGCGGTTGGCAAGCTTTCCGCCAATCATATTACCGAGGGCAATCGCAATACCATATACGAGCAAAATAACCGTGACCGTTCCCGATTTAAATCCGGTTATTTGCTGCAATAGCGGGGATAAATAAGTGAATACGACAAATGTGCCACCGTAGCCCAAGGCGGTGATGGCGAACAGCAGCAATAGCCGGCCATTTTTGACCAACTGCAATTGATCTTTAAAGGAAGAACGAGCCCCTTTGCGCAAATCGCTTGGAATGAGCAGCATGTTCGCGATAAACGCAAGAACGCCGACAATTACAATAGCGACAAAAGCCGTTCGCCAGCCCCACAGCTGGCCGATAAATGTACCGAGCGGCACACCGGTTACCGTCGCAACGGTCAATCCGCTGAACATAATCGAAATCGCGCTGGCACGGCGATTCGCCGGAACAAGATCAGCCGCAATCGTCGAGCCAATCGACATAAACAAGCCATGCGAAAAAGCCGATACGATGCGCGCGATCAGCAGCAGCTCAATGCTAGTCGATGCGGCCGCTAAGCTGTTGCCGATAATGAAGATGAGCATAATCCACATGAGCAGCATTTTGCGTGACAAGCTGGACGTTAGGGATGTAAGGATGGGAGCCCCAATCGTTACACCCAGTGCATAAAGCGAAACGGTCAGCCCCGCTGCCCGAAGCGATACCTGCAAGTCCTCTGAAATCAGCGGCAGCAGCCCGACGCTTATAAATTCTGTGGTACCAATGGCAAAGGCGCTAACGGCGAGAGCCAGCAGTGCCAACGTGCTTCTTTTTTGATTAATCGTCATGCTATATTGCCTCCTGTCCTACCGTGTATCTATTGGGTACGGTTCACTTCGCGAGTAGCCGCAATGGATCGATAAATGCTATGATAGGTTATATCTATCCAAATGAATAGTACGTACTTTTCAGTACTGTAGGCACTAAAAAGTACCTATAAATACCGATCAGCAAGGAGGAGCAGCATGACGAAGAAGAAATACAATATTTCCGTAGAAGCGACGCTTGAGGTTATCGGAGGGAAATGGAAATGCGTCATTCTGTGCCATCTCACCCACGGCAAGAAGCGGACTAGCGAGCTGAAGCGGCTCATGCCAGGCATTACGCAAAAAATGCTCACTCAGCAGCTCCGCGAGCTGGAGGACGATGGAATCGTGAACCGGATTACGTATAATCAGGTGCCTCCTAAGGTCGAATACGAGCTGACCGAATACGGACTCAGCCTCGACAGCATTTTGAGCGCCCTCTGCAACTGGGGAGAAGAGCATATTATCCGAATTTATGGCGATAAGTATTCGATGCTGGAGGAAAGTGTTTTGAATAAATAAGCACAGTCTGCTGCTTATTAGCGCGACGATGTAGTTGTAGAGATAGTATTGGAGTTTAAGTGTCACGGGGCTTTTCTAAAGCTATTCTAAAAAAAGGCTTATTCCTCCTTGAAGTCCAAGTGGAACGAGCCTTTTCCATATGCTATCTAAAATGCTCTCTCCTTTTTTTAGTTTCTAAATCGGCTAGTCTTACGGGTATAGGCAGTCTGCTTTCTTTATTAATTAACGCTAGCGTGATGGCGGTCGCGGTATCTATATCAATCCAATTGCCGCATGAAATAAAAATAGGCTTCACATCTTTATGCGTTCTTAGCGCTCGTCCATATACGATGTTGTTTATTACAATATTGGTGAACGCCCCTGCTTCATTCGCCGGCATATCAAAATCAACCGAATCGATTTTCAAATAAGTTTTCGCCATACCTATCGTCGGTTTATTCAGATGGAAGGACGCATGTGTGGCGATTCCCATATTTCTAGGATGCAAATATCCATTACCATCAAACATGATCATATTCGGATCGCTATTCAGCAGCTTAAATGTTTCGATAATTAAAGGCAATTCTCTGAAAGATAAATAGCCCGGTATATAAGGCACCTTAACTTCAGCTTTTAAAGACTGTATTTCCACAACCTCTTTGGTCAGAAAATCTACGACACATATGCAGCACACTGCAATTGTCTTTCCAGCTTCCTCCCAGTACGCTAGATCCACTCCGGCAATGAGCTTAATATCTTCTATTTTAAAATGATTTTGCAGCTTAATTTGTTGAACTAAATCCTGTTGAATGGCAGCATAACTTGCGGTTATTTTATTTTCCATTTTGTTTGAACCTTTCGTTATATGTATTCTTGACTAAAACTGCGGCTTTATCAGGGGATACAGCCTGAGGTGGCATCATCGCCAGTAGTCCGCAGCATGATCATACCTTTTATAGCTGTTTTAAAATTTGTTCTCTAACACCTTTATCGAACTTAGCTCCTTCTATGTTAGCCCCTTTCCATATTACATCGTTAAGTTTAGCATTTGTAAAGTCAGCTGCTTGAAAATGACCATTCCATAGTGTAGCTCCAGTTAAATCAGCTCCTGAGAAATTCGCATTCCTAGCTTGTACTTCGGACAAATTAGCCTTAATGAAATCAGATCCTTCAAAGTTTCCATCTATGAGAATAGCACCAACAAAGACGGCTTCATCAAAATAGGCCTCGATTGCAATAATTCCCGTTAGATTCGCCTGGCGAAATGTAGCTTCATTGAAAGTTGTTCCAGATAAATGGCCATGGTAAAAATCCACCTCGTCAAAACAAGTCTCTATACACGTACTTATTTTTATGTGCGCATACTTCATCTGAGCTTTACGCAGGTTCGCCTCGCTTAATACACAATCAGCGATATCGGCTTCCTCCAAATTACAGCTTTCCAGATTAGCCTTGTCAAATTCACAATCACGCAAAGAGACACTTAATAGCTCAGAGCCTCGCAGGTTCGTACCATGAGCCATAATTCGATCTGCCCTTAGCTCTGATAAGTCTGAAAAAGAGAGGTCCAGCCCGCCTATCTCTAAGTAATCCAGTATACCTTCTTCTAATCGAACTCTATTAATCTTCTCTATAACTTTTGCTAAATCATTCGACTGCTCTCCCATTTCAACACCTGCCTTCTTAAAATTAGCTTTTTAAATACTGTTGCTATAGATACTCCGTACAATTTTGACTTTCACAGAAAAAAGAACAGCTTGCAGCCTGTGCTGCAAAACTGTTTTTCTCCCACTCATTTTTGGCTTCAGCAAATAAAGAGTCGCTGCTTTTTTACTCTCTATCTTTAAAAAAATCCTCTTCTAGATAGGGGTAGTTCAGTAGTTCTAAATCTTCCTTAGCCAAATAACTCGTTTGATATTCATCTAAATGGGTATTGATCAGTAAACTCCCTTTAACCCTTTTTATTAATGGATAGGAGGTATCATCTTCAACAAGCATATCCTTATCGTTCAACTGCAGTATTTTCCCAATAACTTCAAGCATCTTTAACCACCCAATATCAAAAGTACGCGATATAAATTGAATACTAATAGGAACATTTGTATCCACTCCATGATCTTCGAGATTCATCTCTCGAAAGCGTTTAATATAGTCTTCTTCTTCATCTAAATCTATACTTAGTGAAAAATAAGTGCAACCAATACTCACTTGCTGAGCACCAGATCGATCCCTTACTTCCACTTCATAATTAATTAATTCTACAAAAAACACTTCGTATATCATATCGTAAAGTATCTTTCGCAAGGCTTCTCTAGGCAAATCAGAACCAATAGATACCCTAAAATCCATATTAATCAAACCTCCAATACCCTCTTGTTACTTGACGACCTTCAATGATTAATAGTTCGTCTAGATGTTTTAAATCCTTGTGTGTCTGACTTATTAAATAATCAATAAGTTCTCGCCTCTTTTCAACAGGATAATCATTTAAATTTAATACGATTCTTCTAGCTTGTTTTGTAGTTTTACTTCTGAGTGTAGTAAGAATATTCTGTAAACTAGTACCTTTATCTGGAGCATAACAATCAAATACTTGTCCTTCAATTATAAAGTCTGGACTTTTAGAGGGATCAATGCCATAGCCATTTCCATCAAATGCATTTCCATTGGGGACTTCGTCAAGCATTGTTGTACGATATCCTTGTTCTGCAAGAACATCAGCAGCTTCATTTTGTCTTTTTAATCCTCGAGCATCTTTACCTGTATCTTTAGCATAATTTCCTTCTGGTTTGCCACCCTTAGGTAATGAAGGCTTTGTAATTATAGCATTTGGTCTAATTTTAGGTGTATAAGGAATATGTTTTTCACCATATAGTTTGTATTCTGAACTCGTTTTCCAGTCCACATTTTTATCACCATATTTTGAACGGAAATACTCATCCCACTCTGGTCCTGTTCTAGGTATCTTTGAAGAATTACCCGTCCCCTCAGTTTCTCTCTCTTCTCTTTCCCTTTGTTTCGTTCTACTCTTACTCGCATCTTCAAACTCATCAAGCTGCCGATTCACACCAGATACGTCTTTTGTAGACTCTTTCGTTGTTGTCTTCATTTTCGGCAGTGCAGGTGCTTCCTTCGGTTTAGGGGGTTTGACATTTTCCAGCTTGAACTTCGTCCAAGTATCATCCAGCGCCGCTAAATTCCGACCATTCGCCAGTTTATTCGCAGCAGCGTACAAGCCATGCTTCAGCAAAATACCCAAGTTCACAACGGTCAGAGCAATACCTAGCTTGTCCAGCATAGACTGGTCGATGCCAAATAAGGAAGGATTTGTGCTATCATCACCATTCCTAAGATCAATTAATTTCTCTGCATTGACCCAAATCATGGCCACGCCAAAAGCGACATCAGCCGCTACTAAGAGATACAGCGATCCTCCGCCTGTCGGGATCGCCGCAATAATCGCAGAAACTCCAAAAACAATATTAAATTCTGCTATCAGCATTTGCGGACCAAGGATTAATTCCTCATACGTATATCGAGATAAGTATACCGTTTTTGCTGAGGCGCACTGCACTTCAATCACAAAGACAATGGTTATGAAAAAGAAGACCACAATACGGGCAACTAACTCGCATTGTGGCTTTGTTGGTTGTATTCTATAATCTTCTTGTCAGAACTGTAGGACGCATTTACATAAAATAATTTATAGACTCGTTATCAATTCATTGAATAATTGATTCTTACGACACCAGGTAGTCCCAATGGAAACAGATCCTATTTTGATATTATTAACCATTTGAAACAACTTCATAGGATAATCAATTCAATTTATATCCCCTACCTGATAATTGATAGATAGTCCATGGAATGGAAAACCTTCTGTTCCACTCAACTTCTTATCATCCACTATCACAGTATTATCTTTCCGTAATAGTATAGGTTTATCATTCAACTCTAAGAGGCAATCGCCATATACACACTCAAGAAGCTTACCAATAAAAACCATAAGTTCATATGCCCAATTAGAATGAGAGACTAGAATATCAATATAAATATCATATTTTAATTCAATACCATAATCCTCACTTGCAAACACAACACCATGCCCACCTTCGTTTATAGAAAGCGTAAATCCATCAGTAGATACCGTTAAATTATCGTCAGAATCACTCTTCTCTGCATCACCTACTAATTTAACTACAATTCGCTTTAATTCACTAAATTCGAGGTAACTTCCGAGATAAAAAGAACCAAACATAGATCGTTTCTCCTTTATTTAGGTTTCAATCTTGTAATATTACCATCTTTTATAATTAGCAACTCATCTAATGTTGGAATATCAAACTTTTCGAATTGTTCATACAATTCATCCATTGAACCTTTAAATTCATCCAAGTTAATTACAATTCGGCTAGCTTGTTCCTGTGTCTTTTTCACAACAGTTCCCCATATGTTTCTAACTTTAGGCGTCTCTGGAGAATAACAATCAAAGGCTTTCCCATTAATTAAAAAATCAGGATTAGATGTTGGTTTAATACCATAACCATTCCCACCTTTTGTATTTGGTAACATTTCTAAATCATAACCTTTGTATGCTAATAAATCCGCCGCATTATTTTGTAGAGTTATTGGGTTTGGTTCATTAGGGTCAGGAGTTTCATACTTACCTTTGGGTTTTCCTCCTTCAGGAAGTATCGGTTCAGTTAAACCATTATCCGTACCCTCAATTTTCCCACCCGTTACATTCGGAGGCTCCGCTCTCCCCTTACCTGCCCCCTGATAAATCGCTGCATCATCAAACTCATCAATCGGCTGATTTACACCAGGACCGCCTTTTGAAGGCTCTTTCGTTTTTGTCTTCGTTTTCGGCAGCTCAGGTGGCTCCTTCGGTTTAGGCGGTGTAACATTATCCAGCTTGAACGCTTTCCAAGCATCATCCACCGCTGCTATATTCCGCCCGTTCGCCATCTTATTAGCTACCGTATATACACCATGCTTCAGCAGGAGCGCTAAATTCACAACCGCCAAGGTAATCCCAATGTCATCCAGTATTTTCTGCTCCAGATCCAAGAGCGGCGTATCTACATTACCGTGAGATAAGGCGTACGCCTTCATCCCATTCACCGTAACCATTGCCGCGCCTAGAACACCATCCGCTATCGCTAAGACATACAACGATCCCCCACCCGTTCCTATAGCCAGAACGATGGCCACGGTACCAAAAACGATGTTCATTTGTGCCATCAGTATCTGGGGGTTTAATTCTAATTCCTGATACGTATAACGAGATAAGTATACCGTTTTTACCGTTTGCTTGCTCAGGTATTCCGGCTTTTGCGGAATCAAGTTTTCCAACGCCCAAGCATCTGCTATTGGGGCAATTAGCTCCATAAAATGCTGGGCACCTGACGTATTCAGCGCCTGATGAATCATCCCCGACAAGCCGCCGCTTTCCTGCGACCCGCTAGCGGAAAGCACGGGGAGCGCGGGCAGCATCGACTGAATTTCAGCCTGCGACTTCCCTTCCTTCTCCCCTTTCTCCCTAATAGCGACTGACTCTTTTTTCCACTGATAAACCGCCGTTCGATCCCGATCCTGCTGATCATATCGCTGCTGCTGCTTCGCCTGTTCAGCCTCTTTATCTTTGCTTGGTTTACTCGTTTTCGGACCATACTGTTTCTGATACACCTCTTGCTGCTTCTCCACTGGCTGCGTCTGGAGCCAATCCTTCGCTTTAGCACCTAAGTTCGGATCATTTTTCATTTGCTCCTTGGTTGCAGGATGAACCTTCTGGTACAAATATTCCTCCGATATCGGAGCCCCGTTATACTTCTGCTTCTCTTGCTCCATATTCGCAGCGAGTTGCTCGGACAACTGCTCGTCCAAATACATCTGCTCAATCTCTTCATCCGTCAGCAGCTCGGTGAACGGTACCTCCACCTTCTGAAAATCCAGCTTGCCGCTCTTGATGCCTACTCGGTTATCGCTGATCAGCACATAATGGTCCGCATTCGTTTGCAAAGCAACCTGACTCGTCGCCCGCATCCGAATCGATTCGAGGATTCCCTTATTGCTCCCGCTGCCCAGCTCCACCTTATTGCCCGCGACCAGCAGCACATCTTCACTGGCGTTCACCGTGATGTTTCCGCCATCCAAATGCAGGCTGACCGTTCCCTTTTCAAAAAGAACCCCATCGTCCCCCAGCTGCATCTTGGCCGCTCCCGGCGATTCAAACACCTTCGTCGTCGGCTTCTGGAACACCGTCCGGCTTTTCATCTCCTCGCTGCCGCCTCGCACCGAGTTGATCGCCATTGCCTTCTTTTCGACGCCATTTGGAAAATATACCTTAATCCGCGCCCCCTCATCGGGCAGCACGTGAAACATATTGTTGCCTTCCCCCGAATACGGGAACCACCAGTTTCCCTGCTCGTCATTAGCGTTGTCGATGTCCAGATGCACCTTGACCATATTGTTCGCCCGTTTCACGACGCGCCCTTCCAGAGATACACCCTGAATCCCTTCATTTTGCCGGGATTTCCGCCTCAGCGTCTGGCGCCGAACCAGCACATATTCATAGGTCAGCAGCCCCGAGGCATAGCTGATGACCGACTCCGCTACGACCCACATTTGCTTTTTGAATACGACATCGTCCCCAACCTGGCAAAATTGCTCGCTGGTTATCCGGTAGCTGACGAAGTCTGCTTCGTGAATAAGATCCGCATCACTGCCTTCCGCATGGGCTTTCAGCTCTTCATAGGCGGCCCGATTCTTCAGAACCGTATAGCGCTTCTCCTTCAGCTCCTTCCCCCAAGATAGGTCCGGTACGCCAAAATACACGCGCGGGGTATCCATCACCACATCCGGCAAAATGACCGTACCCACCCGAGACGCCAACCGCTTCAAAAACTGCCAATCCGTCTCCTCGAACTGGACCATCAAGGAGCCAAGAGTCGCTTGATCGCTCGTCGCCATATTTTGCGCATCTCCGCGGGGATAGTTCTTGACCAATTGCAGAATCGCGTCCGTATACGTCAAATGCTTATTCTGATAGGACCGATTTTTCGGCTCCAAATCCATCGCATACGTGCGCGACAGCGCCTCAACCTTCACATGCGGAATGCCATCCTCCATTTCAATATCTACATGCGTAATGCCCCCGGCAAACCAGCTTTCCGCCTTGGGCTCAGCAGGTCTCCGCATGAATAGGCTGTCCTCGAAGCTGCTTCTGCCTATACAGGCTTCAGCTTCCTCTTCCGTCATTTCCGCTGTAAAGGTACATTTCGCATGTGCATTGAACTTCCGCTCGATGCGAAAGCTGCGCACGGCCTTAAGCTTATAAGGCCATACCAGCTGGTAGCCGTCTCCTTCATAGTTCACTTCCATGCTGTCACCTCCCTTCTTCTCCTTATCTCACGGAAAACTCCGGAGGTGCCGGATCCATCCCATTGGTCAGCAAACGAATTTGTCCTCCATACTGGCAAAACAAACAAGATTTGCTCGTTAACGCAGCTGCCCCTTGAATCGATACACTTGGGCTGCCGTTTGTCCATTGCGGCCCTTTCAGCTTCTCCAGCATCGCACTAAGCGATGGCAATCCGCTTGGCAGCCCCATCGGCGGCGCAGATTTAAATGGTGCTCCCGATGGAGCCGGAGCTTCCATCAGCTTGGGCGCACAGGGGTAAACAGGCAGGTTAAAAGTAGGCTCCTCTGGATCTGTATCAATGATATATGAGGGATCCGAAGGTATGCCCGCACCTGCTGATTCCGCCAGCTTCATTGGATGTTGATCACTTCTGCAAAAGCCAAAGGAATAAAAATTCCCATCAATTTCTTGCCCCATACGATCAAAGGGGATTCCCTCAATGGTATTGGGCGTTGACAGGGACACTTTGCAATCCTCCACAGTCAGCATCGGGCTGCCGTTAATATAAATGCCATTCGGCTCCGGCTTATTCAGCACCTCCTCGTGCGAACCGTAGGAGCAATGCATATACGCCCCTGCCGTCACATACGTATCCTCGCTTCGCCATGGAGACTCCAGCAAGCCCTTAAGTGTCGCTTTTTTCAAGATGGTTTTCCTATGATCCATTTCAACCGATTCCCCCTACCAACTCAATTCGTCTCACACTCAGCCCGTACAAGCTTTTCCGCAGCAGCCCCTCCGCTATATCTACACGCACCACCAGCACACGGCTGCGGTAGTACGGAATCTGGAAAATCGCAGCATCTTGCAGCGCCCATGGATCTACCCACATTTTGCTCACTCGCCCGTTTTCCGTCACGGTCCGCTCTGGCGCTAAGCAAGGCACCTCCTGCACATCCATCCAGTCATAAAAAAACTGTCCCTGCTGCTCCAAATCCATGACGATGACGCTCTTATAGCCCATATTCGGAACCATTCGGCTGACGACCGCCCGCAGCTCAGCGCCTACGAGCAGCAGCGGATTTTCAATCATACAACCGGGATTTAGCCGGCTTCCCTTCTTGACGTACACCATCTCCTGCTGCTCCGCATAGCGGTAGCCTCTCAGCATGCGCTCGGGAAAAGCGAGGTTCGCCCCATTCGCCGGCAGGCGCCGATCATGCTCCAGCACGAAATATTCCATCGTGCGCTCCAGCTCATGCGAATGCCATTCCCCTTCTCCTGCCCACTCTCTACGCATGCTCATGCACCGGCTCCTTTACCCAGTAAATCATCTGCCGCTGCTCTTCCGTCAGCTCTACCCGCAGCGCATCCCGCTCCAGCATGCGGCTGCCTGTTAAATCTGCGCCGGTGAAATCCACCTCGAGCAGCTCGGCTCCCGTAAAGTCTGCCGCGATTTTCGCACCCCGAAAACTCGCATACGTCAGGTCTGCCCCTTGGAACTGCACGCCGTTCATCCCGAACACGAGACCATGCTCTTCTGCCACATAGTCCCGATTGCCGAGGACGCCATCGAACCGCGCATAGGTCAGGTCGCAATGGCGAAAATCGGCATCATATAAGAGGCAATCTTGAAAATCCGCCTGATCGCACACACACCGCTCGAATCTTGTGCCCAGCATCCGGCTGTTCGCAAGCGTGCTGCCCGTCAGCGTCACCTCTTCAAATCTCGTATAATTCACATCGATTCCTTCGTACTCCCCACGCATGAGGTTCACGCCAGCGATATGCTCATAGATATAGTCCTGATCCAGCTTGTTTTCCAGCCAGCCCTTGCACGTAATCGACGTCCGCTGCCGCTCCTTCACGCAATAGACCGACTCGCTGATCTCTTGATCCCGGTATTCGCCTACTCGCACCTCAAACGAATCATCCTTCTTGATCTCCTGAAAAGAAGCCAGCTCCCGAATCGCATCCATCGCATACCGCGCCGCATGCACCATATATACATGAAACGGATACAGCTGCTCCTTCATCCAAACCTCAAACGAATGGCGCTCAATCCGGTTCATATACCGTTTGCGCCGCTCCTCGCAGCCTTGATCCCAAGCCTCTGCGAAGCCATAAATCCACCCCGCCTCATAGCGAAAAGGAGTCAGCCCCACCTTGCCATCCGTCTCCCTGTCGCTCGCTTCCAGCATATAGACGGGATGCCCTTCGTTCAGGCTTGTCCGCAGCAAGGAGATGTGGATATAGGCACATTTCTGCAAAAGCCCTTCCTGCTGCCGAGCCAGCACCGCTTGGCAAAATCGGTCAAACAGCGCGGTGAATTCTGCCGCGATCAACGCTTTATTTTTCACATAATAATGATGCAACGCCCGAATTTGCGCATTGCGCTGCGGGATAACATCCTCTTCTAAAAAATGCTGCCACACTTCCATATCGTGCATCGCTTGTTCTCCTATCTATGGTGTTCATTCCCTACTGATTCATCAGCACTTCAATCCCTTTAATGACGACCTGGCCTTGGTCAATCGTAATTCCTCCGTTGCCATCCTTCGTGGACATTTCGATCTGGTTCGCCACCATCATGATCGATTCGCCAACCATCTCTATCTGCTTGCTCGCTTGCAGCATAATTTTATTTTCACAGTTCAAAATGATCGTGCCTGCGCTTGTCAGCGTAATCGTGGCACCTCCGGTCGCGCCCGTGATGGTGATTTTATCTTCCTCGAACGTGATCTTTTGCCCTGTTGGCGTCAGCAAAAACTTCGTATTCGGATTCGCCATCAAATCGTCCTTCAAATCCTTATCGTAATTAATGACCGGCTGCAGCTGCTCCTGCTGTACGACCGTCGTCGTTACATTTTGGCTTTTCCCGCCTGTTGATCCAGCCGATCCGGACGCCCCGCCACTTCCTGACCCAGACGAAACCGCCGCACTCATCGCTTCCTCCGGCACCTTCTTCCGCACCGAGCTAAGCGCAATCCCTTCGGCCTCCTTCGCATTCGGAAAATAAATCCGCACGCTGTCGCCTTTCTCCGGCATGCAGTACCAGCCCGTCTGGTCGTCCGATGCATACATCGTGGAATAAGGGAATGGGCTGGCAATGGCAAGGCTCCAGTTCTGATCGTAATCAAGCTGCACCTTCACCTCGTCGCGCACAACCTCCATCACTTTCCCCGAAATCGACGCGCCAATCAGCTTGGCATTATGCCGCTTGCGGCGATAAGCCGCGCTCTTCAAGCAAAGCGTATACCGATGGCTGAGCAGCCCCTGCTGCATTTCCGTGCGCACCTCAAATACATGAAGCTTATGCCCTTTGAACGTCACTTTATCGCCCAGCTCAAGCACCCGATTGTTCAGCACGATTTCGTAGCAAATATAGTCCTGCTCGCTAAGGCCGGACTTTTCCATTGACGCTTCTTGTTTATAAGCAACCAAGTCCTTGTACATCCGGTAGTGCGTCGCCTCTATCTTGCCAGCGTCCCGATTGTCTGGAATGCCTATATACACGCGAATGCAGTCCTCGGTCGTGACTGGAACAAGCACCGAATGATAACGGGAAGCGAGACGCTTCAAAAACTGCCAATCGGTTTCCTGATATTGCAGCGTATAGGCACCGAGCTTTTTATTTTCATCGAACGTATTGAACGTTTGTCCTTTGGGATAATAGCTGCTGATTTGCTGCATGAGATCAGGGAGGAGCATCGCTTGATTTTGAAAGGAGCGGGTTTGCGGCTTGAGATCCATCGCATGTGTATGCGACACGGCTTCCGCCTCCAGCCAATAAACGTGGTTTTCTACGCGAACGTGGAGCTTCATGATCATGCCATGAAACAGCCGATGCTGCTTCCCGCTTTTTTCGGTATAAAGAAGCTCGATAGGGGTTTGATCATCCGCCATTCGAACATAATAATCTTCCTTTTCCTCCGGAATGATGCCCGTAAACGTCAATTTGGCGTGATCATGAACTTTCTTGACGAGCAGCACATGATGCAATCTCATGTCAAAAGGAAGTATTCGCAATTCTTCATAGCTAACGGAAAATAAGGCCATTATGTCATCTCCTTCAATCTGCCTAAGCTCCAGCTGTACCATAAAGTTATAGTACAGGGAATAATGTTACAGTCTAAATGATATATAACAGGACTAATTTACATACTTATACTATAATAATAAAATATATATCGACTTTTTAAGTTCGTTTATTAATAGAACAACCTTAATTTCAATAAAAAGGCATCAAAAAATAAGCTCCCTTCATACACGAATGGTGTATAAAGGAAGCTTATTTAGTAGGCGGCAGCGGCTTGTGCATACATACTGGCTGTTGTCCGTTTTGCCGCTATATTACCGCTATATTGCTGTTATTGTGAAGTTCATTCACTTCAATTTTGCTACTACTACAGCTACTGCTACTGCTACTTCTGATAGTTCCTATTCTTGCTTCACTGGCGTCACTGCATAATGCAGCTCCTGCTCCAGCTCGGCAGCATAAGCTGCGCTCGTCTCTTCCGACCAGCCGAACAGCGCGGCCATCTCGGCATGCACCGCTTCCTTCCACTGCAGAACGCGAGCGCGGTCAAACAGCAGATTGCCTGTACGGCGAATCCAGAAATCCGCCGGCTTCGTCGTCAGCTCATATTCCAGAGCGTACATCAGCTCAATGCGCAGGCTGAGCGGAAGCTCTTGACCGCTAGCTGTTGCCTGGTCCTTGTATTGCGGGATAAGGCCAATGACTCGGTCCATATTGGTGCCAAAATGGCGGGCAAGCCGCTCAGCCTCTGCACGAGACAGCCCCGCACGAACGCCTTCCTCCGTTTTCTTGGCAACGAAGGCTGGGAAATGGGAGGAACCGCCGAAGTCGCCGCCCGACAAAGGCAGATTTTTCGTGCCGCTTGGGCGAATGCCGCTGCGACCTTCCGCTGTAAGCTGCGTGCTTACCGTGTTCACGACGCTTTCCGCCATTTTGCGATAGCCCGTCAGCTTGCCGCCTGCAATCGAGACCAGTCCGGACCCCGCGACGAATACCTCATCCTTACGCGAAATTTCCGAAGGGTCTTTGCCTTCTTGGTGAATGAGCGGACGGAGGCCAGCCCAGCTCGATTCCACGTCGGAGGCTTTCAGCTTGATCGAAGGGAACATGAAATTCGCTGCCTGCAAAATATAGTCCAGATCCTGCTTCGTCATGCGCGGATGCGCCTTATCTGCCTTATAGTTCGTATCGGTCGTGCCGATATACGTTTTGCCGTCACGCGGAATCGCGAACACCATACGTCCGTCTGGCGTATCGAAATAGACCGCTTGGTGCAGCGGGAAGCGCGATTGGTCAAATACCAAATGCACCCCTTTAGTCAAATGAACCGTTTTGCCCTGCTTCGAGCCATCCTGCTCGCGCAGTGTATCGACCCATGGACCTGTCGCATTGACAACCTTAACGGCACGCACCTTGCTCTCGGCTCCAGACAGCAGATCGCGCACATTAGCGCCAACAACTCTGCCATCCTCATAAATGAACGATTCCACCTTCACATAAGGGATCGCCAAAGCGCCCATATCTACAGCCTTCTTCATCACTTCAATCGTCAGACGCGCATCATCGGTGCGGTATTCCACATAATAGCCGCCACCCTTCATGCCTTCGCGCTTCAGCAGCGGCTCTCTGCTCATCGTCTCGTCTACGCTGAACATTTTCCGGCGCTCGCCGCGTTTAACGCCTGCCAGAAAATCATACACGCGCAGGCCTAGCGAGGTCGAGAATTTGCCGAAGGTGCCGCCTGTATAAAAAGGCAGCAGCATCCACTCGGGCGTCGTCACATGCGGCCCGTTCTCATATACAATCGCACGCTCTTTGCCAACTTCCGCTACGACGCCGATTTCCAGCTGCTTCAAATAACGCAGACCGCCGTGAACAAGCTTCGTCGAACGGCTCGATGTCCCTGCCGCAAAATCCTGCATATCCACAAGCGCTGTCTTGATACCACGCGTCTGGGCATCAAGCGCAATGCCTGCTCCCGTAATGCCGCCGCCAATAACGAGCAAATCGAAGGTTTCCTCGCCTAGACTGCGATAAAGCTGTTCCCTATTTAATGCGCTAAAAGCACCTTGTTTTGCCGATCCTGTCTGTTTGCTCATCGTCTATTCCACCTTTTCAGCTAGTCCTTATGCAATATCCTGAAAAAAAAGAAAACGAAAAAACCGCAAACACCTTAAGCTGCGCAACATCTAGCGCAATGCAAAAGGTTTCTGCGGTGTCTCCGTTTCTCCGACCGAATATTAACTTATGCCCACATTATATCATAACGGGGCCTGCTCGTAAACAGGCTGAAGAGGGGTAACCGCAAGGGAAGCCAAACCATTCATGCAGCGATGAGCCTTTTTCACCCTGTTATTATACGTCCGAGCAGCTGCTCCTAATCGTCAAAGCCGTCGGAATCACGACCTTTTTCGGAATTGATCGCTTCGTGGTCATACGTTCCGCGAGCAGCTCCACCGCCGTCTCGCCCATATATTCCATATGCACCTTGACCGTCGTCAGCGGCGGCTGGACAAATTCGGAGATCGGAATATCATTAAAGCCGACGAGCGACACTGCGCCCGGCACCTCAATTCCCGCCTCATGCAGAGCCCGCAAAGCGCCTACGGCCATGGAATCATTTTCGATAAAAAAGGCTGTCGGCAGCTCCCCACTCTCAATCGCACGGGACATCTGCACATAACCATCCTCGGAAAACAAATTTTCACCGGTGAAAATAAATTGGGGATGAAAAATATCTTTGTTTTTCAAATAGTCCCGCAGCGTCACTTCGCGTTCATCGCGTACCCGCTTATTATTAACGATATTATGCCCGCCAATGTATCCGATTCGCTGATGGCCCAAATGGACAAGATAATCCAGCAACTCGGTCACCGATTTGCGCAAATCAATAATGACCGAGTCAAAGCGCTGATCATCCGGCGAAGAGTCAACGAATACGATTTTGTCCATAGAAGCTGGGAACATGTCGAGATCTTCCTTCTCAAAACGTCCAATCGCAATCATGCCGTCCAATTCGCCGACCCATTCGCTATAATATGAGCGCTCCTGCCGGAAAAGCTTGACGACTTCCATCTGGCGCTGAAAGCATTCCCGCTCCACGCCGAGCCGCACCGCCATATAATAAGGATCAAGCATCTCTTCCTGATCGGAATACCAGTTCACGATGCCGATTCTTGTCATTTCTTTCGCTGCTGTGCCATTGCGCTCGCGCAGCGTTTTATAATTCAGCTCCTGCGCAATTTCAAAAATCCGCTTGCGTGTATCGTCTCCAACCGACAGCGAAGGGTCATAATTCAACACCCGCGATACCGTTGCGATTGAGACGCTCGCCAGCTGCGCAATATCTTTAATTGTTGCCACTTCATCATACCCTTTCCTGCCCCAAGATCCAGTGAATGTACATCCGCTGCACCATCAGGCTTTACCGCCACCTAACTAACAGGGATTTATTACAATACTAGCATATGGACACAGGTCATGTCCGCGAAAAAACTTGATTTGCACCATCTGCTCCTCGGGCCAATCCTCAGTAAATTAGTCTGCCCCGACCAACCTAATAAGCTCCTCCTTACGGAAATTCAGCTCAGGCGGCTTATTCCTTGACGGAGCTTCCGAGTTCCTTGAATGAAATATTCTCATAACAATCAAAAATAAAGATATTTCCGAAAAATAGGCTATACTAAATAAGGTACAAGTCTATACATTTCATAATGGGAAGGAAGCTGAACAATGGCGAAGCTCACTGCTTATTTTTTCTCTGAGGATGCTAAGGCACAGGCTGATTTTTATATTCAGGCGCTTGGAGGGGAAATCATCTCCATTATGAAATTCGGGGATTTGCCGAATACGCAAGAGGATGCAAAGGATAGAATCCTTCATCTTGAGATGAAGGCCGCTGGTGTTCATTTCATGTTATGCGATGCTGTGTACCAGAAGCTGACCCATGGAAGTGCCATTAATCTAAGCTTGGAATTCGAAGGCGAAGCGGAAGCTCATGAGGCTTTCAGTAAGCTGTCAGAGGGCGGAACGGTGAAAAAAGAGCTGAGTCCGGAATTTTGGGGTTCGCTGTTCGGACAGCTGGAAGACAAATTCGGCATTCCGTGGATGATTACGACGGCTGCGAAGACGAGTCAAGCTTAACTCCACGTACACATAACTTAAGCATACAAGAACAAGCCCCTCTCGCTTCATGCGAAAGGGGCTTGCTTACATGCTATTTTTTCGAATAAATTATTCCTTCTTATATCCTTCATCCACCAGATCAAGGCGTCCTGTCTCCGGATCAATAACGAAGCCGTGCACAGGAATATGCGCAGGCATCAGCGGATGGTTGCGAATAATGCCGATGCTGTCCATGACGCCTTCCTCTACCTTATCGAACCCCTTCAAGAAACGGTCCATCTTAATGCCGGAGCTCTCAAGCGTCTCGATAACGACTTCGGAAATGCCGTTTTCCTTGAATTTATTGACCATGCCCTGCGTATCCAAATTGTTCATGCCACAGCCGTGATGCCCAATAACGAGCACTTCTTCTACACCCAGCTCATAGACAGCGACCAAAATACTGCGCATCGCACTACCAAACGGCTGAGTCAAAATCGCGCCGGCGTTTTTAATGATTTTGGCGTCGCCATTGCGCAAATTCAGCGCTTGCGGCAGCAGCTCAACAAGACGAGTATCCATACACGTCAAAATCGCCAGCTTTTTCGCTGGGAACTTGTCGGTCAGAAACTGTTCATAACGTTTTTCCTCAACAAATTTCTCATTATATGACAATAAATCATTTACAATACTCATCCTTCATTTCCCCCTCTGCTATTGCCAGACAACCCTTTATCCCATAGATAAAAGCCTGTCTCTATATAAAAAAAGAAGAGCCGCAGCTCTCCCTTCATTATCATTCCTGCACAGCCGATGCCATCTACGTAAGCTTAGCTCACACAGGATCAGAAAAGCTAAACTTACTTTAGCATAAGTCGTACATGATGAGCAATAGCAACAATCAGGTTATAGTTCGACTACCGCTTTAATGACCTTCGACTCCGGCTTCAGCCACTCGTCGAATACATCAAGCATGCCTTCAAAGGACGAGCGATGCGTAATTAATCGGTCTACGTTAACGCTGCCGCTGGATACCGCTTCAATGACGATATCGAAATCCTCACGCGTTGCATTGCGGCTTCCCATTAGCGTCAGCTCGCGTTTGTGAAACTCGGGATCATGAAAGGCAATATCCGCCTTCACGAGTCCAACATAGACCAGCTTGCCGCCATGCGCTGTCAGGGCGAAGGCATCCGTCATCGAACGGGCATTGCCCGTTGCGTCAAATACGACGGTTGGAAATTCTCCCGCTGTCAGCTCAGCGATCCGCTCTTTCGGCTGCTGCAAGGCATGAACCGTTTCATCAACACCAGCCCAATCCTTGCAAAAAGCAAGCCGCTCCTCATTAATATCCATCGCAATAACACGCGCTCCCCGGTGCTTGGCAAACGCCATGACGCCAAGCCCGATCGGCCCTGCTCCGATGACGAGCACGGTCTCGCCCGCTTCCAGCTCCGCACGGCGCACAGCATGGGCGCCGATGCTAAGCGGCTCCAGCATCGCCGTCGCGTCCAGCGTCAAGCCATCCGTCTTAATCAGATGGGTGGCGGGAACCGCAATAAGCTCGCGCATGCCGCCATCCCTATGAACGCCCAGCACCTGCATGGCGGTGCAGCAATTTGTTTTGCCGCGTCTGCATGCGATGCAAGTACCGCAGTGCATATATGGAATGACACTGACTTGATCGCCTGGCACAAGCCCGGCTACATTTTCGCCAACCTCTTCTACAATAGCCGCCAGCTCATGTCCGAGAACACGAGGGTATTGAAAGAAAGGCTGATTGCCTTTGTAGGCATGCATATCTGTCCCGCAAATGCCGATGCGGCGAATGCGAATAATAGCATCCTCCGGGCCAGCTGCGAATGGACCTTCACCGCTGCCGCTGCCGCCGCCAAAAGCAGGCTGCTCCTGCTCCGTCAGCTTGAGGCTGTCTGGCTGCTCGCATACAATGGCTTTCATGATGTCGTGCTCCTTTGCCCGCCGATGCCGATCTTCTCATTATATTCCGGCAAGCCGCTGAGCCAGCTTTCATTGGCAACGGGCGCCAGCAATTCAAGCACTTCCTTAAGCAGCCGCTCGTCCATAGGCTCATCTATCCATGCCGCGTTGCGGCGGATATTTTCTGGATTCGCTGTACTGACCAGCGTCGTCGGAATTTGCTCATTCGCTACTGCAAACTGCATCGCCAGCTTCGCAATATCGATTCCTTGCGCTGCACAATGCTCGGCAGCACGCAGACAGGCGGCCTTCAACTCGGCGCTCGCTGGATGCCAATCAGGCGTGCCTCTCGTGCCAAGCAAACCCATCGACAACGGTGACGCGCTGACCAAGCCGACATTGTGCTGCTCAATGAGCGGCAGCAGGCCGAGCAGCGACGTATCATTTAATGAATAATGGCAATAGGATAAAATGACATCGACTTCCGTATGCGGCAGCCATTTCTCGAATAGCTGCAGCGGCAAGCCGGAAATGCCATAATGGCGGATTTTACCCTGCTCCTTGAGCTTTTGCAGCGCTGGAATGCCCTGTGCTGCATGCTCAGGCGTAACAAACTCAATATCGTGAAGGAACATAAAATCAACGTAGTCCGTATTGAGCCGCTGCAAGCTTTCTTCAAGAGAGCTAATAATCCGGCTTTCGGAAAAATCGAAGCTGTCCACGCCGTATCGGCCTGCTTTAGTTGAGAGCAGAAACTTGTCTCGGGGCAGCTCCTTAATCGCCTTGCCGAGCACCGTCTCCGCCTTCGTTAGTCCGTAATACGGCGAAACGTCGATATAGTTGATGCCCGCATCCAAAGCGCTGTGAACGGTACGAATCGCTTCTTCCTCATTCGTCTCCCGGAATACTGAACCGAGGGAAGATGCGCCGAAGCTGAGTACTGATACATCCAGTCCGGTTTTGCCTAATTTGCGATATTTCATCGTTTTCCCTCCGATTACAAAATAACGCCGTCTTTGAAAATCGCAATTTCCTTAAAGCCGTTGCGTTCATTATTTGTCTTCGCTTCGCCTGAAGCGAGCGCCAGCAGCTGATCCCACAGCTCATCGGTCAGCTCATTCATCGTCTTGCCTTCGAGCAGCTGTCCTGCGTTGAAATCGATCCAGTTCTTTTTGCGTCCCGCCAGCTCACTGTTCGTCGCGATCTTCACTGTCGGAACCGGGCCGCCAAACGGCGTTCCCCGACCTGTCGTAAACAGCACGATATGCGCGCCGCCCGCAGACAAAGCCGTTACCGATACGAGGTCATTGCCCGGCGCTTCAAGCAAATTCAAGCCTGTATGCGAAATCCGCTCTCCGTAAGGCACAACGTCCTTGACCAGCGCGTGACCGCCCTTTTGCGTACAGCCAAGCGACTTCTCCTCCAGCGTACTGATGCCGCCAGCCTTGTTGCCCGGCGAAGGGTTTTCATAAATTTCCTGATCATGACGGATAAAATATTGCTTAAAGTCGTTAATCAAATGCACGATTTTCCCAAAAACCTGCTCATTGTCTGCGCGATTCATCAATATCGTTTCCGCACCGAACATTTCCGGCACCTCGGTCAAAATCGCTGTGCCGCCCGCCTCAATTAGGCGATCCGAAACTGTTCCGACAAGCGGATTGGCGGTAATGCCGGACAAGCCGTCCGAGCCGCCGCATTTAAGTCCCAGCTTGAGCTTCGCAACCGGTACCGGCTCCCGCTTGAAGCGTTCTGCGAATTCGACGAGAGCGTCGATTTCCTCAAGCGCAGCCTCCAGCTCGTCTTCAACCTCCTGCGACTTAATAAACTTGACGCGCTCCGGATTGTAGTCGCCAATCGCCTGCTTAAACAGGTCGATCTGGTTATTTTCACAGCCGAGTCCCATAACGAGCACGCCTGCCGCATTCGGATGATTCACAAGCGAAGCAAGCAGCTTCTGTGTATGCTGTAGATCATCGCCAAGCTGCGAGCAGCCAAACGGATGGGCAAAATGATAAACGCCATCGACGCGGCCCGCATACATCGCATCAGCGCGCCGCGCTACGATTTCACAGGTTTTGTTAATACAGCCGACCGTATTAATAATCCAAATCTCATTGCGAATGCCGACCTCACCGCCATCCCGCACATAGCCTTTAAACGTCTGGTTCGCACGATTCGCCGAGCTCGCAGCTGGCGCTGCCGATTCCTCGCGGCCCTTTGCCGGATCATACGAATATTCCAAAAATCCTTTCAGCCCTGTTCCAATGTTATGCGTATGCACCCAGCTGCCTGCTGAAATATCCGACTTGGCGATGCCGATGGAATAGCCAAACTTGAGTACATGCGCGTCCTGTGGAATTGGAGTAGAGGCGATTTTATGCCCTTTCGGCACGTCTTCGAGCAGTTCCAGCTCCCTGCCATTTTCAAGTGTCAGCTTATCCCCTTGGGAAAGCGGCGTAAGCGCAATAATGACCTGATCCTTCTCATTAAGCCGAACCCAGTTATTCATGTGCACCACGCTCCAGTTCCTCTAATTGTGAAGCTACCGCTTCCACCAAGCCTGGCACTGCCTGCAAGTCGCGTCCCCATAGCTCGCTTAGCGCCAGCAGCCGCTCTGCTTGCGCTTGTGCCGAGCCCGCCGCTGCTGCTGAGCCTTGACCAGCGTCTTCCAAAGCCCACGCCGCTGCGAGCGCCGCTAATGCTCCGGCATCGTCGCGTACCGTGTAGACGGTGCCGAGCAAATCCGTACCTGTATATGAGCCTGCTCCATCGCTCTCTACTTTATAGTAGCGCAGCAATCCGGCAAAAGCGCGCACCAGCCGTACAGGCACTGGCTGGCCGCGATCTGCATAATCCAGCAGCGATGGCAGCAGCCTGACCTTGAACTTGCTGATGCTGTTCATTGCAATATCGGCGAGCCGGTGGCGAATGAACGGATTGAGAAACCGCTCATACACCGCAGCTGCATAATCTTTAAGCTCGCCCTCGGGCAGCGGCAGCGCAGGAATGATCTCTTGTTCGACTGCATCACGAACGTAGGGGCCAAACTCCACATGCTCCATCACCTCGCGCACCTGCTCCAGCCCATGGACGAGCGCAAGCGGCGTCATCAGCGTGTGGGCGCCATTCAGTATCCGCACCTTCCGCAGCTGAAACGGCTTCAAATCCTCTACAAAATGCACGTTCAGCCCTGCCCGGCGCAGCGGCAGCTGCTCATCCAGCTCCGGCTCCGCTTCAATCGCCCAAAAATGGTACGGCTCCGCTGTCGTCAGCATCGGGTCCTCATAGCCCCATTCTGCAAACCATTGCTGAGCCTGCTGCTCATCAGGGTAGCCCGTCACGATCCGGTCTACAAGCGAGTTCAAGAAGCGATTGTCCTGCTCCACCCATTCCTTGAACGCCTGCGGAAAGCCCCAATCCTCGCTATAGCGCAGGACGCAAGCTTTCAGCTCGTCGCCATTGCGTTCCAGCAGCTCGCAAGGCAGGCAGATCAAGCCGCTGCCCGCAGCGCCTTCGAATGCGAGAAAACGGCGATACAGCAAATAAGCAAGCTTGCCCGGGTAAGACTGAATCGGCTGGCCTTCCTGCAGCGGCTCCGGCCTGTAGGCAAGTCCAGCTTCTGTCGTGTTGGAAACGACGAAACGCAAATCCTTGCTTTCCGCAAGCTGCACCAGCGCTTCCCACTCCGAATACGGATCAAATGCTTTCGCAAATACGGTGACGACTTCCTTGCGCTCAACAGCCGCGCCATTTTCCAATCCGCGAATGACCAGCGTATAAAGGCCATCCTGCTTGGCCAAAGCGTCAATTTTCGGCTTGCCGCCTGGACGCGGCTGCGTCACCGCGACTCCACCGCCGAACAGCCCCTGCTTATGGCATTCCTGCAGCATCCAATCGGCAAAGCCGCGCAAAAAGTTGCCTTCGCCGATTTGCAGCACCGTTATTTTCCCTGCTTGAACCGCCTCGTACCGTTCGCGGTCTTCCTGTCCCAGAAGCGTCTTATTTAACTGGCTCATAGTTTATAAAACTCCTTTGCATTTAGTCCGAACAGCTTGCTTCGCTCCGCATCTCCCCAAGAGGCTGGCAGCGCCTGCTCCAGCACATCCACAACTTCATCATAGCCCGCCGCCAGCAGGCACACCGGCCAATCACTGCCGAACATGACCCGGTCCGGGCCAAAAACCTCCAGCACATGGCGAATATACGCGATAAAATGCTCCGGCCGCCAGCTGTCGTGGCTTGCCTCTGTGACCATTCCTGACAGCTTGCAATACAGCTTTGGATAACGCGCCAGCTCTGTAAGCTGGCTGCGCCAAGGATCAAGCTCGCCCGCCGCAATACGCGGCTTCGCCAAATGATCGATAACACCGCGCAAATTCGGCACCTGCTTCATAAGCTGAACGAGCGAATCAAGCTGATGCGAGGTGAGGAGCAGGTCAATAGGCGTATCCCGCTGCTCATACTCCTTCAGCGCCTCAACGAACGTCTGCTGCAAAATCACACCCGCATCCTGCAGCTCTTGAATCATCACGCGGAACCCCACGAACCGCTGATGACGTTCAAATTGTTCGAAATGGCTTAGATGCTCGGGATCGAACAGGTCGAGATAACCGACAACTCCCGCAATCGACTCCGTGCGATCGCTCAGCGCGAGTAAATAATCGGTCTCAGCCAGCGTTGGAGCGGCTTGCACTGCGATCGTATGGCTAATGCCATGCCGATTCAGGCTTGCCTGCAAATGCTCAGGTCCAAAATCGCGGTAAAGCACGGGTACCTCTGGTGTAATCCAGCCGTAATCGCCCCGCTCAATTGCCCAATAATGCTGATGCGCATCAATCCTCATCGTTGCTGCCCCCTATAAAACGATATTTTCACACAAGGTGAAACGGCTTTCGCCGTCCTTTGGCGGCGCAGCGCATTTCAGTCCGAGAAATATAGAGAAAGGATAGCAAAATCATATACTTTCCTATATTTTAAAATGAACATAAAATTGTTAACGTTTTCATAGCAGCAGCTGCTCTAAATCAGAAACCTGCGCCCGCTGCTATCTATCCCTTTGATCTCATTATAAATGCCAATAATGATATTAAAAATAACGTATTCCTGCATATTTGTACTGTATTTTGATTTTTGCTATGCTGGACTATAGAAACATTGCGCGCTTAGCCCATGCTGGCGCAAGGAGGAGTCGTTCGCTTATGAAGCCGTTTCGCAAGCCGTTCGAGGTTGGCAGCTCATTTCCTTTCGATTTCGTCTACCGTGACCGCAAGCATTGGCAGACGGAGCTGCCCGATCATCTGCATGACTGGTATGAGCTTGTCTATATTTATGAGGGCAAAGGCACTTTTTTTATTGACCAAACCTTTTACGATATGAAGCCTGGCGATTTATTCATTATTCCGGGCAATACGATACATCGCTCGTTTCCCGACAAGGAGGAGCCGGTGACGTCGACGGCGATTTTTTTCAGCACCTTATTCGTCCAGACGGCGTCGTTCGGAGATACCTTCTCGTATTTGCGCTGCTTCGACCATGCCAAAAAGCATAAACGCTACAAATTTGAGCCGACAACGCAGGAGCAGCTTAAGCTGGTGCAGCTCATTGATGAGCTTGAGCTGGAGCAGCGCGAGCAGCAGCCCGGCTATCGGCAGGCGATATTGCTGCAGCTGGAGCATATTTTGCTGCTGATGAACCGCCGGATTATTGCGAGCAGCCGCGAATATGCCAAGGCGGATGGCCCGCTGATTGGTCCGTTGTGGATGCGGAACATTCTCCACTATATTGATGAGCATCCCGATGTCCCGCTCGGCTTGTCCGTATTGGCGCAAATGGCGGCGGTCACGCCAGCCCATTTTTCCCGCGTATTTAAGCAGCTCACCGGAATGAATGTCACCGACTATGTGACGGCGAAGCGCATTATTCGCGCCAAGGAGCTGCTGCTGGCAAGCGACGAGAACATTCGGCTCATTGCCGACGCCTGCGGCTTCGAGAGCCTGCCCCATTTTCACCGCATGTTCAAAAAAGTAACCGGACAAACGCCTGCGGCCTATAAAAAAGCAACGCCAGCAGACCAAGCGTAAACGGCTTTGCCGTCCTCTGGCGGCAAAGCTTCCGTTTCGCGTAGAAATATAGAGATAGGATGGAAAAATCATATCCTTTCCTATATTTCAAGCGTAAACGGCAGTCGCCTCCTCTGGCGGCAAAGCTTCCGTTTCGCGTAGAAATATAGAGATAGGATGGAAAAATCATATCCTTTCCTATATTTCAAGCGTAAACGGCGATCGCCATCCTCTGGCGGCAAAGCTTCCGTTTCGCGTAGAAATCTAAGCATAATAAGAATTTGATGAGGGGAGCCGCAAGTAAGCGGTTTCCCTCTTTTTTGCCAAATTTATAATTGACAGAAGCGAAAGACGAGTGCTATATTACATTTCGTACTATAATACTAAGTAAACAGGTAGGAATTATATAACATTCTTACTCGTCATAGCTGAAAGGATGTTGAAGATGGAAAACAATTTAGTAGCCGCTTTTCAGAACAACTGGATATCGCTGCTCGTATCGGCAGTCATTCTCGCCGCGCTTTATTATCTCGCGAAGAAACGCGTAGGCTTCGGCACGAGGGTGCTGCTGGCACTTGGCCTTGGACTTGTCGCCGGCATTATTTTCAATAAATTCGAGCTGCAATTTGAAGGGGTTGGCACAATCGGCTCCATCTATATCAGCTTAATTCGCATGATCGTTATTCCGCTCGTCTTCGTGCTCGTCGTAAACAGCATTATTTCCATCACCAATATCGCTTTCCTGAAAAAGATCGGCATCAAGACCGTGTCTTGGTTTCTCGCCACCACAGGCGTTGCCGCTATTATCGGCCTGCTCGTTGCCGTAGCGCTGAACCCGGCAGGCACTTTTGAAGCGACTTCGCCGGAAGGCTTTGAGGCTAGGGAGGTGCCGAGCTTCTTCCAGGTTATTTTGGACCAGGTGCCTTCCAATCCGATTAATGAAGCGGCAACCGGCAAGGTGCTTCCGGTGCTGATCTTCGCCATCTTCATCGCCATTGCCATCGTCAAGGTTGGCGCGAAGAAGCCCGATGCCGTCCAGCCTGTCAAAGCGCTGTTCGCCTCGCTCACCGAGGTGCTGCATCAGGTCGTCAAATTCGTGCTTCGCTTCACGCCATACGGCGTTTATGCGCTAATTGCCGTGATGGCCGCCAAATATGGCCTTGAAACCTTAAAACCGCTCGGCATGCTTATTATCGTCACCTACATTGCCCTCATTTTGCATTTCGTGCTCGTATTTGGTGGACTCATCTCCTTCGTTGCCAAGCTGAATCCGCTGCGGTTTTTCAAGAAGGCGTATCCGACCATTGCAGTCGCGTTTACGACACGCAGCAGCTACGCAACTTTGCCAATCAATTTGGAGGTCATTACGAAGCGCCTCGGCGTATCGCCTAAAGTTGCCAGCTTCGTCGCTCCGCTTGGCGCCACGATGAATTTCAACGGCTGCGGCGGCGTATGGCCTGCCGTAGTTGCCGTATTCGTATCGCATATTTACAGCATTCCGCTCGGCGTTACCGAGTATATTCTGATCGTGCTCGTCAGCGTCATTTCGTCGATCGGTGTTGCTGGCGTTCCGGGCCCTGCCTCCATCTCGACAACTGTCGTGCTCACTGCCGTTGGCCTGCCGCTGGAAGGACTGGCACTTGTCGTCGCTGTCGAATCGCTTATTGATATGGGCCGCACAGCTGTCAATGCAACGGGAACGACGGTCACTTCCGTGCTCGTCGCTCAAGCCGAAGGCGAGCTGGATCGCGATGTGTTTAACAGCAACGATAATGATGAGCTTGAACTAAGCCCCGCTTAATATGCCTATGAAAAATAGCCCCGCTAGATCACGAAGCTTGCCTTCATGATTTAGCGGGGCTATTGGCCTTTTTCGGTACTAGACGGAATTAGCTCTGCCGTTATACAAGCATCAGCTTAGCTGTTCTGCGCCAAGCCCGATTTTTTTGAGCAGCTGGATCAGCAGCTCTTTCTCCGAGTCATCAATGAATGACATGCTGCGTGAAATCATTTCCGCATGCTTAGGAAAAATTTCATTAAACAGCTGCGTGCCCGATTCGGTAAGCGCGGCATTGGAAGCTCTGCGATCGGTCGGGCTAGGATGCCGCTTGACGTATCCTTTTTTCTCCAGCTTGTCTACGACATAAGTAATGCTTCCGGTTGGAATGGAGAAGGTTTCGCCAATTTTCGTAATTGGCTGTGGCCCCTTGCTGTATAATAGCTCAAGAATAATGAATTGCTCCGGCTCAATGCCGTGGCTTGCGATGTCTTTTTTGACATTTCCGAATACGGCCATAGAAGCTTTGCTCCATACACGAAAAAGCCGCAAGTCCAGCCCGGTGCGCTCATCTGCTTGATACATCTATACCCAACCTCCTTTCCCGTCTAAAATAAACCCGTTACCACGGTTTGTTGTACAGCGGGTAATCTACCTCTTCCGGAACGTCAATGATGCTGAAACGCAGCCGTTCCTGTCCTGGATTGCTTATGCGTATTTCTCCGCCATCCTCTGACTGTACCACTATAAAATCTTTATTTGCAAATGAAATCTCCTGCTCGCTTGCAATCGTGCCTCCGCCTCTGATGACCAATACGCCCGCAATGCGGCTGCGTCCTAACAAATAGCTGTACGTATGCTGCGCCCCGGCTTCCAATTCTACATCGACCATAGCTGCATCGGCTACGAGCTTAATGGGCGATTGCCCGCCCAAAATCGTTTTCACCGACACTCCATTCTCGGAGGTTCGCGGAAATTGCTCATGCGTATATTTATTATATATCGGCTCCCGTTTCACCGCCTTGCTTAAATGCGGCTCCAGCCAAATTTGGAACAGCTCTGCCGGGCCGTCCGAGCCTTCTGCATGCCACATCCCGGAGCCAGTCTGCATCACTTGAACGCCGCCTTCGCCCACGTCACTGTGCGTACCGAGAGAATCCCGATGGGAGCTCTTGCCTCCCAGCACATAGGTTAAAATTTCAAAGCCCTTATGCGGATGCTCGCCAATTTGGCCTGCTTCCTCGATATGTCCCCATGCCCAATAAAACAAAGGGCCGAGCCGGTTGAAAATAGAGCCTTCGCCAGAAAAGCCGATTGGCTTCTGCTCTTTTATTTTGCCCCCGTCAAATTCGCCTATGCCCTGCTCATCTGGACTTACAATCCGTATTTTCATTTGAATGCATCTCCTTTGATTGAGGATGAAAATATTATAGCTTTAACGAATCGGTTACGTTCGTTGCCTTATTAGCCCGCCAATGCGCTCCAGTTGAGCAGCAATACGATCAGGCCAAGCACCAGCAATACGAGCGGCATGCCCATTTTCGACCCAGGGTCTTTAACTTTAAGGTGAGTAGCAATGGCACCCGCCATAATAACTACGATAAGCAAGCTGCCCCAAGCAGCCAGACCGCTGTACCAAATACCCGCCACAACAAGAGCCGCCGCCGCAATTTCAGCCACGCCTGTGAACAGCCGAACGCCGGAAGGCAAGCCGTAACGCTTGAACTCATCGACCATTTGCTTCGAGCCCAGCTTCATAAAACCAAACATAAGAAAACCCAGACCCAACAAAACTTGAATCACAATAGATACAATACTCATTTTAATTCCCCCACTAGTCGTTTTTTTATTCTTAAATTATTTAATCTAATATTAGAATATAATTACTCTAACATTAGAGTAAATGACTGTCAAGAGACTTTTAGAAAGAGAATTGGTATTGCATATTAGGGCTTGTATGCAAACTTAAACAAGCAAGAGCCGATTCAGAGCGGATCTGCATTAGATCTGCATTAGATCCGGATTAGATGCAGATTAGATCCAGAGCGGATTTTGCTTGAAGCCAGCGTCAAACGTATTCCCGCTACTACTGCGAATGATATCCATCATGAATGTGAACATACGTACGAAGGTCAGCCTCATGCTCCTCGGTTCAGCGGTTTGCTCCCTGCATAAAAAAGACTTGGTGGACGCAGCAGCGCCTATAGCGCCTATTTCAACTGAATCACAGATTATGGCATAGGCGGCGGACTCAGGGGCCACCATTTCAACAAATTCACAGATTATGGCATATGTCGCGGACTCAGAAGCCGCTATTTTAACAGAGACACGGATTCAGGCATAGGTTGCGGACTCAGGAGACGCTAATGCGCTGCAAATAGCTATTTTGACAGGATAATGAGAGCAATAACGGATCTCCTGTCCGCGTACGGTCTGAAATCAGATTAAAAGCCAAAATAGCGGAAACTCAGTCCGCCAAAAGAAGGAGGGAACGTTCCAGACTGCGACGTCTCGGCAACAGCGCTCCCAGTAACAATGGACTTAGTAACACTGGTCTTAGTAATACGGTCTTAGTAACAGTGGGCTCAGTAATAGCGGGCTCAGTAACAACGGTCTCAGTAACAGTGATCTCAGTAATAGCGGGCTCAGTAACAACGGTCTCAGTAACAGTGATCTCAGTAATAGCGGGTTCAGTAACAACGATCTCAGTAACAGAAGGCTCTGCGACCATGGTCTCTGCAACAATCGAATGCGGCGGTTCCCCAACCTTGAATCAGTCAGACGAGATTTGCCTTGAATACACGCTAGACAAAGAGCAACAAGAGTAGCTGACCAACTTCTTTTTTTTTGCATTTCCTTGAACGATTTCCTTCCATAAATTTGATATATTAATGCTAAAGCCAGCTAATTAAATTAGAAATAGGCGAGGTGAAGCATGATGACGATGAAAATGAAGCTGTATCATTATTACGATGAATCTACAGGCCCATTTCGCAATCTATCCGCTCTAGAACCGCAGGAGGCCGAAAAGGTTCTTCAACAAATTCGATCTCAGAAAAGAGGATTTGCAAGTAGTCGCTCCAAGGATTATCTAGACATTCGGCGTATGCTTGAAGAGAGGGCAAGAGATTTATTCATTGTTAAGGGAGGCAAGCCTTTGCAAAAATATCCTCACTATATGACTCTTGGAGAGTGCCCTTGGCTGCTGGATTGGTATCCACAAGGCAAAGCTATCCCATTTTCCATATATGACTTTGAACCTGACATTCTTAGCTTTACTTATGGCGATTTATTTCCTGCAATGCGATACAACGACGGGAAGCCCTATCGCGGTCAAGTGTATACGATCAGTGAGATTGCCGATATTATAACAAGCTACGGTCTGCCCCAAGCGTGGAATGCCCATGGAGACAAAGGCCCGGAAAGATATATAGAAGTGCAAGTATGGGATGATACCTTAATCAAGCCGTTTTATCCCCAGAATTAAACAGCGGCTGCCGCCAAAAATCTCACCTGGCTGCAACCGCGTTCTATGATTACATTATGCTTAAGTCCACTATCTCCATTATCCTTGTCCGCGGTAGGGCAGCCTTGTGCCCGTTGTGGTACTCTATGCCCTATTATATGCCAGCCAAATTTCCTCTTCTTCGTCCGTCATGCTGCCGATCATTTTGCTCATATCTACCTTTTGCGCAAAAAGATCCTTCAGCACATTAAATTGTGCAAAGCTGCCAGCGAATTGCTGCAGCGAGGCCGATTTCGCCACCGCTTCCAATTGGCCAAGCTGCTCGCAGCCGTTCAACTCAAGTTCCTTCAAGCTGCTACACTCGGCTACAGCCGACATATCTGCAACCGATGTATGCTCCAGCTGCAAGCTTTCCAGCTTGGAAAGCGCGGCTGCGAATGTGAGATCACCAAGCTCCAGCTGCTTCAGCTCTAGCGACTTCAGCTTTTTCAGCTTGCTGAGCAGACCGATTTGCTGCTTGGCCGCTTCATCCGCGAAGCCTTGTATCGAAAGCTCCTGCAGCTGCTCCAATTCACAGATCGCGCGCAGTTGCTCCCCGTTGATGTTTGAGACGGCGAGACGGCGCAAGCTTTTGGACTGGGCAAGGGGTGAAAAATCGACAATCGGCACATTTTCAGCCGCCAGCTTTTTAAGCTTTGGCAGCTTAGCCAGTGGGGCAATATCCACAACACCAGTTCCCGTCAAATACAGCTCCTGCAAATAAGCAAGCTCCGACAGCGCGCTCACATCCATAATCGGATTGCCGCCAATGTACAGCACCTTAAGCTGCGTACAGCCGCTGAGCGGTGCAGCATCGCTAATTTCATTGGCGCTTAGCACCAGCTCCCGCACTTCACTGCAATAAGCGAAGGGTTCCGCGTCAGTCAGCCCCTCCTTAATAAAATAAAGCTGCTTCGCCTTCAAAAAAGCAGCGACCGAGCCGGACTTTTCCCTAATGCGCGCCAGCCAGTCGGCACTAAGCGATTGCTCCAGCTGCTCTGCCAAATTGGCTCCCACTGCTCTAACCTCTTCAAGTCCACCATGGCCAGCTTCTAGAGCTGAACGCCCTAGTGGCAGCGGCAAAGCACGCACGGCGTCATGGAAATGTCCATCCCCTTCCCGACCATAGTTCCAGAATACCCACTCCTCATCCCGATTGATGCTGAACTGCCCTTCCTTGACCGTATCGCGAACAAATTTCAGCAGCTCGCCGAGCGTTAAAGCAATGACATATTTCGTCTCCTCATCCCGGCCAAAATTAATGATCTGGCCCGTTACGCCGCTCGGCGCAGGCGCCATATCTACACCGAGATGATTGCCTCCGCCATCCTCGCTGATCGGCAGCCAGCCGCGATTTATGTATCGTTCCTCTATCCAGCCAAGGGGAACGGAATAATGGCCGCTTTCCTCGCCAAAGTCCGCCTCCAAATCCGCCCACACCTGCCACTCTGACGCAAGCTCCTCCAAGGACAGAAACCTTAGCCCCATGAACAGGCCCGGCCCCTCACTCTGCTCGCCGTTATGCAGCAAATACAAGCTCCGCAGGTCGTCCGGAAAAGAAAGGCCCAGCTGCGACTCCACTTGGGCAATTTCCGCTTCCGTTGCAGGCCCGTTCAACGATGCCGCCAGTTCCGGCAGCTCCTCCTTGAGCAGCTCCTTGATTTCCTCCATATATGTGATGATGCTCATCGCTTCTCCATCCTTCCGCTTGTCCATTTCAGCGATCTACTACTGTGCTTCTTGCCCTTTCCCTTCCCACTCACTTGCCCTCTCCCTTGCCCCAGCTCCTACAGCTCCAATTGCGCGATAAACAATTGCTGGGCTTTGGCAGCACCATTCATCATCGGATAAATAATGACCCGGTATGCCTGATCGCTGACGCGGCAAATATCGTTTAATACGAGCGATTCGCTGGCTGGAATAGGCAGCAGCTCGCCTGTCAGCTGATTCGTGTAGCCGCGTTCTCCGCTATGTGTAAAAATCGCGCGCAGCTCCGTATTTTGCACAATTGCCCATCCATTACCCTCTTCAAAAGTAAAGCGGATGATATCCGTCCCGTCCGCAAGGCGCACAGGCTCCCAGACGCTGTAAAACGGGCTTGGCAGCTCATGCAGTGCATGCGTCTCCCGCCGCCCGTCCGGCGCAACAACACCGAGATTCAGAGCATTTCCGAGCGTGAAAATAACCCGTATATCCCGTTCGCTTCCGAGCTCCAGCACCTCAAGCAAATCCGCATCGAACCCGCTCAAGCGGCGTTCTTCCATAACGTTACCTTGGCTGTCTAGCGGACGGTGCAGCAGTTCTTCCTCCTGATGAAGAACAGCAAGCAGATGAAGCCTGCCCTCCGGATCAAGGGAGATTTTATTGTTTTTGGGCATCGGCAGCTTGATAACCTTGCTTGACTGGATGCGGCCATCCGCAAATTCCAGCCGCAGCAGGCGGTCCGGCTTTTTATCGCTGAACCAATCCTCATCGTGGAACCAGGCTGATTTCTCTGCCGAAGCGGCATATTTCCCTGGAAAAGGACGGCTCCCTTTAGGAGCGGCATGGTCGCTGCGTCCGTACAGCGGCAGCGCTATATCAAGCTCCTTGCCATGTGAAGTGCCAAGCGATACCCAAACCGCGCCATCCGGGCTATGGAACAGCTCAGGCAAAACGCCCTCCTGCTCATGCTGCGTATCAATAAGACTGCCGCTCTCATCCAGATGGATATAGACGACATCGTAAAGACCGCTTTGATTGTCATGATAGGCATAAGCCGCAATCACTGTACCGCCCCTCGGAGCAGCAATGGCTCCTTTTGGAGAGATGCCGCCCGGATGATTCAATAGGGTCACTTGACCAATCGTATCCGTTAACGTCTCGACATTCCATGCTTTACTCCAGCTTTTCAATTCTTCCATCTGTCTATCAGCCCCTTATTTCTATCGTACTTTGATTTAGGTAGAACATCACATAGGGAAATATACCCTTTTATCGGCAAACTCTATCTTTCTCGCCAGTCCAATGTGGTAAGCTTTCCTCGCAGCGGGGTAATGGTTCAATACGACTTGGTTTATGACGACTTACTCAATCCCAGAATGGAGGATTTATGCTTATGTCCAATCACCTTAACGAACATCTGTCACAAGCGTTGGAACAATTGCTGAATGAGCATCAACTGTCTCCCGCTGCCGAAAAATTGCTCCCGCAAGCCCGCAGCACAGTGAAGCTGTCTGCAATAGAGCCTGATTTATATGAAAAGGTCGGCAACTCGCGCGTCGGCGGCTATCCAGACCTTCCGCAAGCGATGAAATGGCCGACGGAATCGTCTGGCAAGCTGATGACGCCGCTCGCCCAGCTGAATATGGCAGATATAGCGCCTGCATGCAGACAGGGCTGGCTGCCTGAAGCTGGCATGCTGTATTTCTTTATCGGCATGGACGAAGGGGCTGCGAACGTCGAGCATCGCATTATTTTTGTCGAATACCCGCAGCAGCTTGCTCTACGCCATCCCGAGACGGCAACGATTCTTGAGGATATTTATGAAACGTCGTTTCATCCTTACAAAGCCGCAGCCTTTTCAGCGGTCGAGCTGCCGAACATGCCTTATGTGGATTATGAGGTCATTGATTTTGAGGAGGGCTCGACCAACCGCTATTTTGAGCTTGCCGCCGAAATGCAGGGGGATCGCAAAACCAATTGGGGAACGATGTTCGGCTATCCGGCCGGGCAGCATCACGATGCTGAGGAGGAAGCGGCACTGTTCATTTTGGCGGATAAGACGACCGAAAATGACAGCGAGAAGGCGATGAAGCATTTGATGGACAGGCTCCGTGGAAGCCGGGAGCGGGCCGAAGCGGAAATCGCGGATATGATTATGCTGCTGGAAATAGACAGCAATGAACTAGTCGGCTACCAGTGGCAGAATGCTGGCGTCATTCATTTCTTCATTCGAAAAGAGGACCTGCTGGCTCGCAATTTCAGCCGCACCTACTGCTCGCTGTATTCCAGCTAACCTTCACATCAATAGGAGTACATGGAATATTTAAAAAGCGCGAAGCTTCGCCTCGCAGATTTTCTGCTGACGGCGAGGCTTCGCGCTTTATGTCGGGAATCGAACAAGGTGGATCTCAAGATGATACGGATAACCAGTTAGGCCCCGGCCAGTTAAGCTCGGATCTAGGCTTGCAGCTCGGGAACAGCTTGCTGCGCCGCTCGGCCTTGCAAAGCTTCATAATAAGCCTCTGCCAAAGCCTTAATGCCGCGTTCGATCTGCTCCGTGTTGCAGAAGCTAAAGCACAGCCGCAAATGGCGGGAGCCCTGCCCATCCGCGAAAAAAGCATTGCCCGCTACAAAGCTGACGCCCTTCGCAAGCGCTGCTGGCGCAAACTGCCGCACATCCACCTGCTCGTCAAACGTTACCCAGACGAAAAATCCGCCATCCGGCGCCTGCACCGAAATATGCTTCGCAAACTCCCTCCTGAGCGCTTGAATCATCGTATCGCGCTGCGCTCTATAGCGCTCGGTAAGTTTTGCTACCTGCTCATCAAATCCATAATGCTGCAGCAATTCGCCAACGACCTCTTGGGTAAAAGGATTAAGCTGGCTTCCCAGCGACAGCGTCGCCATATGCGTAATGACCTCCGGTGCGGCAATTGCCCAGCCGAGGCGCAGTCCAGGGCCCAACGTCTTCGAAAATGTGCTGACATAGATGACCTGCTCCGGCGCAAACGAATAGATCGCAGGAAGCGTCTTCCCGCTAATGTTCAGCTCGGCATAAGCATCATCCTCCAAAACGAGGAAATTGTAGGCCACCGCCAGCTCCGCAATTTTCCGCCTGCGCTCCAGCGACAGGCTCACACCCGTCGGATTATGATAGTTCGGCATGCAGTACAGCAGCTTCGGTATCGGCTCATTGCTTGCAGCTGCCTGCTTCAAGGCTGCTTCCAGCAGCTCGACCTGAAGACCCTCCTCATCGACGGGGATCGACTTGATGACGGCACCCGCTGCGCGGAACGCCTGCAAGCCATTAAAGAAGGTCGGCCCTTCTACCCAAGCCTCATCCCCCGGGTTTAGCAAAATTCGCGCGGTCAGGTCAATGCCTTGAATGGCGCCAAAGGTCGGAATAAAATTTTCCGCCCCAGCATGAATGCCGAACTTGCGGGAACGTGCCAGCACCCAATCCCTGACGCGGGCTGGCCCCTTCGCTCCCGAATAATGGAGCGCATCCGCCCGGTCCCATTTAAGAGCTTCCGCCGCTGCTGCATGCAGCTCCTCAACCGGCAGCAAGTCCGTTGCCGGAAAGCCGTAGGACAAATGAACATGCTGCGGGTCTGTCACCTTCGTTCCGCCAATGGATCGTGCGGGCAAGTTGCGGGCAAAACGATACGCTGCTGCTTGATCTCCCATCTGAAAAAGCCTCCTCTAATATCCGATTATTCCGATTATTTTATATGAATTTAACTTATCACTCCATATATGCAGCGGTCAACGGCACGGATAATAGAGATTTTCTATTCCATCATTGAAATTTCAAGGATTGGAGATGATATAGACCCATTGCTGGCCAGAAAAAAAAGCACTCAGGCGTGCTGCTTGCGCAGCAGTACCTGAATGCTTTATAAGAGCTTTGACTTCCTGGCTTACAGGCTCGCCGTCAAGATGCTCTTGACCGCTTCCTTGTCCAGGCTCTTGAAGGAGCCGATTGGGCCGAATACAGTCGCTTCCGCCGCCATCCGGTCAATGTTCTCGCCGCCAATGCCCAGCTCGCCAAGTGTTGCAGGCTCGCCAATGCGCGTAAAGTAGGCGCGTGTCGCTTCAATACCCGCAAGCGCCACTTCCTCATCGGATTTGCCGCTCGGATCGATGTTCCATACCCGTACCGCATATTGCACGAAGCGGTCAATACGCTCTTGATACACATGCTTCATCCAGTTCGGGAAGATGATCGCAAGTCCTGCGCCATGTGCGATATCATAAATCGCACTTACCTCATGCTCGATGCCATGCGACGCCCAGTCCGTCACGACGCCAATCGGCAGCGTGCCGTTGAGCGCAAAGGTGCCGGCAAGCAGCAAATTCGCTCTGGCGTCATAGTCGGAGCCGTTTTCGATTGCTTTTTCACCATTTTCAATGACCGTTTGCAAAATGGATTCTGCAAAGCGCTCCTGCAGCGGCGTATTGGTCGTCAGGGAGAAATATTGCTCGAACACATGCGACATAATGTCGACAATGCCGTTCGCCGTCTGATCCTTCGGCACGGAATATGTCAGCTTCGGATCAAGAATCGAAAATTTCGGATAAACAAGCTTGCTGCCGAGACCGCGTTTTTGCTGCGTTTCCCAGTTGGAAATAACCGCATTGCCGTTCATTTCCGAGCCGGTAGCGGCAAGCGTCAGCACGGTGCCGATAGGCAATGCCTCTTGGATGACTGCTTTGCGGATCGTGAAATCCCACACATCGCCATCATAGAGCGCCCCAGCTGCAATCGCCTTGGAAGCATCCAGCACGCTGCCGCCGCCAACGGCGAGCACGAACTCGATTTTTTCGCTGCGGCAAATGTCGATCCCTTTATTAATTGTCGTTAGACGCGGATTCGGCTCCACGCCAGACAGTTCATGAACGGTTGCGCCAATGCTATTTAATTGGGAAATCACTTCGTCATAAAGCCCCGAACGCTTGATGCTTCCGCCGCCGTATACGAGCAGAACTTTCGTCCCGTATGGCTTGACCAGCTCTCCAAGCTGCTGTACCTTCCCTGCTCCGAATATGAGCTTGGTTGGGTTGTACAATTCAAAATCTTTCATAGTAAGTGAAACCTCCCGTTAAGTAAAATAAGTGAACGGTTGTATTATAACACTTTCACTGAGTTTTCTAAAGTTATAGACGTTTCGTACTTAACTCGCCTGTATTCAGCGCAGGCCGCTTCACATTAGGAGCCATACAAACGCAAGAGCAGGATCCCTGCGAACGCGGTCGAAATCCCGATCGTCTCCAGTTTGGAGAACCGCTCCTTCACAACGAACCGCGTATAAAGCAGCACGATTAGCACATTAAGCGCCGTTACGGCCGACACCAGCCCCGCCTTCCCTACATCAAAGGCCGTCACAATAAACATCATGCCCACTGCATTGGTAATGCCGACTGCCATCCCGACGGAAAACGTGCGGCGGAAGCTCCAGCTGCGTTTGTCTGCTGTGCCTGCCCGGTTGGCTGCCTGAGCTGCCACGCTCACGATTGGCTGAGTGCTTGGACTCGCAGTCCCGTTTCTTGCACCACTCGTGATACCAGCATTAACCGCACTAACCGTATTAAGAGAATTGAGAGTATTAACAGCGTTAAGAGTAATTGCTGCGGCACCTGCTGCTATCTCCTGCGCTGCTTGGCCTGCTGCCGCAGCAGCAGCACGTACGGAGCGCAGGTCGCGCAGCCACCAAAGCCCAAAGCAGATCGAGCCGCTGCTGAACATGCAGACAAGCGTCGGAAACAACGGCGCATCCATCATCGTCGACCATTTTCCCGACAAATCGTTTCCGGCAAACAGCAGCATCGCCAGTAGCCCCCATTGCGCTCCTTGCAAATTGCCACGGGTAATATCATTGGAATAACGCACCAGCAATATACCCGCAATAATGATAATAAAGGAGCTGAGCTGCGCCATATTGAGCGTCTCGCCCCATACCGCGAAGGCGACAACGACGACAATTGCCGAAGGAAGCGCGGTCAAAATCGCAACAATAGAGGCTTTGCCCACGGCAAAGCCCTTGAACATGCTCGCATTTGCGCCGAAAGAGAGCAGTCCCATCTGCACGCCAATAAGCGATGAAACGGTGAAAGATGTTCCAGTCGCCAGCGTACAAACAAGTGTAATCAGCGCCCCTGAGAAAAATACACCACACAACAGCGCATTGCGATTAAGCGCCTGCTGGCTCGTCCAATGATACAAAATCCCCCGCAGCCCAAAGCTCGTCGCCGCCAGCAAGGATAATACAAGCCACATGAATTCCATTCCTCCATCTGTGTCTGCCCACATATACTTTCCCTATCATGACAGCTGAAAGTTAGATTGTAAATGTACGAAAATAAGCGGTTTATCTATATTCAACCTTAGGACTTCTGACCTGTACAGTGTGGACAATCCTCCCTGTTCACTTGTGGATAAGTATTGGAGGTGGCGGAAAATACTCCATTTGAACTCTGTTGATAATGTGCATAACTCTGTGGATATGTTGAAAAGCAAAGCTCTATCCGCCATAGGATGGCAGGTCAAAATGTGCATATTTTCACGCTTTTGCTTCCATGTGACATAGACAAACATGGATTGAACATAGCCGTCACATCATGGGCTGGATGCCGCATATAATAGCGTAACGAGGTTACGGTGGAGGAGATGCAAACGGATGGCAAACAAAGCGCGCAAGGTCGCTATTGTAGGAGTCGGTCAGGTCGGTTCAAGCTGCGCGTATGCCTTAATTAACCAGTCGATTTGCGATGAGCTGCTGCTCATTGACCGCACGTTCGACCGGGCCTATGCACAGGCGCTCGATTTGTCGCACAGCATGGACTTTGTCCATGGCCGCACAAAGGTTGCTGCTGGAACGCTGGAGCAGTGCGGGGATGTGGACGTTATCCTTCTCTGCGCTGGGGCGTATCCCGTCGGCAGCGATGATCGGCTTGATGTGCTGCATACGGTGCGCGAGATTTATGAAACGATGATTCCGCGCATTATGAACAGCGGATTCAGCGGAATTTTTGTAGCGGCCGCCAATCCTGTGGATATTGTGACGTATGTCGTGTGGGAGCTGTCCGGCATGCCGCGTTGCCAAGTGATTGGCACCGGAACGTCCATCGACTCCTCGCGGCTCAAGACGCTGCTCTGCGAGCATTTTCCAGTGGATGCCCGCAGCGTGCAGGGCTATGTGCTTGGGGAGCATGGCGAGTCGCAGTTTCCCGCCTGGTCGCATGTGACGGTTGGCGGCAAGCCGCTGCTGCATATTTTGGCCCAGCATCCCGAGCGCTTCGGGCATGTGAAGCTCGGAGCGCTCGCGGAGCAGACCCGCAATGCCGGCTGGGAAATCTATACGCGCAAAGGCTCGACCAGCTTTGGCATCGGCAATGCGCTGGCGCATATTACCCGCTCTATTCTAAACGATGAGCATCGCATTATTGCCGTGTCTGCGATATTAAACGGCGAATATGGCCAGCAGCAAGTATGCGCTGGCGTCCCCGCGATCATCGCCCGCTGCGGGGTTAAGGAAATCGTCGAGCTCAAGCTGACTACGCGGGAGCAGCGGCTGATGGAGCGCTCATGCTCGATTATACGCCAGGCGATTGAGAGCCTGTGCCTCGTAACCGAGAAAGAATAGCTGCAAGCTTGGCCGACTAAAAACGGATTGATTTTTCTGATCGTATCCGATATGATAGCTGTTAATTAACATCAAGGAACGGGAGAGTAACCTACATGGGTGCCATTTCAAGCGAGCCGGGACAGTGGAAGCCGGCAATGGACGATTAGGTGAAGCGCACCCGGGAGATGGCGGCCTGAAACGAGCAATCATGCTAGGGACGTCCGGTTCAGCACCGTTACAACGGCGAGATGCCCCTCTTTGTTTCTGTGCGGAGGCGGCAACAAGAGTGGTACCGCGGGGATAACAGGCCTCGTCTCTTATTTTTAGAGACGGGGCCTTTTTGGCGTGCTGCTCTACTCTGGCCGGAACATTTATTTTAGAGAGGAAGATGATGATGCTGTTAATGGACAAAATCGCGCTGGCATTGGCCAAAGCGCTGGATCTGCCCGAAGCGGATATTCGGCCCTTGCTGGAATATCCGCCCGATGAGGAGCTTGGCGATGTTGCTTTCCCCTGCTTTACTTTGGCCCGCACGATGAAACAAAGCCCCGTTAACATTGCTGCTTTGCTTGAGCCCCTGCTGGCAGATGCGAGCTGGAGCGTTCGGGCTGCCGGCCCCTATTTGAATTTCAAATGGAATCGGGAACTGGCAGCCGCGCAGCTTATTGCAGATTGGCAGAACGGAACCCTCCTGCATGCAGCTATAGGGAATGGAGAGCGTGTCATAATCGACATGTCTTCGCCCAATATTGCGAAGCCGTTCGGTATTGGGCATTTGCGCTCGACGATGATCGGCAATGCGCTGTACCATATTTTGCGCAAGGTTGGCTATGAGACGGTCAGCGTCAATCACTTGGGCGATTGGGGCACGCAGTTCGGCAAGATGATTACCGCCTATCTAAAATGGGGCGACGAGCAGCAGCTTGCAGCCGATCCCATTAAGGGCTATTTGGAGCTGTATGTGCGTTTTCACGAAGAGGCAGAGCAGCACCCCGAGCTGGAGGATGAGGCGCGCAGCTGGTTCGCCAAGCTGGAAGCTGGCGATGCTGAAGCGATTCGCTGCTGGAGCCAGTTTATTGCCGACAGCCTGAAGGAGTTCAATAAGCTGTATGCCCGGCTCGGCGTCAGCTTTGACCATTTTCTTGGCGAAAGCTTCTATAACGATAAAATGGACGCCGTCGTCCAGCAGCTTCAGGAGCAGCAGCTGCTGGAGGAAAGTGAAGGCGCACAGGTCGTCCGGCTGGATGAGCATGAGCTGCCGCCTTGCCTCATTCGCAAATCCGATGGCACATCCATCTATGCGACACGTGATTTGGCGACTGCCATTTATCGCCATGAAGAGATGAAGGGCAGCGAGCTGCTGTATGTTGTCGGCTCGGAACAATCGCTGCATTTCCGCCAGCTGTTTCTCGTGCTTGAGAAAATGGGCTTTGCGTGGGCAGCCGCCTGCAAGCATATCCCGTTCGGGCTTATGAAGCTGGACGGGCAAAAAATGTCCACCCGCCGCGGCAAGGTCGTTTTTCTAGAAGAAGTGCTGGATGAAGCGGTACAGCGGGCTTTGCAAAAAATAGAGGAAAAGAATCCAGCGCTTGCAGGCAAGGCCGAGGTAGCCGAAGCGGTTGGCATTGGCGCCGTCGTGTTCGGTGATCTCAAAAATACGAGAATGCTCGCGGTCGATTTTGTGCTGGAGGATGTACTGAATTTTGAAGGGGAGACGGGCCCGTACGTGCAATATGCTTACGCCAGAACACAGCGGATATTGGCAAAAGCGGCCGGCAGCGACGTCGCAGCAGCACCTCAGCCTGCAGATTATGAGTATGTGACGGGCGATTATGCTTGGCTGCTAATGAAGATGCTTTTGCGCTACACAGCAGCCCTTGGAGACGCCGCCAAACGGCATGAGCCATCGATTCTCGCCAGATATTTGATTCAGCTCGCCCAGGCGTTCAATCGTTTTTATCATCATGACAAGGTGCTCGCTGGGGACGCTGGGGAGCGGATCGTTAAGCTTAAGCTGGTGCAGGTGGCTGCCGATGTGCTTAAGGAAGGCTTAGAGCTGCTCGGCTTGAAGACGCCGAAGGAAATTTAGACGCAAAGCGCAAAAAACAGGCATCCACCAGCCAGAGGCGGGGATGCCTGTTTTTGTAAGCTTGTTCAAACAAGTATTAGCTATTCGTCGGTTCCGGAATAAGATCCTTCTCGATGATCTGCTGATTGAAATGAGCAATGTTCTTCTCAAAGCAATTACAGTAGTAGTCTTTCCGGCACAATGGACACGGCACGTTCAGCATACGCGTAACGCCTGTTAATCTCCATACTGGCTTCTGGCTGTAGAACAAACGCGCCTTAGAACCTTCACTAAGTGTCATGATGAACTGATATAACCCTGAGGCAAGATCTTTGTCGGCTAAAATAACGTTCTTAATCTGCAGTTTCGAATTCAAGATTTTCACCCTTACTGTTCGTATTCAAGATTGTGTAATAATACCCTTTATAGCGCCTTAAGTCAATATTTCCGCCATTAGGTCCATCGTTTTGCTTTGAAAATCTTCATACGAAAGTAAGGAATTCCCGCTTCGGTGAATCCATTTTTATAACGAGGCATGCATGATTTATGCTCTTACACTTTTTTTCTCAAAGCAAAGATGAATATCAGATAGGCTATGATGAGAGCAAGATTGAACAGCGGAAGGATCGTTTTCCAAAGCTCATTCGGAGCCATTGCAAACATTAGCATTCCACCTATAAATAACAAATAGATGTTTTGCACTCTTCTTTGAGGCTCCCATCCTGCTCTTATGATACTAACAATGACCCATAATGTAATCAGCAAATAAGCGATTAGAGCAATTAAATTAAGCATGACCCTACCACCTCGTTCAGGGTTACAATAACGACGAACGTTTAATCGCTCGATTGCATGGATAAGCATAGATTCATCATTGCCTGAATTCATTTAAACACTTGTCTGCCAAATTCAATATTTACGCCAGCGACTAAATTTTATCATACAGAATTTTTATTATGGTTAAAAAAAGCAAAATTTAAAGTTGAAAGTGCTATAATAGCGTTTCATAACGAACCTGCTAGGCACATATGTAAACCAGATCGGGACTGAGGACTGAGATTCCGCTATTCTGACTTTTGAGCCGAGTTCAGGACGTAAGCGGACAGGAGAGCCGTTATCACTCCCATTATCCTAATAAAATGGCCATTTACAGCGCATTAGCGGCTCCTGAGTCCGCAGCCTGTGCCATAACCCGTGATCCTGTTAAAATAGCTGCTGCTGTGTCCGCCAAGTTTATCGGAAATACGTGTGACGCTAATTTTGATCTAATTCTGGCTCATTTTCGTTCATATAAAGGCACTAAAATAACTTCATATTAAGCTGGAGGTTTTTTCATGAAGTTTATAACAAAATCTTTAATAGATGTAAGTATACAGGAGACTAGACCAGCGCTAGTTCATTCTAAGCTTCCTTGTTTTTTGCAAAGCCTGTGAATTAAAGTAATTTAAATTAACCATAAAGAGGATGTCCTTAAGTAGCTGAGTAGCTGCTAGCTATTACGGACATCCTTATTTTTTCATAAATATAATGATGCAGCTTTTATTTCAATGTAATCACAAACGTAATAAAATCGTTCTGCTCCTGGGAATAAGTTGCGGCGACGATTTTTTTGCCAGAAGGGCTCCAGCCGAGATCATCGGATAAATATTGGACATCCAGCTTGATCGGCACTGTATCGCCACTAATGGCATCCGCTACAAATACGCCGTTGTCGCCGTCCGTTCCTTCCGATGTCAGGCTGTAGGCCAGCTTCTTGCCATCCGGCGACCAGCTTGTGCCAAATACTTGCGTCGCGCTGCCCAGCTCAATCGGCTCATTGCCCTTGGCATCCGTAATCATCAGCGTACGTGTCGTATTCGATGTCCGCTTCACCAAAGCGAGCTGCTTGCGCTCTGGCGAGGGAATCACCCAGACGACGTCCGTCGCCAGCTTCTCTGCCTGCTTGCTGCCATAGGGAAGAAAATACAGCACTTCATTCACCACATAATAAATGCCGCCCTCGCCAGGCACTGCCGTAAATATCCGATGATCGCTGCTCAAAATCGTCTCCAATGTGCCATCAACGCTCGCCTTGATTACTTTTCCCTCGACCGTCAAAAACAGCACATGCGTATCGTCCATCCACATGCCTGTCGTCGTATCGATCACATCGCTGCCCAGCTCGACCGACTCTCGCGTTTCTAAATTCATCATGTAGCCGTGGGCACTTTCTTCATTGTTCAGCTTATAAAATAAATATTTCCCATCCGGAGACGGCTTGGCAAATCCCTGATGCGCAGGCTGCTCATGCAAGGCCTTCTCCTGCTTCGTTGCCAGATCGTGCACATACAAATTGTTGGGAAACATCATTTCCCCTTCCACCGCTATTTTCTGCTCATTTTCATTGCGCTTGACGATGACCAGCTGCTCCTCGGTTATAAAGCTAATCCCCCGCGTTCTGTCTATTTGCGTTATTTGGCTAACAGCAACCTTCGTATCGGTCGATTGGCCCGGCTCTACGACGGTAATTGTTTTATCCGGCTTTTGAATTGTTTCGCGTGCAGGTGCCGTTCCGTCTGCGCAGCCCGCAAGCAGCAAAGCCACACAACAGGCAGCTGCGCCTGTATTTATCCATTTAAAATGGGTTTGTTTCATCTCGCATTTCCCCTCTCCCTTATTGCTATGCGCTTATTGTAATCCGCGGATGTTTCCGCCTCATCTCCAGCTTGTTTCGAACCTGTAAACCTTTACACCTTTAACCGCTATATAGCGGAAAATAGACCTTGAACGTCGTTCCATCCTCGCCCGACCTTACCAGTACAAGCTCACCCTTTTGCGCCTCGGCAAGCTGCTTAACGAGCGACAGGCCAAGTCCCGTTCCTCCCGATATGCGGGAGCGGTCGCGGTTGACCGTATAGAAAGGCTCAAAAATTTTGTCATGCGCTTCCGCTGGAATGCCAATACCCGTATCCCGCACGACAACATTGACCCGAGCTCCGTCCACATGCAGCGCAACCTCAATACGTCCGCCAGGACGATTATATTTAATGGCATTATCAATTAAGTTGATGAATATTTGCATCAGGCTCTCCCGATCGGCCCAGATGACAGCAGGCTCCAGCTGCGTTTGCAGCAACAAATCAAATTTTGCCGCCTTGCCCTGCATGCGCGTGCACAAATCGAGCAGCAGCTCATCCAGCTGCAGCACCTCGGCCTGCTGCTCGAACGCATACTTTTCCAGCGCCGCCAAATGCAGCACCTTCTCGACCATATCGTACAGCCGCCCGGACTCTTTGCCCATGCTTTGAATCGCCTCATCAATGAGCTTCGGATCATCGCGGTACATATCCAGCAAATCTACATACGCCCGAATCGACGTGAGCGGCGTCTTGAACTCATGGCTAATGTTGCCGATGAACTGCTTCTGTTGCTGCTCCAATTGCTGCAGCTTGAGGATGGCGAGCGTAAGCTTGCGCTGCTCCTCCTTCATTTCCTCAATATGCCGTTCAATGGCGCTGCTCATGAAAAAAATATCCTGGCTTAAGTCGCCCAGCTCATCGCGCCTGCGTACGGGATTTTGCTGCAAATACCGCCCTTCTCGAATGTTGCCCGCTGCGCTTCTCAGCCGGGAAATGACCGCGGCCAGCCTATAAAAATACGCATAGCCCATGGCGGCCCCTGCCACCACGGCAATAATGCCCGCCGTTTGAAACAGCTCGCGGATGGTCTGGGCGAACAGATGGTCATTTTTCAACGAGTAATGGAAGCTGACTACGCCAAGCAATCCATCCTCGCCCTGCAAAGGAGCAAAATAAATCAGGGAATCCCCCGCTGTCTGATAGGCGATTTTGCCAACCAGGGCATATTGCAGCGTGTCGGACAAATTTGTTCCTTTCTCTCCGCCAACGGGAATGGAGCTGCCGGCTTCTTTGCCCTGCGTGTCATACAGCGTCGTCTGCATGCCGCTGATCATTGAAATGTAGAGCGCCAGCCGCTGCCCTCTCAACGGCATGAAGGCATCAAGGGCAAGCGGCGGTTCGCTAGTAGCGAAGCTTTGCCGAACGTATTGTGCCGCTACCTCGCTTTGCTTGGCCAGCAGCTTCTCTGTTCGTTCCTGCTGATCGCGCTTGATCCCGCTCAGCACCATCATGCTCAGTACGCTAACGGTAAGCGCCAGCAGCACGATCAGCACAATGCTCATCCGCAGCTTTAAGCTGATTCTCATGACGGCTCACCGGATTGCCCCGGCTCATTCGCTTTTATCGATGACGAGACTGACTCCGCCGAAGTGTCCTGCGTATTCCCAGATCCAGCGCTTATCTTTGATGCCCCAGCTGTTGACGCTCCTGCCTTTGAAGCTTTGTAGCCGATGCCGTATACGGTCTGGAGCAGCGTCTGGCTCGAATCGCCCAGCTTTTTGCGCAGCCGCTGAATATGAATGTCTACCGTGCGCGTTCCGCCCGCGTATTCCATATCCCAGACCAAATCAAGCAGCTCCTCCCGGGTATAAACCCGCTCGGGATGCGACAGCAGCAGCGCTGCCAGATCAAATTCCTTTGGCGTCAGCTCAATAGCAGCACCGCCAGCCGTAATGAGCCGCTGCTGCAGGTTCAGGCGAATGCTGCCAAGCTCATACACATCCGGCTCCTCCTCGCGCCCCGCCAGCTTCTGGGTGCGCCGCATCAGCGCCTTCGCTCTGGCAACAAGCTCGCGCAAATCAAATGGCTTCGTCATATAATCGTCGGCGCCCAGCTCAAGCCCCAGCACCTTGTCGACGATGTCATTTTTGACCGTGAGCAAAATAATGCCGACGCCATGGAGATTCTCCAGCTTCCGGCACACTTCATAGCCGTTCATGCGCGGCATCATTACGTCTAAAATAATGACATGCGGCTGGAAGACGGCTACCTTCTCCAACGCCTCTTCCCCATCGCCAGCGGTCTCGACCAAATAGCCCTCGCGTCTGAATGCATAGGCAACGGCGCTGACGATACTCGCTTCATCATCTACGACCAATATTTTTTTATCTATCATCTGACCTGTCATCCTTCACCGCTCCCACCTGTGCCTATCTAACCCAGATTACCCATTAGATCGCAGCATAATGCAATTTTGCATCGCCAATATATCGAACTTGTTTCCAACTTGTAAACATGTATGAACAAAGAATGGATAGGTGCGCTGTGGTCGCCGATTGTCCAGCAGAAGCCGCAAAATAAAAATTGAAATAGTTGGGAACACCCGATTGGTTTAGGGTAAGAGAAATTAGATCATCTTAACAGAATACGCATTTGCAGGACATGTTCCCTAAACATCATTATACATTGCAGGAGGTTTTCGACGATGGCGAATGAACAAACGAGGACAGGCAACGGCAGACTGGCGGGCAAAGCTGCTCTAATAACGGGAGCCGGCTCTGGCATCGGCCGCGCAGCGGCACTGCTGTTCGCCAAGGAAGGCGCTAATCTGGCACTGCTCGATGTGAATGAGGACGGGCTGGCCAAGGTCAAGCAGGAGGCCGAAGCTTTCGGCGTCACTTGCGCAACAGCCGTGACCGATATTTCAAGCGAGGAAGCGATCGAAGCGGCGTATAAATTGGCGTTAGACAAGCTGGGCCAGCTTGACATCGTCTATGCCAATGCCGGCATTAACGGCTCCATGGCGCCCATTGAGCTGATGAAGCTGGAGGATTGGAGCAAGACGATCAACATTAACCTGAACGGCACGTTTCTGACCGTGAAGCATGCCATTCCAGCGCTTAAGGAAAAGGGCGGCAGCATTTTGATTACGAGCTCCATTAACGGCAACCGCGTCTTCTCGAATATCGGGTTCAGCGCATACAGCAGCACAAAGGCGGCGCAGGTCGCTTTCACTCAGATGGCGGCGCTGGAGCTGGCGAATTACCGCATTCGCGTCAATGCCATCTGCCCTGGCTCCATTAAGACGAATATTGATAAAAGCACGAAACGCTCGCCTTATTTGGAGGAGGTGCAAATTCCGGTCAACTTTCCGGAAGGCGACCAGCCGCTGGAGAAGGGGCCCGGCTCCCCTGAGCAAGTCGCCCAGCTTGCGCTGTTCCTCGGCTCGGATGATTCATATCACATTACGGGCACAACGGTATACATTGACGGAGCGGAATCCTTGCTTCACGGCTAGCTAAACCAACTGCAGGGCAGGAGAGGAGAAACAACTATTTATGCTAAGAGAAGCCATTCACCACACCCCAAGCCACAAATGGGCCTACGCCTATGATTTGAGCACCTATCACATCCGGCTGCGCACGAAAAAAAATGATGTGGAGGATGTCGTCATGGTCGCCGGAGACAAATACGACTGGAATGGCAACCTCCAAGAGATTGTAATGGAAAAAATAGCGTCCGATCAGCTGTTTGATTACTGGGAGGGCGTTATCATCCCGAAATACAAACGCTTCTCCTATGGCTTCCGTCTGCATGCCGGCACAGAGACGATGTGGAAGATCGAGACCGGATTTTATGCGCAGCAGCCGACGCCTCCAGGCGGCTATTTCGAGGTGCCCTACATTCATGAGGTCGACTTGTTCGATGCGCCAGATTGGGCGAAAAACGCGGTTTTTTATCAAATCATGGTAGACCGCTTCAATAACGGTGACAAGGAAAACGACCATGATTACGTAAGGCCTTGGGGAGAAACGCCCGATATTCATTCGCACTTTGGCGGCGACTTGCAGGGGATTTTAGATAAGCTGGAATACATTAGCGATTTGGGCGTAAATGCGATTTATTTGACACCGCTGTTCACTTCGCCCTCCAATCATAAATACGATACGGTAGATTATCATACGATTGATCCGCAGTTCGGCGATCTTGAGCTGCTCAAGAAGCTGGTCGATGAGTGCCACAAGCGCGGCATTCGCGTCGTGCTGGATGCGGTGTTCAACCATGTGAGCGAGCAATTCCCCCATTTTCAGGATGTGCTGAAAAATGGAGAAAAGTCCAAATACAAAGACTGGTTTCATTTGAACCACTTTCCGGTCGCTGTACAAGATGGCAAAGCAAACTATGATACGTTCGGCTTTTATGGCAACATGCCCAAGCTCAACACCGCCAATCCTGAAGTGAAAAAATATTTGCTCGACGTCGCCGTCCATTGGATTCGTGAAACGGATATTGACGGCTGGCGGCTCGATGTCGCCGACGAAATCGACCATCATTTCTGGCGGGAATTCCGCGGCGCTGTCAAGGCTGTGAAGCATGAGACCTACATTATCGGCGAGGTGTGGGGGGACGCGCTGCGCTGGCTGCAGGGCGACCAGTTCGATTCGTCGATGAACTATCCCTTTACGAACAGCGTGCTTGATTTTTTCGCAAACAACGGCAGGCATGCATCGGATTTTGCCGAAGAGGTGAACCGCCTGCTCGTGCGTTATCCGCAGCAGACGAACGAGGCGCTGCTTAACCTGCTATCGAGCCATGACATCCCGCGCTCCTTGACCAGAATGGGCGGCGATAAACGGCGGGCCAAGCTGGCAGCGGTGTTTATGATGACGTCGATGGGCGTTCCTTGCGTCTTCTACGGCGATGAGGTTGGTTTGCAAGGCGGCGGCGACCCCGATTGCCGCAAATGCATGGAATGGGACGAGGCGAAGCAGGATCGGGATTTGCATGATTTTTATCGCATCATCATTTCGCTCCGCAAAAAGCATGAGGCGCTGCGCTGCGGCCGCTTCCGCTTCCTGCAAGCGAGCAGCGAGAAAGGCACCTTCGTCTATGAGCGGATGAACAATAAGCAGCATTTCACCATTTGGATGAACAATACAGAGGAAAATGTATTCCTCGCCCACCCGATGCTGGCTGGCGGCTGGCGTGATGCGCTTACCGAGGAAGAAGTGGCAACGTTCGAGGAGCAGCTTCGCATTGAGCTGGAACCGATGGGTTACCGGATTTTGTACCGGAACATTTAAAGTTAAAGCAGCTTGAATAGAACTTGCATAGGACTTGAACAGGCAGCAGAAAAGGGACAGGGATCGGTTTTGTCGATGGCCTGTCCCTTCTTTGTACTGCTTAATCGGATAAATGCGAAGCATAGCGCCCTCCGCGCCCCTCAATGAACAGAAATTGCACCTTGGGCTGGAGCTTGCCAAGGGCGATTACCTCATCTAATGTCAGCGTAGAATGGCGCAGCTTGAAATGAAAATGCGGCTGGCAGTTAAAACGCTCAGAGGCGAACAATGCTTCATAGCTTGTATAAGGAATCGCATCCTCCGGCACGTCATCAATCGTTTCAATCCGCTCAGAAAAGTCCAGCTGCTGTAAATCGTTATAATAGGGACATTCAGCGAGACGGGCAATAAAAGATTCCTCTGTAAAACCTACCTGCAGCCTCAGCACACGGAGCGGATGGCCTTCCATTTCGAAAAAAGCTTCATCCGGCACTGTAGGCGTCTGGAAGGTGAGAACAGCTGGCATTTTGGCAAGCAGCTTCGTCACCATGCCATGCTCCTCTTCATAATCGCACCCGATGAAGCGGACGTTATGATCGCCTGAATCTGTGAGCTGTACGAGGAAGGAACGCAGTGCCGAAAACTCCGCCTCCGAATGCACGATGCGCGAGAAATTCCATTCATTCAGACCGTTCGCGCCTTCATCAGGCCCCGTGAAGGTTAGCGATGCAAGATGGGGAGCCACCTCAGGCAAACAAATAAATTCCAAGAACTTTACAAAAGGATAGTTCGTCTCGTAGTCGAAATCATCTGCGGAAATCGAAGGATCTTCATCATAGCCAACACCGTAAAACATCAGCTCGTACTGGTCGCCAACCTGGGCAAAGCTGACTTTAGCATCATTGCCGGGTGACCAAATAGCGTGCTCCGGGCCATAGCTTTGCTTAATATCCATTTGATAGTGGTAAATACGCTGCTGCAGCTCCAATAAGCGCTCAATCATCACCGGTCGCACTCCTTTTTCAAGACCAATTTCATTCTCAATCATTATAGAGCCAGCTCCGTATAAAGCGCTATGTAACGCTCCGCAGATGCTCCCCAGCTGTAATCTCCAGCAAAGGCGGCGGCGGTGAGCTTGCCCCGATGCGACTCATTCCACCATATATGAATGGCATAGCGAATCGTATTCAGCATTTCTTGGCTATTGTAATTGGTGAAGGAGAAGCCGTTGCCTTCTCCCGTCCACTCGTTGTAGCTTTGAACGGTGTCCTTCAGCCCGCCTACTTCTCGCACGATAGGCAAGCTGCCATACCGCAGCGCCAGAAGCTGGCTGATGCCGCACGGCTCGAATAGCGACGGCATGAGGAACATATCGGAGGCAGCATAAATACGGCGGGCTACGCCATCATCAAAGCCGATCCACGATACCATTTTGTCCGGATAACGATGCTGGGCTGCACGGAATGCATGCTCCATCTCGGGCTCACCCGTACCGAGCAGCACAAGCTGGATATTTTCCGTTTGCAGCAGCTCGTCCAGCACTTCCAGCACGAGGGGCAGCCCTTTTTGATCCACTAGCCTGCCGACCATTCCGATTAGGGGAATGGCATCGTTGACCGGCAGTCCAAGCTCCTGCTGGAGTGCGGCTTTATTTTGCTTTTTCACGTTGAGGCTGTCCTTGTATGGGAATGGAATGAACGGATCGGTCTCCGGATTGTAGCTGCGGGCGTCGATGCCGTTGACAATGCCGAGAAGCCGGTCGCCTTTGGCGCGCAGCGTGCCGTCCATGCCATACCCGTATTCAGCAGTTCGGATTTCGTTGGCATAGGTCGGACTGACGGTCGTCACCCGGTCTGCAAGCTGAATGCCCGCCTTCATAAAGCTCACCGAACCATGATATTCAACTCCATCCGGGGTGAACATCTCATTTTGCAATCCCAGCCAATCGCCCAGCGCATGATGCGGATAATTGCCTTGATATTGCAAATTATGAATGGTAAACACCGTCTTCACGCGGGAATATTCCGGGCGATGCCAATAATGATGCTTGAGCAGGGCGGGAATCATGCCCGTATGCCAATCATGGCAATGCAGCACATCGGGGATAAAGCCCATTACCGGCAGCGCATCAAGCACAGCCCGGCAGAAAAACGCATAACGCTCGCCGTCATCCCCGTAGCCATAAGCCGAGCCGCGACGGAAATAATGCTCATTGTCGATAAAATAATAGACGACTCCGTCATGTTCCAGCTCCTTGATGCCGCAATATACTTGCCGCCAGCCTACCGATACATAAATGAAGCCAAGCTCCTTCATCTGCGCTCGATATACGTCCTTCACCGAAGCGTAAAGCGGCATAATAACGCGCACATTGGCGCCCTTCTCATTCAATGCTTCCGGCAGTGAGCCTGCTACATCAGCAAGGCCGCCCGTCTTCATAAATGGCACGCATTCTGCTGCCGCAAACAATACGTTCATGCATTTCATCCCCTGCTCTTTGGTTTCATAATGCTGCAATGACGATTTAACGCTTAACGGGAACGCTGAACCTTTACTCGCCGCAAAATAAGGATAGATAACGGCGGCAGCGGCAGCTCTACGCTGTTTTTCTTATCATGCCAGCTGATACGCTGCGATGCAATGGCGCCACCTTCCCGCAGCAGCTCCGCTTGAAAACCCGATCCGCCATAAGCAGGCTCATCGCTGTTCAGCACGATTTCATAATCGCCTGCGCTCGGTACGCCAATGCGGTAAACCGGATGCGCGTAATCGGTAAAATTGCACAGCATAATGAGCGCTTCCCCCTTCGGGCTGGCTAATCTGCGATATGAGAGGACGCTTTGCAAATCATCCTCGTGCTCTATCCATTCAAAGCCCCTGTAATCATGGTCGAGCTTCCACAGCGTTTTCTCCTGGGCATACAGCTGATTCAGCCTGCGGGTATAAGCCTGCATCCGCCAATGCGGCTCATAATCCAGCAGCAGCCAGTCCAGCTCCGCGTCGTCCTTCCACTCGATGAACTGGGCAAATTCGCCGCCCATGAACAGCAGCTTTTTGCCTGGATGGGTCATCATATAGCCGTAGAACAGCCGCAGTCCGGCAAATTTCTGCTCATAGCTTCCGGGCATTTTGTTCAGCAGCGATTTTTTCCCATGCACGACCTCATCATGGGAAAGCGGCAGCGCATGATTGTCCTGCCAGGCATACCAGATCGGGAAGGTCAGCAGATTATGTTTGGTTTTACGGTTGAAAAAATGCTCCTTGGCATAGCTGAGCGTGTCATTCATCCAGCCCATATTCCACTTATAATTAAAGCCAAGCCCGCCTTCGTCGACCGCTTTCGTAACGCCGGGATAAGCATGCGACTCCTCGGCCATCATAAGGGCATGCGGGTAATATTGAAAAACCGTCTTATTCAGCTGGCGCAAAAAAGCGATGCCTTCCAGATGCTCCTTGCCGCCGAATTCATTCGGACGCCACTGGCCTGGTTTTTTATCAAAATCATGATACAAAATGCTGGTGACCGCATCAACGCGCAAGCCATCAATATGAAACAGATCGAACCAAAACAAGGCATTCGAAATTAAGAAATTGCGAACCTCCGGCTTTCCGTAATCGAAGGCGAGTGTTCCCCAGCCGAGCTTCTCGGCAATGAGCGGGTCATCATTTTCAAACAGAGCCGAGCCGTCAAAGCGGCGTAAGCCATGTGAATCCTTGGCAAAATGCCCCGGCACCCAGTCTAGAATGACACCGATACCGTTTTGATGACAGCGATCCACCAGCTCCATTAATTGCTGCGGTTCACCGTAGCGGGAAGTTGCGGCATAATAGCCTGTCGGCTGATAGCCCCATGATTTATCGTACGGATGCTCGGTCAGCGGCAGCAGCTCCAGATGGGTATACCCCATGTCCGCTACATACGCGACCAATTGATCAGCCAGCTCGCTGTAGGATAGCAGAGTATCGTCTTTATGCCTCCGCCAGCTGCCAAGATGCACCTCGTAAATGTTCATCGGACGGGCGTACGGCGCTTTTTTTCCGCGCATCCACGCCTCATCCTGCCACGAATAACCGTCCAGCGACCAGACGCGCGATGCGGTTTGCGGCCTTACTTCGGCATAAACGGCATAAGGATCAGCTTTGAGCAGCCTCTCACCATTTTGGGCTATGATTTCATATTTATACAAAGCGCCTTTCGGCATATTCGGGAAGAAGCCTGTCCATATGCCGGACTTGTTAAGCCGGGTTAGCGGCTCATTGCCGCCATGCCACCCGTTAAAATCCGTCGCCAGACGAACCTCTCGTGCCTCCGGCGCCCAAACGTTAAAGCGAGTGCCTTCGATTCCATGCTCAGTTGATTGGTGAGCGCCCATTTTTCGATAGCTATGCGCCCATGTTCCTTCATGAAACAGAAATATTTCCTCTTCGGACAATGTGGAGATTTCCATCCATTTCACCCGCTTTATGTTCGCAATGAACGTATAGTAAAGCACACGAAAGCTAATATTAACCTTAAAAATTGATTTTGACTCAACCGTTTCAAGCGCCCTTCAGTCGTTTAAAAATACCTTACAACAACCCGTCACGGACGGCCTGGAGGGAAAAAGCCTTATGCCTAATAATACCGATTGCATCGCTATGCTGCTAGCTGGAGGACAAGGAAGTCGTTTAGCCCCATTTACAGGCCAAATGGCCAAGCCCGTCGTATCTTTCGGCGATCGCTTCCGCATGATTGATTTTCCATTAAGCAATTGCATTAACTCGGGCATCCGCACCATCGGCGTGCTTACCCAATATTGCTCCGACTCGGTTCACGACCACATTACCGATGGAGAAGCTTGGCTTCGCTCAGCAACGACGAAGCATTCTGGCGAAATTACGATGCTGCCTGCTTCTCGGGTATCAAGCTCAGGCTGCTACACGGGAACGGCTGATGCCCTTCTTCGCAATATTGCTTATGTGGACGAGCATCATCCCGAGCATGTGCTTGTTTTGTCAGGCGACCACATTTACCAGATGGATTATCGCCCGATGCTGGAATTTCACAAGGCTAACAAGGCGATGGCAACGATTGCCGTCAAACAGGTGCCATGGCGTGAAGCCCATCGCTTCGGCATCATGCATACGGACGAGCAGTCCCGCATCATGAAGTTTGAGGAGAAGCCGGCAAACCCGGAAAGCAACTTGGCTTCTATGGGCATTTATTTGTTCCGCTGGCAAGATTTAAGACGTTTCCTGCTGGAGGACGCCGCTAACCCTCATTCAAGCCATGACTTTGGCAAAGACATTATTCCCGCCATTTTGGCTGCCGAGGAAAACTTGAACGCTTATCCATACGAGGGCTACTGGCGTGATGTCGGCACTGTGGAAAGCCTGTGGGAAGCGCATATGGAGCTGCTTGACGGCGAGATGAGCCTATCTACAGAAACTTGGCCTCTGCGATCCAAAGAGGTTCAGCAGGTGCGCAAGCCCTATGTCAGCCCGCAAGCCGTGCTGAGCAACAGCATTGCTCATCCAGGCTGCACAATCGAAGGCCGGATTTCACGCTCGGTGCTCGGTGCAGGAGTCAGCATTGGAAAAGGCAGCGGCATCGCCGAAAGCATCATTATGCCCGGTGCAAAAATTGGGCGCAATGTTATTATTCATAGAGCCATTATTGGCGAAAACGCCGTTATTCATGACGGTGCAATCATCGGGGAGAGAAATCACGGAGACATAGCCGTCGTCGCCCCCGGCGAAGCAATTGTGGCTCATTTTATGAATGGCAGCAGCAAATTGAAGGCGCTTGAACAATTAGAGCAGTTTGAGAAATCAGCGACAGAGCTTGTTGGTACAGGAGAAGAGCGATTCAGCAATAGCGTCTTGCACTATTAAAGTGATGTGTCATAAGTGGATGTCTTGGTATCCCATTACTTTCGACAGGACGCTCGCTTTACCCTGCTTGCCGAATCAGCAAATTATATAGCGGGTTATGCAAGGTGAAACGGCTGTCACCGTCCTCTGGCGGCGCAGCGCGTTTCATTCCGAGAAATTCAAAAAATACCCCTCGGTCCACGAAGCAATGTGGGCCGAGGGGTTTTTGAGGTTGTTAGAAGCTTTGTTCCATTATTCGTCAGACTGATCCGATATCGTCAACTGGCTAAGCTTCTCGTTCCATTGAACCGATAGGCCAAACCCCTGCTCAAGCAGCTGATAAGGAACGGCCGTCGCACCGGAATAAACAATCGGCGCCTCTGGCAGCTTAAACGTCGTATTGCCTGCTTTCGCCTGGGTATCCCCTATACGGAAGGTTACTGAGCGTTCCTTGTATTTAAGCGTATAAATTCTGAAGCCTTCTTTATTAAGAACGGAGCTCAACGTCATGCCTAATTCTTTAGCTACGTCTTTTATCGGCACATATACCGTCTCGCCTTGCGGCAGGGCAGGGTATATGCTGCTTAGCCATTGCCCATTTATAAACGTATCAACAGCCGGCCTTGCTTGCATGGGCGTATAAACCATGCCATCGCTGCGTTCGGATGGTCCGCCCGCTTCATAAAACTTGTTATGGCCCCAGCCCCATGCTTTGCCATCCTCATCAATGGCAACGCCGTGGTCTTCCCCCGCTGCGATATGCTTGATCCGGGTGAGCCCTCGCACTTTGCCCTGCTTGCCAGTAGCGGTATATCCATATGCAAAAACCTCGCCATCGGTCGTCAGCATAAGCAGGCTGCCCGCACTTCCGCTTATCTCCTTCAGCGTCAGTATCGGATACAGCGCTTGTTTTTTGCCTTTTTCAGCAATGCTCCACGCTTTTCCTTTCGTATCTAATGCCATTAGACCGCCGCTATACGCGACGATGGAGGTTATGCCGGACAAGCTGGATATTTTAGCCGGAGCTGTAGGCTTAATCGTCTCCGCGCCATCGCGGGGCGTCGCCACAGGCTGCCAGCTCCATACCGTTCCATCCTTCTTCACGGCGTAAGCCTTAGGGTAACCGTATGCTACCTGCACGACTTGATTTAAGCCCTTCACGGCAGCTGGCTTGCCAAAGCTGAGCTTTCCGGTGTCGTCTTGCTGCTTCGTCCATGTTGAGACCGTGCCATTATTCAATAAAGCTATATCGTAGCCGTAGCCGCCTGCCACCTTCGCTACGCCAGCAGCGCCTGCCACCTGCCGAAGCCCATTCGCATTTTTCCCGCTGCTGCCATTATGGCCCCAGGTCCAGACCGTTCCGTCTGCCTTTACCGCCATATAGTTCTGATCGCTCTTATTGATATGAATATAGACAATATCGGAAAGTCCGGAATAACGTACAGGAGCTACTGTATTGCGAAAGCCTGGATTTCCCTCCAGCCCAAGCTCTCCCCACAAATTGCGTCCCCAAGCCCAAACCGTGCCGTCGCTGCGCAGCGCAATCGTATAGTTATGGGCGGCTTCTATTTGCGTGAAGCTTTTGGGGACGGCTTGGGCGGCCTCAGCAGCTTGCTCCTGCCCTTGCTCTTGCAACAGGCTTGCTGCTTGCTCTCCGCTGGCAATCGCCGCACTTTGCGGGCCACCCGTCCATACAAGCGCTGCTAGGAGCGTAAACGCCAGCAAGCTGCGCCAAGCCTTCCCGCTCTTATTAGATTTCCTTGTCGTCGTTATGTTGAACATCTTCATCACTACCCCCAATGACCATTTACAAGCTGTCTATATGGACGGCATTCCCAATTGGAAGGTTGCAGCTTGATGGCTATTTGGCTATTTAGACATTCATTCCTTGGGGATGAAGATGAGGGCGATGAAAAGCTCAGGCGTCCAACTCCAGCACAGAGCTGTTGCTGATCAGCGTTCCGACATGGCTGCCATGGCAAATCGCCTTCATCGAGCCCGGCTGGTCGAAATTAAACACATGAATCGGCAGGTTATAGTCCCGTGCCAAAATAAACGCCGACTGGTCCATCACCTTAAGCTGCTGGTCCAGCACATCATTATAGTGCAGCGATTTGAATTTCCGCGCGCCCTTGTGCAGCTTGGGATCGGCGTCAAGCACGCCGTCTACGCCCTGCTTCGCGACCAGCAGAGCATCGCAGCCCACCTCAATGGCCCGCTGCACCGATGGGTAATCCGTCGTCACATACGGCTGTCCGTTGCCGCCTGCAAAAATGACGATATACCCCTTCTCCAAATGATGCACCGCCCGCAAACGGATGTAAGGCTCGGCAACGCTGCTGACAGGCAGCGCCGTCATGACGCGCACTTCCTTCTTCGTTCTGGCCTTCAGCACGCCTCTGAGCATAAGGCTGTTAATCACGGTCGCAAGCGTACCTATATTGTCCGCCTCTGCCCGTTCAATGCCCCAGCTTTCGCCCATATTGCCGCGAAAAATATTGCCGCCGCCAATAACGAGCGACACCTCAACGCCCATTTTTACAACGGACAGCACTTCTCTTGCGATATGCTCCAGCTTTTCGGGTTCAAAGCCAAACTCGCTTCCACCCGCAACCGCTCCGCCGCTCAGCTTAATCAGCACTCTTTTATACTTGTTATTCATCATCAATCATGCACCTCCAGTTAAATTAACGTTCGCAAGAAGCAGAACATTGGGGACTGAACCATTTAAATAGCGACTCAAGCAAAAATGACTTCGTCGTCCTTCCGGGACGTGCGAAGAGCTTTGTCGGAGAATTCTAAGCGGATATAAGGATGAAACTTATAAAGTCTTATATTTTGAAAAAAAGGCATAAAAAAAACACCAAAGCATGATATGCCTTGGTGCTTCAAAGGAATGGAAATAGAAACGCGCTTCGGGCTGGACAGGCAAAACCGGCTGTTCCATTGCCTTGGCTTTCGCTCCATATTCCCATCTCCTTCCTTTATTCCTTCTTGATTTTGTCTTATTCTACGCCAGCGCTAGGCAAGTTGCAATAGTAGCTTAGGCTTAGGGCTTGCGATGCGGATACGAAATGACGCTACTCCTCGTAAATCATTTTGCGCGTCATGCCGCCGTCGACGACGAGATTAATGCCATTAACGAAATCATTGCCCGGATCGGTCAAATAAAAGCAGGCTTTGGCGATATCATCCGGCTTGCCGACTCGCATGGATGGATGCTGGCTGTGATCCTCCGGCCGCAGTGCTTCATAATCGCCGGTTTCGATCCAGCCGGGGCTGATGGCATTGACGCGAATGCGATCCGGGCCAAAAGAAAGAGCCAGCGCATGCGTCAGTGCAACGATGCCGCCCTTGGAAGCCGCATACGCCTCCGTATTGGGCTCAGACATTAAGGCGCGGGTCGAGGCCATATTGACGATGGCTCCGCCTCCGTTGCCGCGCATCAGCTTTGCCGCTTCCCTTGCGCATAAAAAAGTGCCGCGCAAATTCGTATGGAGCAGCGCATCCCATTCTTCAACCGCAAGGTCGTAAGGCGACTTCCACACCGCATAACCCGCGTTGTTAATCAGCACATCTATGCCGCCGTAGGTCTCGCTGATAAAAGCGAACATCGCTTCGATTTCCGCTGGCTGAGCCAAATCGATTGTATAAGCAGCAGCTTTGCCACCCTCTCCTCGCATGTGGTCGGCTGCGGCCTCAGCGCCCTCGCTGTCCCTGTCTGCCGCAATGACAAGAGCTCCTTGCCTCGCATAGCTTGTCGCAACAACCAAGCCGATGCCGCGCGCGGCGCCGGTTACCAGCACTATTTTTCCACTATAGTCCATTGATCAGCTGCCTCCTCGTTTCCCTTCCTATGCACAAACAGCCGATCAGATAGGCTCTGACCGGCTGCTCAAGCTTTTTATGCGCGACTTAAGCGTTATAAAATTTCAACAGCTCGCTGACGATCGCTTCTTGCGTTCCTTCTACGCGAGTCTGACGCTGCGTTTTCTCAAACAAGGACGAAATTTGCTCAGGGAATGCCTGCTCAATGCCGCAAAGGCGAATCGCCTCGTCGAACTTGGCCGGATGCGCAGTAGCCAGCGAAATCGTTACATCGCCGCTTTCAGCACATTGATCGGCTGCCGCCACGCCGCAAGCGGAGTGAGGGTCAAGCAAATAATCAGTTTCCGCGTTGTATTTGCTGATCGTATCAAGACATTCCTGTCCGCCAACGCCATGAGCGCCGAATTCAGCTTGCACCCGCTGCAAATCGTCTCCAGAAATAACGAGCTTGCCTTCCTTCCGGAACTGGTTCATCAGCTCTGTAATCAGCTGCGGGTTTTCACCCAGCACATAATACAAATAACGCTCGAAGTTGCTTGCCACCTGAATGTCCATCGAAGGGCTGTACGTGCTGCGGAAATCTCCCGGCATATACACGCCTTCCTTGATGAAACGCTCCAAAATGTTGTTTTCGTTCGTTGCCAAAATCAGCTTGTTCACCGGAAGGCCCATGCGCTTCGCAAGGTATCCTGCAAAAATATCGCCAAAGTTGCCAGTCGGCACGCTGAAATTGACTTCCTTCACATCCTGCTGCTTCGCAACCTGGAAGTAAGCATAGAAATAATAAACCGTCTGCGCCAAAATGCGCACAAAGTTAATGGAGTTAATCGCACACAGATGGTTCGCAGACTTAAACTCCAAATCAGCGAACAAATCCTTGATAATGCGCTGGCAGTCGTCAAAATTGCCATCGACCGACAAGTTCAAGACGTTGTCGTCCGGCACTGTCGTCATTTGCAGTTCCTGCACCTTGCTGACTTTGCCATGGGGATGCAAAATGCAAATTTTAATGCCGTCTTTGCCGCGAACGCCTTGAATCGCCGATGCGCCCGTATCGCCGGAGGTCGCGCCAAGAATATGGATCGTCTTGTTCTGCTTGCGGGATACATACGTATATAATTCGCCCATAAATTGCAGCGCAATGTCCTTAAATGCAAAGGTTGGGCCGTGGAACAGCTCCAGCAAATACAGGTTGTCCTTCAAGCGGCGAACAGGCGTTACGCCTGAGTCGCGGAATGTTCCATAGCTGGCATCCACCATCGCCCGCAAATCTTCCGCTGGAATTTCATCATTCGTGAAATAGCCGAAAATTTCCAGCACCAGCTCCTGATAAGACAGGTTCTGCCACGCTTTCAGTTTCTCAGCTGAAAAAACAGGAATTTCACTCGGAACGAGCAAGCCTCCGTCATCTGCAAGTCCCATTAGAAAAGCGTCGATAAATCCGATTTTGCCAACATTTCCTCTTGTGCTAATATACTCCACCGGGTAATCCCTCCGACATTCTTTTGTAACATCATATCATCGTTTCCGGTTAAAATCGAATGGATTATTGAAATATGGCCTGTATTTCATCGCCGAAATGCCCGCGCCGCGCTGCGAGGTTTGCCTGTTATTTCCGCGCGGACGATACAATCAGCTCATACAGCTGCGACAAGGTGTCGCGGCGCTCCTCCTGCTCCATCCGCTTAATGAATGCGGCGCGGTTCTGGTAGACATCCTCAATCGCCGCCAGCAGCGTATCCGGCGCTACCTTCTCCTCATGGAGCACCTCGCAAAAGCCAGAAGACTTGAACGAATCTGCATTGAGCAGCTGATCGCCTCGGCTCTGTGCCTTCGTAAGCGGAATGAGCAGCATTGGCTTGCGCAAATGCAAAAACTCAAATATAGCGTTAGAACCCGCGCGCGAAAGCACAATATCGCTCATCGCCAGCACATCGGGAAGCTGCTCATTAATGTATTCGAACTGCTTGTAATCCGCCGTCTCAAGGACAGGCTCAACCTGTCCTTTGCCGCATAAATGCACGATGCTGAATTTGCGGGTCAGTTCGCTAAGCGCGCTGCGCACCGCCTTATTAATCGCCCGCGACCCAAGGCTGCCGCCCATAATGAGCAGGACGGGCTTCGCTCCTCCTGTTTCTGCCCGCGATGCCCCCTTTTCGTCTACTATTGCTGACGCTGCTGATACTTTCGCTGTTTCCGCGGCAGACTCTTCGGCTCTCACGCTTTTTCCCGAAATGTTCACCACCAGCTTGGCAGGGTTAGCCGAATGGGCGGCGCTTTCCTTTGACGCCTGCCCTTGCGGCGTCTTGCTTAGCGTCTGTGAGCTGCCTGCTGCTCCCGAGGCTGCTGCATCAGCTGCTTCGGATGCAGGCAGCAGACCGCAATAGGCTCTGCCTCGCGAGGCAACCCCTCGCCCCAGCTCATCGCGGATGACTGCGCCAACATAATGCGCCTTGCCTGACGGCAAATGCTGCGCCGTCTCGGGAAAGGTCGTGCACACGCCCGTCGCGAAAGGGATTGCAATGCGATTCGCCAGTCCCGGGGTCAGATCCGATTCATGAATAAGCACCGGCACCCGATTGAGCCACGCGCCCAGCACAACCGGAACGGAAACGAAGCCGCCCTTGGAAAAAATCACGTTTGGCTTCTCCCGCTGTATGAGCCGATAAGCTTGAAAAACCCCTTTAACAACCTTGAAGGGGTCCTTCACATTTTGCCAGTCCAAATAGCGCCGAAGCTTGCCTGTCGCTATACCATGATATGTAAGCTGCTCTAGTGGAGCAGTAAGTTGCTTCTCAATGCCATTTTCCGACCCAATATAATGGATCTGCCAGCCGGCTTCCGCGAAACGGGGAATCAGCGCCAAGTTAACGGTCACATGGCCTGCCGTCCCTCCGCCTGTAAACATAATTTTCCTGCCCATTATCCATAACCTCCGGTTCCTTGCTGCCCATTCTCTTCCTTGCTCTTTATATGTATGACGAAAAATCAGGAAATTGTCAACTCATCTATCGTATACACATATGCCCAGAAACCATAAGACGGAAGCTTCGGGCTATCGGAGCAAGCAAAAGAAGGTTCTGTCACACTTGGCTAGACTGGATCCGTTGAAGCCGGATCCAGCAGCCAGGGCAGCCAGACGAGCGGAACTTTTGCTTCAATCCCGCTTCGCAGCTGGCGCTTTCACAACTGCTGGAGCCGGAAAAGCATCCGCTCCCTCCCTCTGGCCATCTTCCTCTACGTAACGCTTAAGCGCACCTAGCTTATTTTCCCAATAACGCTCGTAGAAGGCGATCCATCGCTTTAGCTGCTGCAAAGGCTCCGTATCTAGCCGGTAGCGGGTTTCCCGGCCAACCTTGCGCTCTTTGACCAATCCTGCCTCAGCCAAAATTCGCAAATGCTTCGATACCGCAGTCCGGCTCATCTCATAATGGCTGCTGATGACCGTGACTGGCATCTCCTCATCGACAAGCAGCCGAAGCAGGCTGCGGCGCGTCGGATCGGCAATCGCTTGGAACACCTCAGCCTTCGGCTCCGACGCCTCGCTGCTATTGTGCCTCGACATACGAAGCCAGCCTTTGCTGAATGCCAGTCCAGCCCTTGTCCATATTGCCGCGCACGATTTCATGCGGCTGACCGAACTCCGTCACCGTATCCGCATTCCAGCCGCTATGAATAAGCGTAAATTCCGTGTCTGCTCCTACAGCCTTTAACTCGAAGGAGAGCGTCCAGTCCTTGCCCCATTTGAAGGAGAGGCGATTCGGCGGATCGATGACCGTCACCTTGCAGGGAGACTTTCCGAACGCGCCAGCTTCCAGCTGAAACTCATAACCTTCCTCCGGCTGAAAATCATTGGGCATAAACCATGCGGCGATGCCCTCTGACGTCGCTACCGCCTTCCACACTTTGTCTATCGGCGCCTTAAGCACCAGCGTCTGCCGGATATCCGGCAGCGTATTTGCCGCTTCGCTGCTCATTGTCAATCGTCTCCTCTTCTAATCGCTTTATTCTCTAAGTTCTTGCGGACACCAGATCCGTTATATACGCAAAATCATTGCATTTCCCTATTCTGTCGGACACCAGCGCGCTTATTTGTGCTTTTAAGCCTCATTTTATGGCTCTGTCGGGCAAATAACGGCTCTCCTGTCCGCCGCCTAAAATAAGTTCACTTTCTATAACAAATAGCGGATTCTGTGTCCGTGAAGACGGACAGGCATTTGATTGCCGTTTTTCTTTCATTAGCGGCCTCATGTATGCCGCCAGTTACGCAGCTAGTTATGCCCTCAGTTATTGTGCTAGTTACTCCGTCAGTTATGCAATTCGTTTTGCAGCTAGTTACACCGTCAGTTATGGTGCTAGTTACGCCTTCAGTTATGCCGTCAGCAGTTATTTCTTCTTTACTTTGTCCGTATGGCGAAATCGCAGCGCTGACCACACCTCGTCCACAGCGGCATTGCTCACAGGTCTATACGGTGTAAGCTCCATGACTAGCGCCGCCAAGCTGTCGCGGTTAATATCTGCCCCAGCCTTCGCGCTTTGCTTAGGATACGTGATCCAGAATACCGCGTCTTCTTCAAGCTGCGGCAATACGATCGGCAGCTGTTCCCTCACCTGCGCTGCATGATGAACAAAAAGCTGGGCGAAGCCATATGGGCCTGCACCACTCGTATCTTCAGCGATCCCAGGCGCATAGCCCTCCGGGGCATTCCATACCTTCGCAGCCTGTCCCTCTTTATAACGCAGCTTTTTCAGCAGTCCTTCATCCGCCATCCCGCTTCCTCCTTCAAGTCATGCCTGCACATGCGAAACCTTTTGGTTTCCTTTTGGATTATACGAAACCTTTTGGTTTCATGTCAATAGACTAGGCACTGATTAGAGTAACCAAAACCTTCCTGTATGATTTGTGATTAGCGACGCGTAATTATGGTTACATAGATAACATGAGACACTACAACAGCTGACACAAGCTACACATTGGTGAACAGCAAAAACACAAAGAGAAAGGCAGTGATCAATATGGGTTTTTTATGGACGTTAATTATAGGAGGCATTATCGGTTGGCTCGCAGGAATGATCGTTGGGCGTGATGTTCCCGGAGGCATCATTGGAAATATTATTGCAGGTTTTATCGGCGCATGGCTCGGAGGCTTAATCTTCGGCGAGCTTGGTCCGGTCATCGGCGGCTTCTATTTCATTCCAGCGTTAATTGGCGCAGTCGTATTGGTGTTCATTCTTAGCCTGATCTTGGCTGGACGAAGAAGACGAGCATAATTTTTTTCACCAATATTTTTTGAATAAATAAATGTAGAATAACTAAACAACCTGACGCCAGAAGGCATAATGTCAGGTTGTTTGGTTTTTCAGGCTATTTTTTTCGCAAGCATTAAACGACCATTAGCGACAAAAAGCCATGTCGAAAATCGAATATCGTGTCATAATTTGTAATAATATATACTTTATTTTTCACTATGCTCAAAAAATATATTTATTCAAGAAATTGTTCAAATTACAAGACTTGTGTTGCTGCTCTGAGGTTGTTAATCTAGACATAGGCCTAAATGATCAGCCGTTGAAAAATCTAGCATTTTACGCCTTTCGGCCGTGCTGGCATCGGTTGTAATTGGTTTTTAATATCTGTAAAATGTTTGTAGTTACCGAAGGTTAATAGGAGGTCCTCATGTTTGCTAAACGCCTTAAACAACTCAGAAAAAAAAGAAAGTACTCCATGCAGCAACTAGCGGATACCGTAGGCGTGGCTAAGAGTACCTATGCAGGCTATGAATCCGGCTATCGGCAGCCTACTTTGGAGACCATTCAAAGCATTGCGAAGAAATTGAATACGACATCCGATTATTTGCTAGGATTAACGGACTATCCTGATCAACAGGAACCGAGCAACAACGCCAAGGAGTTTTTCAATCATGAGCAGCTTCATTGGGACGGCGTTCCGCTGGAGCAGGAGGATTTAGAGCTTGTCCGGATGCTGCTTGAACGCGTTGTGCGCGACCGCACTTCATCCGGCGACCCTTCACAAAATCCTTCCTAGTCGGTGACCCTTATCCGCTTGCTTGAACAGCGTTCAGTTTGTTGATGGCGCTGCTGCGAATTTCCGCTTTAATGGATTGATATTCCTGCGTCCACGTTGATTTTTTAGCAAAGGCTATACCAGCTTCCTTATATTCTGTTTCAGCCTTGTTAATTAATGCTTGGTATTGTTTATCGCAAGAAGCCTCTGCAGCAGCAATTTTCCCCAGCAGCTCCCCTTGCAACGCCTTTTCATCCAGTTCCGAGCTTTTGTTTATTGCCGCAACAACCTGTGTCATTAGCTGATTGGCATTGCTGACGCATTTTCCTTTTAATGCCGAAAGCTGTGACTCATATTTGCTGTTGAGAGATTTGGTCTTGCTTTGAGTATCCTTCGTCTGGCTGGCTGTCTTGTTGTCCGTAGCCGTACTTGCTTTCCCGCCTGACGGCTTGCCTGGCTCATCCGTTATTGCAGTTCCGTCCGTCTTGCCAGCCGAGCTTGCCTGGGAGGAAGCCGTCTCTTGACCGTTCGCCTCCGCAGCTTGCTTGCCCTCTTCTTCCTCCTTGGCCTGCTTCGCTTTTTCCAAAATCGCCTTGCGCTTCGCATCATCCTTCTCGCCAACCGCTTCTATCGGATAGTTCGTGTCCACGATCGCCAAATATTTACCATATTGCTTCGTAATGGAACGCAGGGCGTCAATTTCCTCCGTCGTCAGCTTAGCCAGCAGCAAATCGCGTATGGCCTGCTTTTCCTCCGTCGTCAGCTCCTCATCCGATTGCCCCAGCAAAATATACATTTCGCGGAATGAAAGCCCGGAGTTCAGCAAAATAGCAGCAACGTCCAGCGCGTCATCGGATTTGATAGTCTTGCCTGCGATTTGCTCCGCTTTGCCAACCGCACTATCGAGTGAGGACGGCAGCTCCGCCTGATTGGCCGCCCCGCCAGAGGCTGGTGCCGTGCCATCCTGCTCAGCCACTAAAGCGGCACGCCGCTGCTGGATATCCTCCAAGCTGATCGAGCTGATTTTCCAATAGAAGAAACCGACCGTACCGATAAGCAGAACAGCGATCGTTGCAGCGGTTATTAAAATCGTCTTCCAAATGCGTTTTTTCATCCTGTATCCATCCTTTCTTACGCGAAAAGAGCCGGATAAAGGTGTTATCACCTTTATCCGGCATTTGGGCCATTATGCTGCAGGTTAAAAACTTGAGCTATAGATTAATCAAACGATACAGCATGACCGCTGCTTCGGCGCGTGTCGTATTGGCATTGACCGGAAAGCTGCCCTGCTCCAGTGGAAGCAGGCTGTTCGCTGCCGCGAAGGCAACGCCCGCCTTCAACGATGGATGCAGGTTGTCCGCATCTTTCATATCGGCAAGTGCGGCTTTTACGTCGGATGGCACTTCTAATCCCTTCGACAGCTTCGCCGCCCTTGCAATCATCGTTGCCATTTCAGCATGCGTAATGGTTGCCTCCGGCTCGAAGCGATTGCCGCTTCGGCCTTGTACAAGGCCGTTCTTCACAGCTGCGCTCACATATGGCGCATACCATTGGCTGGCTGGCACGTCTTTGAACGTGCTGTCTGACGATGCATTTTTCAAATCCAGCGACCGAATGAGCATTTTGGCAAACTCCGCCCGCGTCACCATTTTGTTTGGATCAAAATGCAAATCCTCCACACCGTCAATAATGCCTTTGGCTGCTATCGCTTCAATTTCCTTGCCTGCCCATGCATATACGCTGTCCAGATCTTGAAAGGATGAGGGGGCAGGATTTACGATTGCGGCCGCTTGATCTACCGGATAAACAATCGAAACCTCCGTTTCAAGCGTATCCTCCAGCACCGCTTCTGTTACAGCATCTGTCGCAGCCTCGGCAACTGCCTGACCGACGTCCGGATTTACAAGACTGGGCGTTTCAGCAGGCAAAATCCCCTCCTGGGCTCCCGCTGTCAATGTCGAGCCGCTCAAATATTCGCTAAAATTGAAATAAGGCATATTCACAATATACTGGTCAATGCTGCTGCCCGTTCCCAGCTTGGCGAAGCTTTCGCCGAGCACCTTCCATACCGCTTCGCGCCGAGTCAAATAGTTTTGCATCGCTTCAACCGGCGGCTTGAAAATGATATAGCCCTTATCGACCGTCACATACGGTGTAACGTCGAATGTATTTTCCTGCTTCCAGGTCGTCTGCAGCAGTTCTACCGCCTGGCCTAGCAGCACTTGCTTCTGCTCGGACGACGACTGCGACCACTGCGAAATGATCGTATTCATTTCCTTGTGGTATTCGGCTAGAAGGTCGTCCTCTGGTACTTCAGGCTCCTCCTTGCCGAGCGTCACTTCCTTCTCGAAAAGCACTTTGCCGAGCAGGCTTGCCCGCAGCGTCGCTTTCGCCGAAACGACCGAGCCCGGTATCGTTACTACGCCCGACTGCGCAACTTTTACATCTTTGCTGCCTGACGTTTTGGACCAGACCAGCAATTCTTTGGGAACCTCACGACCAAAAATCGAAAGCTTGTACGTATGCTTGCGGCCCTCATGGTCGATGTCCACCGTCTCCTTCGCACCCGATCGCATATAAGCAATCATCATGGAGCGGATGGCTGGAACCTCCTTCTTAAGCTGGTTGCGGAAATTGGTGACGGTATCTACCATGTCTTTTTTCGTAATGTCCAGCTTGGCTAATACAGCACTCACTTTGTAGGTCGAGGTATCGGAAAGAACCGTTTCCAGCGCATCGCCAAGCAGCTTCGTCTGCTCACTTTCGCTCGCCATTAGAAGCAGCAGCTCGGTATTGCTTTTCTCCGAAACTAGCGACGTCGTTTTTTGCTCCAGCGCATTCATAAACTGCATGGCGTCATCCACCGTGAGATGATTTTGCCTCGCAAGTGCTGCTACTGCCTGCAAAGCGCCGCTATAGGCCGGGTTTTTGCGAATCGCCTCTAAATTATCAAAAGAAGGATCATATTGCAGGCTTCCCGCCGCTACCATAAAGTCGAAAAGCGGCTGCTGAACAGAAGGGTCTATTTTGCCAGCCAGCTTATTCCATATTGGAGCAATCAATTGGCCATTGGCTTCAAAGCTGAGCGTTGCAATTTCGTCCCGCAGGTCTCTGACCTCCTGTACGTCAGCCGGATCGCCCATTTGCAAATATTGATGCAGCTCCAGCAGGCGTTTAACAAACTCACTGCTGTAAAAGGATTCGGCTGCACCCGCATGCGCCGTCTGAACAATGCCGAGCTTCTCCAGCAAGCCCCGCTCGCTGAGCGGCAATCCGGACAGCGCCGTACCCGCAACAGCTGCCGCCAGGGCAGCGGAGACGATTTTTTTCGTAAACCTCATTACGTCCTCACCTCTTCTTTCGAAAATGGAAAATCGATGTAGAAGGCTGTTGAAAAGGAACTGCACTGCGTGGAAGGCTTGGTTTCCGATCGTTATTGCCCCCTGATTTCCTTGAATTAATCCGCTTAAGCGGTCAAAATCATGGGGCAAATACGAACGCTCCCGCTTCTCCAACTCAACCCTCCCACTCCGCTTGCCTTTTCAAAAATCCTTCTAGCATTTTTTTCTTAGCTGCCTAAATCAATTCATGTATCGCAATGTCTTCTATGTTCATCATAGGTCTGCCCACCGGATAGTAGGCGAACAGCGTGCCTTCCAGCTGCTCTTTGCTGATCGCATTGCGGCCGTCAATGAGAATGGGGCTCGCCATGACGCGCTCCACTTCCTTGAGATCAAGCTTCGTGTAGTCCTCCCACTCCGTGAGCAGGCAGACAGCGTCGCAATGCTTCGCCGCATCAAGCGCGGAATCGCACCATTCAATAGAAGGGTGGTTCAGCAGGGAACGGAAATTTTCGACCGCAATGGGGTCCGTTACCCGTGGAATTGCGCCAAGCGCAAGCAGCGATTCAATAATTTCAATCGCAGGCGCTTCTCTTACATCATCGGTTTCCGGCTTAAACGCAAGGCCCCAAATCGCAACGCGTCTGCCATGCATGCTGCCTAGCGCCCGCTTGAGCTTGTCGATGACGCCGTAGCGCTGATGCTGATTGACCTCTACGACCGACTTGAGCAGCTTGAAGTCGTATTCCACATTGCCGGCAATTTGAATTAATGCCTTCGTATCTTTCGGAAAGCAGGAGCCGCCATAGCCAATGCCAGCGCGCAGGAAGGAGGAACCTATCCGGCGGTCGAGCCCCATGCCGTGGGCAACCTCCGTCACGTCCGCGCCTACTTTTTCGCAAATGTTGGCAATTTCATTGATGAACGATATTTTCGTAGCTAGAAACGCATTGGAGGCGTATTTGATCATCTCGGCGCTGCGGATATCCGTCATAATGAGCTGGTCGGTAAACGGCTTGTGCAGGCTTGTCAGTACCTCTGCTGCACGCGTGCTCTCCGAGCCGATAACGATGCGGTCTGGATTTAAAGTATCCTTGACTGCCGAGCCTTCGCGCAGAAACTCAGGAACGGAGGCGATATCGAACGGGTAATCGCTGATCGCTGCCACAATGCCGCGAACGCGTTCGTTCGTGCCGACCGGCACTGTGCTTTTCACAACAACAACCTTATAGCCGTTAAGCGCGTAGCCGATTTCACGTGCTACCAGCTCGACAAATCGCATATCCGCTTCGCCATTCGGCAGCGGCGGCGTGCCTACCGCAATAATGACAACATCCGCCAGAGCCATCGCTTCGGTCAAATCATCGGTGAAGGAGAGGCGTCCTGCCGCCGTATTGCTATCGGCCAGCTCTTTGAGCCCTGGCTCATAAATGGGAATTTCACCGCTGCGCAGGCGCTCAATTTTGCTTACATCCTTATCGACACAGATGACATGATTGCCTTTCTCCGCATAACATACGCCCGATACCAATCCTACATATCCCGTTCCTATCACTGTTACGTTCATCAAGCTCCAGCTCCTATCATTTATTTTGAAATTTTCTATTATAAAATGGTCTCCACATCGTAGAGCAGCGCCGTACGAATAGCTGCCAGCCTGCGCCTGCAGCGCACCTCGCTCCAATCCTTCGCTCCGTAGTAAAGCCGCAGCGACGTGCCTGCCCCGGTAGGCTGAAGCGCGCACCAAGCTCCATCCTCGAAAACATATTTGATCACATTCGCCCCCAGCTCCTGATTCGCAGCTTCCTTGCTGAAGCCGAGCGCTCGCACGCCGTGCTCCTCGGAATCGTAAATGCTGCGAATCCGCAGCGAGGAAAGCTTCTCCGGCACTTCGCCCCGCAGCTTGCGCATCACATTGCGCAGCCGCTGCGAGCCTTCAAGGCCGGGAAAGGACAGGCTGACCTGATCCTCCAAATAAAAGCCATATGCCTCATAAAGCTTGTGCAGCTGATCCCATAGTGTCAGGCCGCGGCTTTTATAAAAAGCCGCCATCTCTGTTGTGAGCAGCAGCGTCTGCATGGCATCCTTATCTCTGACGAACGCCTGCGGCAAGCAGCCGCCCGTCTCATCAAAGGCGAAAAAATATTTTCTCGCCCCAAGCTGCTCCTCCTCCGCTATGCGAGCGGCAATATGGCGGAAGCCCGGCGGCGTCTCTACGATGTGAAGACCGTAGCGTCTTGCTATCGCTGTGCTAAGCTCCGTCGTCAGCAGTGACTTGTAGAAGGCTGCCGGGTAAACCGGCTCATTGGCACGCTTCTGCGCGCAAAGATATTCAAGCAGCAAGCTGCCTAGCTGGTTCGCGGACAGCAAGCGGAACTCCCTGCTTTTGTCCCGAGCCATTGCACCCAGCTGCTGCGATTCGGGATCGGTCGCCATAATCAGATCCGTCTGCTTCCGCTCGGCGAGCAGCAGCGCCCGCCCGTAAGAATTGGAATTGTTAGGGTCTGGCTCATCAATGGTCGGAAAAAGCGGGTCTGGCTGGGACTGCTCCGGCACGCTTTCCACATCGCGATAGCCCATTTGCTTCAGCAGCTCCAGCAGCGTCTGCCCTCCGCTGCCATGCAGCGGCGTATATATAACGCGCAGCCGCGAGCGCCCAGCTCGAAAGGCTGTCGGGCGAACGATAATGTCCGCTAGCTTGCTGTGGTAAGCCTTGTCCACCTCTGTACCGACAAGTACAAGCAGCCTTTGCCGCACCGCCTCCTCCGCATCCATCAGCGGAATGGCAACCTCCTCCTCAATGCCCTCCATGCGCCTTGCTACGAGTTGATTGTATTCCGGCGCCATGACAGCGCCATCTGAGCTGAACAGCTTGACGCCGTTGTAATCATAAGGATAATGGCCGGCTGTAATCATCAGCCCGGCTGCCGCTTGCAGAAAACGGACAGCGAAGGAGAGCTCCGGCGTAGGCCGGGCCTGCTCGAAAAGATAAACCTTCACGCGGTTTTTGGCCAGCACGAGCGCTGCCTGTTCCGCGAACACCCGCGATAAAATTCGGCTGTCAAAAGCAATCGCAACACCGCGCTGCTTCGCCTCCTCGCCGCCGCTGCGAATTTCCCCAGCAAGCGCCAGCGCGATGCGGCGCACCGTGTAGATGTTCATCCGGTTCGTTCCTGCGCCTACCTTCTCCCGCACGCCTTCCGGCCCAAGGTGAAGATGCTTGTAGAAGCGGTCGGTCAAATCGCCTGCTCCAAGCTCTCCGAGCTCTTTTCGAAGGTAAAAGGGCAGTTCTGCTTCCCTCCAGCGCTCGTATCTCCGATCAATCGCATAATCCAGCTGCTCTGCAATAGCATTCCTCATCCTGTTAGCTCCTTCAAATCATGCAATATTGCATAATGTCATTCCAATCCGCTTCCAGCCTGACGCTCTCCTCTTCTACAAGCTGCGTTCCTCTCATAACCTCGATCATTTCCATCGGTGTAAGGGCAAGCAGGCAGTGTCTACTGCCTAGAGGGATGTTAATAATGTCGCCAGCCTTTACGGTCCGCAGCTGGTCATCGAGCATCATTTCGCCTTCACCGGACAAAATCGTCCACACCTCGCAGCGATTGTTATGATAGTGATAGCTGAAGTTTTTCCCTCTATCGAGGCAGACGCGCTTCGTCATGACCTCGCTGCCGTCCGGATATTTCAAATAATCAAGCACGATGTAGTAGCCCCATCTGCGTTCCTCGTACATCGGGCGCTTATCGCTATTTTTCAGCACTTCTTTAATGCGCGGGCTGGACGCTTTGTCGGAAACGAGAATGCCGTCGGGGCTAGCAGCGACGATAGCATTTTTGATGCCCAGAATCGTAATCGGAATACCCAGCTCGTTAATGACATGCGTATCCGTTGCAAGCTCTGTCGTAATATGCTCGCCAAGCTCCGACGTTCCCATTTCTTCTGTCAGCGTGTTCCAGGTGCCAAGGTCTTTCCAGCAGCCGTCAAAAGGAAGCACAGCAACCTGCTTGGCCCGCTCAACGACCTCGTAATCGAAGCTTGTTTTCACCAGCGTGCTGTATTGATTGACGAGCTCGTCGTATTGAATTGGAATCCGCTTCTCGATGAGCAGATTAATCAAATAGCCGAGCTTGAAGGCGAACACGCCACAGTTCCAAAGCGCTCCGCGCTGCATTAGCTCGGATGCCGCATCCTCGCGCGGCTTTTCAGTGAAGTGCCGAACAAGCCTGTACGAGCGGGCATTGCCTGTTTCTGCGTCATTCACTTCCGCTTCCGTGACGTCGCCTGCCGCATTAATAATCAGCTTAGGCTCGTCAGTCTCCGGCACGATGTAGCCGTATTTTTCCGATGGGAAGGTCGGTTTGACGCCCATCAGCGCCATATCGCAGCCAGAATCGCGAATGACCTGCTCAAGCTCGCTTATTTTATGGAAGAAGGCATCCTCCACATAGGGGTCAACCGGGAGAATCGTCACGACCTCATCCAGGCTGACTCCGGCAACGGAGTACAAATAAACCGCCGATAAAGCGATAGCCGGGAACGTATCCCGCCGCTCTGGTTCAATAATGAGCGGCACCGACAAGCCGGCATGCACCCGAATCATTTCCTCCTGCGCCTTGCCTGCGGCGATATAGGATGAGCTTTGCAGGCCCGTCTCGCCCAGCTGGCGCCATACCCGCTCGACCATCGATTCCTTTAGCCCGCCGGGCCCATCCAAAATACGCAAAAATTGCTTCGACCTTGCATCATTAGATAGCGGCCACAGCCGTTTACCTGAACCGCCGGATAAAAGAATCAGCTTCATTGGTTTTGCTCCTCCTTTTGCAATTGAAACTGTGGTGAAAGAAAAGCTGCGCTGCACAAGCGTAAACGACTTTGCCGTCCTCTGGCGGTAATGCTAACGTTTCGCGGTGAAATATAAGCCAAGTATAAAGAGAATACTTATACTTTCTTATATTTTGAAAAGCTTGGCTTCCGATCGCCATTACCCTTGAATTTCTTTGAATCGCCTATATAGGCGGAAATTCAAGGGTAAAAGCGAGCGCTGTCGCTTCTCCAGTCCAAGCTTTTCATTCCGCTCCGCTTTTTCACCACGCTTCTAAAACCTCAAGAATATAGCGGCACTAGCTTTACGCCGCTTTCTCTACCTTTTTCTTCACCTGACGCAGCAATAGCAGCATCGACAGCATCGCTTTTTTGCCGCCCTCGAAACGGGTCAGCACAGCTAGCAGCCCCGATAGCACGCTGCCTCTTGCCGTCCAATTTTGTTCGAGGCTGAGCTGCACGAGCCGCTTCGCTTTATCCATGTCCCGCTCATTCACAATGGCGGAAACGCCGAGATTAAACAGCTTGAGCGCCAGGCGCTTCGATCTTTTCAGAAAAAATAGGGCGTGCACGCCGTAGCGGTCAATCAGGTCGCGCCCTTCGCGAATACGAAGCTCGGCGCACTGTCTGCCCAGTTCAGCAAGATATTGCTGCACCATCATTTTTTCAACGGAGCCGCTTACGCCGTCAGGTAATGTGTATCTGCGATACAGCAGCTTCTCGACAAGCGCAAACTCCGTGACGAGCCCCATCCGCAGCCATAAATCGTAATCCTGCGTGAACTTGAACAGCTCGCGGTAGCCGCCCGCCTGCTCGTAAGCATCGCGGCGGAACATAACCTCGCCGTGGGTGTAGAAGTTATTTTGCAGCAGCTGATCGATGCCCTTAATGCCCTGCTTGTACTTGTTATAGATCGTCGTTGTATTCGTCACCTTGTTGACGTTCTCGACGATACAGCCTACGACGCCGACATCTGGCCTGCTTTGAAGCACCTTTACCTGCTCCTCAATACGCTGCGGGAACGAAATATCGCCGGAGCCGTGAATGGCTACAACCTCTCCCCTGCTCTGCTTCACCGCTTCAATGACCGAACGGGTGAAGCCGCGATTGCTGTGGCTGATCAGCCGAATGCGCGGATCTTGAAAAGCTTCCAGCGCCTGCAGCGTGCCGTCCGTCGAACCGTCATCGACCAAAATTATTTCCGTATTCGCATACGTTTGGTCAAGCAGGCTTTGAATCGACTCCTTCACTTGATTGACCCGGTTGTAATACACCGTGATGATCGATACCAGCATGTCCTCACCTCCGTTATTTCGGGCCCTTTAGCGGCTTCGCAGCTTCATGAAACGAAGGCCGATCGAGCCGATTTTACTTTTGATTTGCGCCCAGTCCTCTTTGTTCAAAATTAAAAGCCTGGACAAGCTAATGGATTCACGCCGTGCGTAAAAAATAATAAAAGCAACGCCCGCATACATGTAGCTAATGCTGGACGAAATCGATGCCCCTACCGCGCCGTATTTGGGAACGAGAATGAAATTGAGCACGACATTCATAATGAGCGCAATAACCGATACCCGCAGCGAGAACAGCGGCGCGCCTCTGCCCGACAGGTCGGAATGGATCAGCTTGAACAGCACCATCGCGATGATGCCCGGCAGCAAGTAGCGGATAACCTGTCCCGATTCGGCAAAATCTGCTCCATATAGCAGACGAATAAATAGCGGCGACATGAACCAGAAGAAGACGCCGAATACGAGAAGCACAGGCATAATGACGCGTATCAGCTTCGCTGTCCGTTCGACCGCCGCCTGACTGCTGCTTGAGCTTGCGCTGCGTGAAAATAAAATGAGCCCAATGGCAGCTGGCAGCTGCCAGATCAGCTCGGCGAGATTCGTGCCAACCGAATAGATGCCGACCTCGATGACATTCGTGAACCGCTCCAAAATAATGACGTCCACCCGGTAATTAAGCTGAATAATGAACAGCGCAAGCGCAAAGGAAAAGCCCTGCCGCATCATCTGCTGCGGAATGGGGTGAATATATTTGAACTTGAATTTCACTTCGCCAAGCAGCAGTTTCATAGAGTAGCCTAGCGTGAACGCCGCCATCAGCAGCTGTGTCAGCGCCGCTCCGAGAACGCCCATGCCAAGCGCCCAGACGAGAATAAGCAAAATGATGAAATTAAGTGCCGTCTTAATAATTTCCACCTTATTAATGCTGCCAATATTGCCTTTGCCCTGCATAATGCCGCGTAAATATTGAATCGCTAGATTGACTGGCACGGTCAGTGTACAAATGACAAGCAGCTCCCAGCTGTACTCTCCTCCATACTGGAGCAGCAAAATGCCCATCACGACAGCCACGCTGAGGGAGGATGAGATTAACCACATGAATAATAAGGTCGATACAATATCGTTATAGTTAAATAATTTTTTACCGATGAGATAAGCAGCCGCCTGCCGGATGCCAAGATCGGCGATCGTCACAACGAGCGTAGGGATGACGAGTATGGCCGTTATCATCCCCTTGCCTTCAGGACCCAGCAGTCTGGCTGTCAGTACCGAAACGATAAAAGCTCCGAATAATACAAGCAGCCGGGTGCCGATCGTTGTTAAAATCTGAAACAGCATGCTAGTGGTTCACCTTCATGATCTGCGCGCCCAGCGCTGTGAAAATTTCAGTGAAGTTGCCGTAGCCCCGCTCCAGCTGGTACAAATTCGTAATCCGGCTTGTCCCAACAGCCGCCAGCGCAGCAACCGCAACCGCCGCTCCGCCGCGAATATCGGTGGCAACCAGATCGGTGCCATACAGCTCATCTACGCCATGAATGACAGCTGTCTGTCCCGCTGCCCCATTGACGCAAAGGAAGCCGCCATCCTTCACCTCGATGTTTGCGCCCAGCTTGTTCAGCTCGTAGCAGTAGGAGAAGCGTCCGTCGAGAATCGTCTCCTTCAGCTCGCTCGTTCCACTTGCATTCATCATCAATACGGTATGCAGCGGTTGAATATCGGTATGGAAGCCCGGATAAGCAGCCGTCGTGACGTTCACCGCTTCCAGTGGACGATTCCATTCCACATAAATGCCATTGTCGATTTCTTCTATTTTCAGGCCCGCCTGCCGCCATACGGCTACTTCGGACTCCAGAATGCGGGTCGTTGCATTGCGAATCGTTGCCGAGCCTTTCGTCGCACCGACCGCTGAAATAATCGTCGAGGCGATAATGCGGTCGCTCATTACCGTAAAGTCTGCACGGTGAAGACGCGCTACGCCTGTAATTTGCAGGCTGTTCGAAGACAGCCATTCAATATTTGCCCCCATATCGTTCAGCAGCTTGATGACGTCCAGCACCTCAGGATTGCGGGCCGCGTTATGCAGCTCAACAACCGCATTCGAACGAACGGAAGCGAATAGAACGTTCAGCGTGCCGCCAAAGGTTGGATACGGGAACGTAATGACCGTCCGCTCCTTCGGCTGGCTTTCGCGCAAGTGAAGCCCGAGCTCGCTCTCCTCCATCGCAAAGCCAAGCTCCTGCAGCGCGCTTACGTGCATGTCATGCTTGCGGCTGCCAATGTTGCAGCCGCCCGGCAGCGGCAGGAATAGCGAGCTGCGCCAGTGCGCTGCCGCTCCAAGCAGCAGCAGGGAGTGGCGGATTTTGCCCGCCAGCTCCGCATTCAGCGTGCCGCCCATCCACGCGCTGCCCTTGCAGTGAAGCTCGTCGCCTTTAATCTCGACGTTTGCGCCGGAGTCGTTCAACAGCTTGATGAGCTTCGCTACGTCATTCAGCTCAAGCGGCACATTATGCAGCACGACCTCCTCATCGGAGAGGCAGGCAGCCACAATAGCGGGCAGCGCCGAGTTTTTGGCACCGGGAAGCGACACTTCACCTGAAAGGGGATAACCTCCCTCAATTAATAAATAAGGCTCTGAAATCCTTTTTGTGCCGAGCACTCTTGAATGAGCTTGTACCATATGCTTTCTCTCCCTTTTTAAAGGGGGCAGAAAAAGGAACATCGCTGCGCGAAAAGGCTAGTTTCCGACCGCTGTTGCAACTTCATTTATTGGATCAACCGCTCTAGCGGTATAAATCATGCTGCAAAAATCGGACGTTCCACTTCTCCAACCAGCCTTTTCACTCCGCTCGCCTTTTTCCTCACCCTTTTGTTTTTTATTTATACGAACAGCACTTCGGGCTCCATAAGGATGCCGAGCTGCTTGGCTACTGTCGTTTGCATCAGCTCAATGAGCCGCTTTACGTCGCTGGCTGTGGCACTGCCTTGATTAATAATCCAGTTCGCGTGCACCGTACTAATCTGTGCGCCGCCAATAACAAAGCCCTTCAGTCCGACCTCTTCGATCAGTCTGCCGGGATGCGGGCCTTCGGGAGGGCTTTTGAAGGTGCTGCCCACTGTTTTGACATTGATGGGGAACTTGCCCTTGCGGATGTCCGCCGCCCGCTTCGTCGCTTCCATCACCTGCGCGGGATCGCTTGCCGCCTCAGCCCGGAAACGCGCGCTCACAATAATGTGGCGCCGATCCAGAAACCAGCTCCGGCGGAAGGAAAACTGCAGCTCCTCGGCGCTGCTCGTAATCACCTCGCCCGTGTCGCTGACATGCGTGACGCTGCTGACGACATCGCCGATTTCCTTGCCGATGCAGCCAGCATTCATAACGAGCCCCCCGCCTACGCTGCCGGGAATGCCTGCCATAAAATCGAATCCGGCGATGCCTTCATTCGCCATGGAATACGCCAGCCTTGGCAGCGCTACGCCCGCTTCCGCATACAGCTCGCCGCCTTGAAGGCCATATTCCTTCATGCCTTTGCCGACATGCATGACGATACCGTCAAAGCCCTCGTCACCCACAAGCACATTCGAGCCATTGCCGATAATGAGCAGCTTCCAGCCGAAACGCTCGCAAATCGCCGTTACAAAACGAATGTCCTCCACGCTTTTCGGAATGACGTAATAACGGCAAGGGCCGCCCACGCTCATCGTCGTAATGCGGCTTAGCGGAACATTAGCTTCGTGCACAATATGTTCGAACAAGCTCCTCCACTCCTCTATCTTCGTCTTTATCGATACTAAGCTTTGCTGCCCACGCTTCGAGCGGCTTTACTAGTTGTGCTGCTTCTTGGTGAAACGGCTGCGTCCAGCGCCGCTTCTCCTGGCAAGTTCGCTGCCCGCAGCGCCTCAGGTGCGCCTGCGCCTTTGATATGCGCATCCACGACGGCGAGCATCGTATCAATACGCGACTCCCAGTCATGCTTTTTCGCTTCGGCAACACGATCCAGGATTAACTGCTCGTAATTGTCTAGCAGCCCCTCATTCAACGCCAGCCCCAGCTGTTTGTCGAAGGCATCAGCATCTGCGGCAACATAGCAGTAGGAATAGTAATCCCTGACCGCTGGCAGCGGCGTCATGACAACCGGCTTGCCTGCTGATAAATATTCAAAAAATTTCATCGGAAACATATTCGTCGTGTATTCGTTAATGACGTTAGGCAGCAGGCAGGCATCGAAGCCTTTCAAATAACCCGGCAGCTCGCTATACGGCTTCGGCCCGATCAAATGAATGTTCGGCGTCTGGCCAAGCCGATCTGCATCGGTCCATGGGTCGCCCTCTCCCACCTGTCCAATGAACACAAAATGCACATGAGGGTTGCGGGACGCGACCGTTTCGATTAATGCCAAATCCAGCTTGTAGCCGCTTATAGCACCAATGAAGCCGACCTTGGGACCCTTCATCCGCAAAAGCTCCGCAGGAATGGCCGTGTCTGGCGACAACGCCTTGTTAAAATGATTGAATTCCGCTACATTCGGGCTGTAATAAGTGCTTTCGTTGATCGCCTTGCGCGTCTCATACAGATTGGGTGCCGTAGCAAAAACAACATCGACATCCTCCACCAGCCGCGCTTCCTGCTCCTTAATAATTTGCTCGGGCATGCCGGGCTGCGCGGAAATTTCGTCTACGCAGTGGTAAACCGACAGCTGCTCGCTCATATTCAGCAGCGGCTGCGTCAGCGGATTGTATGTCCACAGCACGTAATCCTCCATCCCAAGCTTCCGGGCGAAATGCTTCACATACTGCCGGACAATAAAAAAGTTCAGCTTCCGAACGAAGCTGAACCGCTGATAAGGGATGACGACTGGCGACCATACCCATAGATTTGTTTTTTTGTGCTGCAGCCCGCTAAAAAATTGACTGAGCCGCTTTATAATGCGCTTAATATCCTTGCCATTGCTTGACGGCTTGCGAAGGCCAAGCGAATTCAGATACAGCACCTGATGTCCGCGGCCCGCGAGCCTGTCGGCAATATGCTGCTTATTCGTCCAGAAGGGGTTATCCCAATCGGCGGTTGACACAATAATAAATGGCTTAGACATGCTGCTTCTCTCCAATATATTGTTTATAGAGCTGCTCCAGCTTCTCCGTCTGCAAGCGCAGATCGAACTGCTGCTCAACAAAGGCGCGGCCATTTTGTCCAATGGCTGCGCGCAGCGGCTGGCTGGTTACGAGCATATCGAGCTTTTCTTCCAGCTGGGCGGCGCTGCGCTCCTCTACCAAATAGCCGGTTTTGCCATTTTGCACTGCGTCCTTAATGCCGCCGCTGCTGGTGGCAACAACGGGAAGTCCCGTTCCGGAAGCTTCCAAAATGACCATGCCGAGCCCTTCCTGATCGCCATCCTTCGCTGTTACGCTTGGCAAGCAGAAAATATCCGAATCGCTGAGCCGCTTCAGCACCTCATGGTGGGGAATGCTGCCGAGGAACGTAATTCGCCCGCTCCCAGCTCCCGATGCAGCAAGCTCAGTCAGTGCCTGCCTCAGCGGCCCGTCTCCGGCAATGACGAGGCGCACATGCTCGCGCCGGGCTGCCAATCGGTGGAACGCTTCAATTAAATAAGCGATGCCCTTCTTCTCGGTCAGCCGGCCAACGGTCATAATCGTAATCGTGTCACGATCCGGTGCTTCCCGATAAAAAACTTTAGCCAAATCGATGCCGATATAATGGATTTTGATTTTTTGTTCAGGTACGCCATGCGCCATCAGCTTCTGCTTAATATGGTTTGAAACGGCAAGGAACAACGTTGTGTCCCGTACAAGCCGCTTAAACTTCATATAGTAGACGAGCCAGGAAAGCGGCCCAGGCATCAGCTTCGGCAGCCGTGTAATATCGTACCCGTGAAACGTAGCGAACAGCGGAATGCCGCGCTCCTTGCAGACGGGAACCGCATAGACCGCATCTACCCCGAAGTGGGCATGCACAAGCTCAATCTCGCGCTGCTCAACGATTCGGTTAATATGGCGCGTGGAGGTAACGGTCAGCGTGTAAAGCAGCTTCGTCAGCTTCTTCTGAAGCGATGATCCTGCCGCGCCAACAATGGTGTTGATGCTCCATTGATTAGGGAATTTATCGCGATTCGCGACTTCCCGGGTAATGACCTCCACCTGCACATTCCGATATTGATTCAACTGCTCATAAATAAACGTTTCCGATGCAGGCAAAAAGGTATTTCTCAGTACGCCAATCCTCATCATTTTCCTCCAACTTCTGCCGTCTGCGGCATCAAAGCCCGCTCCTGAATCACTTGCCCATCGCCGCTGCCCGCCAGATTTTCGCTCTGGCTTCTGCTATCGTTGCTGCTTCGCTCTTCCTCGCTATCCTCGCGCTGCTCGTACAAGATAAGCCCCGCAAGAAAGAAGAACACAGAAGCGACCCGCAGATCATGCAGGAAAAAGTTATCAAACATTCCCTGCACGATAACGAATAACGCTGCTCCTATTACACAGCTATCGAGTGCCGAGCCTGTGCGATAATAAAGGCAAATGCCGCGCCATAAAATGCCGAACAGCAGCAAAATGAGGGCAATCAGTCCAAACAGGCCGCTCCACGTCCACATAATGACAAACAAGTTATGCGGCGGATACTTGCTGCTAAAGCCGACCGTCGCTGCGTAAAATGGAAAAATCCGCTCCCAGCCGCCATAGCCAAGGCCCAGCAGCGGATGCTCGGCAAAGTTTTGGAAGGTGAACTTCCAAATATAAGCCCGGGGATCGCCTTCGATCGCATCGGCATTCAGCCTGCTCGTCAAATTCGTAATAATATCGCCCGTCACGACAAAAGGAATGATCGCTGCCGGTATGACGATCAGCAGCGACAGCTTGAACAGCTTTTGCACGCGGAACCGGATGCACACATAAGCCAGCACCACAATGCCAAGCGCGAGAACGCCAGCGCGTGATTGCGTCGCCAGCATAGCGCCTAAATAAATGAAGCAGATGCCGAGCTGCAGCAGGCCGCCCTTGCGAAGCAGCAGCGACAGTGCAATACAAAGCATCATCCCGAAAAAAACCGAAGCCACATTCGTATTAACGAACAACGTTCCCGCCTTAAAGGGGTCCAAAATGTTAGCTTTAATATCTACATTAATTAACGCCGCCAGCGTATTCGGCTCGATCAGGAAGCTCGCGATTTTCGACCTTAAAAATTGCAGCTCCTGATCAGGAACAATAATAAAATAAATGTTCAGCAGGCCAATCGGCAAATACACATGCTGGATGCCGCGAAGCGTCTGTTCAACGGAAAGCCCGCGAGCCCGGTAATAGTAGCCCGCCAGCAAAGCGAGCAAACCTATGATGGAATAAGCAATCAGCTTAAAGCCGAGCACCCGGTCCGGGGCATAAATAATGCCCACCGCCATCGCGATAAGCAAGGCAACATAATAACGAACAAGCCGCTGTGTGCGAAAATAATGCATCAGCTTTCCTTGCGAAGCCGAGCGCAGCAAAAGTATAACGAGCACGAGGCTCGACAGCGTCACCGAAACCGCAAGCGGCAAATACAACTGGTAGGCCAGCAGCGCAGGAATGACGACATAATAAATGGCGTCTTTCCTAATCGCGACATAAGCGAGCGCTCCAGCAGCAACGAACAGCAGCACGTAAACATGCTGTACGGAAGCGAGGCATATAACGCCCAGAGACAGCAGCATCGCGGCATAAAGCGCCAGCTTGTTCGGCAAACGGGCAAGCATCGAGCTAGGCCTGCACTTTCATCGGGTTAAACCGTTCATTGAAGCTACCGCTGACGATGCTGGAAATGTGGTACAGAAACGCCTCCACCGAAAACTGCTGTGCATTTTGGCGGCAGTTCGCATCCGTCATCATCCAGGACAGCAGCTCAAACTGCCGTACCGCATCAATGACCGATTCCGCATCCTGCTTCTCAAAGAACAAACCGGTTGGATTGTTCTCGCCCAGCCCTTTGACGATATCCTGGGCACCACCCTTGCCGTAAGCAATAACCGGCGTTCCCGCTGCCTGAGCCTCCACCATGCTAATGCCGAAGTCCTCTTCACCTGCGAAAATAAAAGCTTTAGCCTGCTGCATATGCTTAAGCAGCACGGCATTCGGCTGGTAGCCGAGCAGCTTGACGTTCGGCGTTGCCAGCTGCTTCAGCGTCTTCATCTCCGGGCCGTCGCCGATGACGATCAGCTCCTTGTCCGGCATTTTGGCAAAAGCCTCGACAACGAGATCAATCCGCTTATACGGCACAAGCCGCGAGGCAGTAAAATAATACTCTTTCCGATCCTGATTGGAGTGATTGCCGAACGCCTTCACTTCAACCGGCGGATACACAACCTGTGCCTGGCGGCGATAAATTTTGTGAATGCGCCGGGCGATGTAGGACGAGTTCGCAAGAAACACATCTACGCCGTTCGCTGTCCGCACATCCCACATGCGAATTTGGTGCAGCAGCAGCTTGGATACGAGCTGCTTCAGCTTGCCCAGCTCGCTTAAATATTGATGCTGCAAATCCCAGGCATAACGGATCGGCGTATGCACATAGGAAATATGAATTTGATCAGGGCCCGTAATAATGCCTTTCGCGACCGCATGCGAGCTGGATATGATGACATCATAGCCGGATAAGTCAAACTGCTCGACCGCCAGCGGCATAAAAGGAAGATACGTTTTGTACATTTTTTTCGCAAAAGGCAGCTGCTGAATAAAAGTTGTAATCGGCTTTTTTCCCTTCAGCATATGGCGGTCCTTTTCTTCCAGAAAATCAATTACACAGAACAGGTCCGCGTCAGGGTAAATATTCAGCAGTTGTTCTACTACCTTCTCTGAACCTGCATAGGTTACCAGCCATTCATGAACGATAGCCACTCTCATAGGGCAACTCCTTCTTCGTGCGTAGTGTCTTATGGCATATAGGGGAAAGCTGCGTGAAAAGGTTGGTCTCCGGCCGCTGTTGCAGCTTCATTTTTTGAATAAACCGCCTTTGCGGTAAAATGAAGCTGCAAAAATCGGACGCTACCGCTCCTCCAACCAACCTTTTCACTCCGCTAATCCTTTTTGCCATTTTTTGATTTCAATAAGCGCCTTTGCGCAGCAGCACGATAATGACCGTGCGATACAATATTTTCAGATCCAGCCATACGGACTGGTTGTAGACGTAGAACAGCTCAAGATCGACGCGCTCAGGATACCCGACGTCGCTGCGGCCGCTTACTTGCCAATAGCCGGTTACTCCCGGCTTGACCGATAGGAAGGGGACCGCCTTCTCTCCATATTCCTTCAGCTCGTCACGCACGATTGGGCGCGGTCCCACCAGGCTCATCTCGCCTTTCAGCACATTGATGAGCTGGGGGAGCTCGTCCAGGCTCGTTTTGCGCAGGAAGCTGCCGATTTTCGTGACGCGCGGGTCTTCGGATGGATCAAGCTTGTAGCTGTTGTCGATATATTTTTTGTACAATACCGGGTCGGCGCTCAGCCGCTGCTCGGCATCATGCAGCATAGAGCGAAACTTGATGATGCTGAACGTATTGCCCTTATGTCCAATCCGCTTCTGCTTGAAAAAAACCGTGCCCTTCGGATCGCTGATCTTAATCAGCAAAGCGACTAGCATGAACACCGGAAGCAGAAAAATAATGCCCGCGAGCGAGCATAAGACATCAATGATCCGCTTCGCTGCGGCTTGCAGCGAGAGAGTCAGCGTGCGGGCTTCCGATTTGTATTGTGGCCGATTTACACTCATACGCTATCCCTCCTCAGTGCTTTGAGCTGGCTAGCCTGCTGCTGCTCAACAATTTCCTCAAGTGCCGTCATGAGCGGAAGCTTAAGCTCCTTATTGCGCAGGGCGAAATCAATCGTCGTTAAAATAAAGCCAAGCTTTTCTCCGACATCGTAACGTTTGCCTTCAAAATCATAAGCAAAAACGCCTTCGCTTTCATTCAGCTTTTGAATCGCATCGGTTAATTGAATCTCATCGCCTGCGCCCTTCTCCTGCAGCTCCAGAAAATCAAAAATTTCCGGCGTCAGCACGTAACGGCCCATAATCGCCAAATTGGACGGGGCATGTCCCGGCTTCGGCTTCTCGACGAAACGGTTAACCTGTACGAGCCGGCTGCCTTCTACATCCATCCCTACCGGATCGACAATGCCGTAACGCTGCGTCTGATCGACGGAAACGGTCTGAACGCCGATGACCGATTTGCCCGTCGCATCATATTGTTCAATGAGCTGCCTTGTGCAAGGCACCTCGGATTCGACGATGTCATCGCCGAGCAAAACAGCGAATGGCTCATTGCCGATAAATTTACGGGCGCACCATACAGCATGTCCCAGCCCTTTTGCTTCTTTTTGACGAATATAATGGATTGTTACATTGGAGGAACGCTGCACGGCTTGCAGCAGCTCCAGCTTGCCTTTCTCAATCAACGTGTGCTCCAGTTCAAATGCGATATCAAAATGGTCCTCAATAGCTCGCTTCCCTTTACCTGTTACGATAATAATGTCTTCGATACCGGATGCGATGGCTTCCTCGACGATGTATTGAATCGTCGGCTTGTCGACAATCGGCAGCATCTCCTTCGGCATTGCTTTCGTTGCAGGCAAGAAGCGCGTTCCAAGTCCAGCTGCAGGAATAATTGCTTTTGTCACTTTTTTCATCATCCATCACCCTATCCTTCTTCGTTTTTTTTCTTTAATTGGAAGCAGTTCATGGGAGTTAAAAGTTCCAGCTATACTCTCGTGTGCCTTGCTCCTCTCCTATACATGATCGTATAGCTCGAACTTCTAAATGCTTTCACTCCTTTTCGCCCGTTTTTCTGCACGTAATAGTGTGGAGGAGCTCGGTGAAAGGGGATCGGCGCTGCGCTTGCCCCTTTCACCTAAACTCCTCACTAAATTAAAGGGCATCTAACCCCTCCTCACCCCACACCACCGACGCTCTACGTCTAAGGCCGTTCGCGGCCCACAGCATGATCGAGTGCCTCCAGTGATATAGGTGCAGGAGACATTACCTTTAAAAACGTTAATTCTCTTTACTTGTGGTTTAAAAAAATGGTGATGAAAATGGCGAAGCGGAATGAAAGGCTTGAGCTGGAGAAGCGTAGCGTTCGCTTTTACCCTTGCGTCCCCCCCTATTAGGGGCTATTTCGAGGAATGCAAGGGTAATGGCGATCGGAAGCCAAGCCTTTCATGCAGTGGAGCTTTTTTCATTCACGCTTTTAATCATCCGATAAAGAGATTACAACTACTCAAAATGAAACCTCACACTCATTGGTAGTAATATAAATACCCTTCCGAGCTGCTCCGCTTGATTTTATTGAGCACTACCCCTAAAATCCTCGCTTTCACATGCTCCAGGCTCGCCTTCGCTTTGATGGCGACCTCCTTCTTGACTGTGCCGGAATCGATGACGAGGACGACGCCGTCGGACTTGGATGCTACGATTTGCGCATCCGTCACGACCATGATCGGCGGGGTATCGACAATGATAATGTCGTAATGCTCCTTCATTTTTTCCAGTAGCTGGTCCATTCGCTTGGATGCCAGCATCTCTGACGGGTTCGGCGGAACTGGTCCTGCCGGTAAAATGCTGAGCCCGCTCACCGAGGTGGCTTGAATCGCGGTCTCCCATTCCTTCTGATTGCTCAGCACCGAGGTTAGGCCAATTTGATTGGATACCCGGAACAGCTGATGCTGCGTCGGCTTGCGCATATCGGCGTCAATCAACAGCACCCTCTTGTTCGACTGCGCATAAGTGACAGCAATGTTGGCCGAGGTTGTGCTTTTGCCTTCATTCATCTTCGTGGAGGTGACCATCAGGGTACGAATTTCTTCCTCCAAATTGGAGAAATCAATATTCGTTCTAAGGATGCGGTAAGCCTCCGATATCGGCGACTTCGGGTTCGTTTCCGTAATGAGCGGCCAATTAGGTTTCGTACGTGACATTATTTTTCCCCCTCATCGGTCGGTCTATGGAATTGTCCTTGTGCTTGCCTAGATCAACCTCGCGAATTTTCGGAATGAGCGACAGCGTCGGCAAGCCAAGCACCGCCTGAATGTCCTCCTCCGTCTTAATCGTATCGTCGAGATAATCGAGCAGCAGCGCGAATCCAATGCCTACCAGCATAGAGAGTGCAATCGCAATCGCAATATTCATCGTCGGCTTAGGCGACACAGGAGGCGGTGTGAGCGTATGATCGGCTTCGTACAAAATCGACACATTATCAACCTGCATCAAGCTCGGCAGCTCCTGCATGAACACCTCCGATACCGCATTCGCAATGTTCGCGGCCCGGCTGTAAGAGGAATCCTTTGCAGTGACGGACATCACCTGCGTGTCGTTGACTGAGGTTACGCTAATCCGTTCAATCAGCTCGCCTGTCGTAAGGCCAAGCTCAGGATACTTCTGGGCAACCTTGCCCATCACCCTCGGCGTTCTTATAATTTCCTTGTACGTCTTCACCAGTTGAATGTTGGAGTTGATCGTGCTTAGATCCAGCTTGGCGATAATATCGTTTTGACTGCCTGTCTGATTAACGATCAGCTTGGTCGACGCCTCATATTCCGGCTGTTGAAAATAATAAGAATAGATGCCTGTGGCGATCCCTGCCATGCAGACGAGCGCTGTTATCAACCAGATTCTTTTCTTCACAACGTGCCAATATTGTTTTAATTCCAATGCGTATACCTCCATAAAAAATTATTCAAAACGCGACCTATTGGGTAAAAAAAAGAGGTACCTACCATTTTCGCCGCCCAGCTGCCCGGCCCTTTTAAGCAACTTTCAGCATCGGGCAGGCAGCCATTTTACACCTTTCTCTATGATTCGACAGTTTTATCCTTTTGCGAAAATACTCAATATGAGCTTTTTCGACTTGATTATATTCATAAAGAATAACTTTTTCAAGGTGTTTTGAAAATTAGTTTTCTGAATTTTCAAAACATTCATTTAAAATATTAGGAAAGGATCTGATTTTCCCCATCCTTTCTCTATATTTCAACGCGAAACAGTAGCTTTGCCACCAGAGGACGGCTTTCGGCTGTTTACGCTTGCATAGAGGCCCTTTTCGAGAGTCTGTTCTCCGACAAAAACTGTTGGAACGAACCACCCTCAAGGACATGATCCATCATATCTTCAAACGTGCCATTAATTCCTTTTTTACGCAGCAGCAGCGTCAGCAACTCGGCTAAATCAATACGAGGCCTTGCCTCGGAAGGCACATAACGCTGCTCTTCATAATCGAATACCATTTCCTGCTTCATTGGATATTGCGCCATAAGCAGCCATTCCGTCAGGCTTCTTCCTGCGGTTCTCCCTGGTTCGGGCGCAAACATTGGATCGTCAGCAAGCTTTTTGAAAAAGGCCTTCGCTTTCAGAGAGCGCTGCTTCTGCTGCACAAGCTCGTGGAGATCATCAGCGATTTGATCGGGCTGCTCTCCCACAACGCCGTAATCATTCACCCGTCTGAGTGATTGTTGATTCGTTACCATCCTAATCCCTCCACACTTTTTTTTGAAAATATAAGCAGGCAACCTATCCAATGCGCTCTTTTTAGTATGTCGTATATTATGCGTATTGAATAAGTATAAAAGAAGAAAACCGAAAAGAGTGTCAGTTTGTGTCGAATTAAATAAATTGATCATTTAGCCCATTAACTACCCCACGCGTCCTATATCCAAATTCAGTAAATTGTTGAGGTATTGTATAACCGTGCTTTATTGTCTACAAAAGGCCACTTTCAGCATAGGTACAGCGGTTAAGCTGCATCAGGCAAAATGAGAACTTTATTGCGCTTTTTAGACGCAACAAACAGACGTTGATTCGCTAACGGCAGGCGGAGCGGCATGTCAGTTTATTTTATAGGCGCCATGCGGCATGACGGCGTTTTGGCCTTCGCTTTATTTTCAGAAAAATGAACAAAAAAACGCTTGCGCTCTGAACGAATGTTCTAAGCTTTGCAAGCGTTCTAATGTTTCAATAATCTATCCCGAATTGTCTGATTCAATAGCCGCATAAGGCTAGTTAATTAGCTTTAATATTAACCAAATTAAGAGGATCCAGAAGGGCAGCGCGAGAAGAATACCGTTTAATATGCCGACTTTTAGGCTTCCTTTGCGAAAGAACATTGTATGCCGCCTCCTTCTATTATACTGTATAGTTTTATTATACCCCATTCCTTTCCTCCTATACCGATCCAATCAGCATGCGTGACTATTTGGAAACTTTAGGTAGTCATTAAGGGGATAGGCGTATGGGCCTCTTGACTCATTATGCTAAAACGGCGCTTTTTTGTCATCCTATCAGGGAGGAGACGCACCGAAAACTTTGTTCCCTATTTTACAAAAAAATAAAGCTTCCTTCTCGCTTCTTCTATTCTAGTGTCCACCTCTGCGACTATAGCTGTTTGAAAGATAGGAATTTAGGGTATATGCTTATGGGCCAAACGGCTCATTATGCTATAAATATTGGAATTGCATGTATGGAAAATAGTAGAATAGTTAGGACGATAAAAACTAAAATCCTTCTATAATAAAGGAGAATCCGATGAGCAACGAACAAGAGTATCGCTTTCAAGTTAATTTAAGCGGAATGATTAATATACTTTCCAACCATTTATATAGCAGCCCTAATGTTTATTTGCGCGAGCTTCTGCAAAATGCGACGGATGCTATTACAGCACGAGGACAGCTTGAGCCTGGTTTTACCGGAAATGTGACGGTAGAAATTTCAGGCAGCGGCAGTGGAGCGACGATGACGGTTGAAGACAACGGCGTAGGGCTGACCGAGGAGGATATTCATCAGTTTCTAGCGATGATCGGACATTCCTCCAAGGTTGGTCAAGATTTTATTGCAAAAGAAACCTCGTTTATCGGCCGCTTCGGCATCGGTCTGCTGTCCTGCTTTATGGTCAGCGACGAAATTGTCGTTCTTACCCAATCGGTGAAGGGCGGGCCATCCATGGAATGGCGCGGCAAGCCGGACGGAACGTATACGATCCGCCAGCTGAGCACCCAGCTGGCACCGGGAACGAAAATTTATTTGCGCTGCAAGCCAGATAGCGAGCCTTATTACGAGCCGCAAATGGTTGAGGATTTACTATTCTATTATGGCGCTCTGCTGCCCTATCCGGTTAGGCTGCATGCAAATGGAGACGCGAAGACGATTAACGAGTCGCGACCTGACTGGATTTTGCAGCCGGAGCTGGCGCGCGGCCGTCGCCGCGAGGTGCTTGCCTTCGGCGAAAAGCTGCTGGGCGAGCCGCTGCAGGATTTCATCCCGCTCCAAACAGCGAATGGCCGTACGGGCGGAATCGCCTTTATTTTGCCGCATAGTGTGAATCTGAATGCCCGCCGTTCCCATAAAGTATATCTGAAGCAAATGCTTGTCTCCGATAAAGCCGAAAATATTTTGCCGGAATGGGCGTTTTTCGTCAAATGCCTCATCTGGACAGATGAGCTTCAGCCGACGGCATCACGCGAGCATTTCTATGAGGATGAACGGCTGGAATCGGTGCGCGAGGAGCTTGGACAATCGATCCGCAATGAGCTTATGCGCATAGGCGAATATGAGCCTGACCGCTTGCAGCGCATCATTCAGCTGCATGCTTTGTCGATGAAGGCACTCGCTGCGCAGGATGAGGATTTCCTGCAAACCATTTACCGCTGGATTACATTTGAAAGCACCTACGGAGAACGAACATTTGGCGAGCTGATGGCCGATAATAAAAAAATATTTTACACGTTATCTGTTGATGAATACCGTCAAATTACCCATGTGGCCGCAGCACAATCGATGCTCGTCCTCAATGGCGGCTATATTTATAACCATGAATTGCTTGAGCGCTTGTCGATCCTTCTTCCTGAGCTGGATATGGAAAGGCTGCTGCCGGAAGATGTATCGCTGTCCTTCGAGGACTTAACGAATGAGGAGCGCAATCAATTTTACGAGCGAATTCGCCTTGCAGATGGGGCATTGCAGCGCTTCCGCTGTCAAATTCAGCTCAAACGTTTTGCTCCAGCAGAGCTTCCTGCCCTTTATACGCTGTCGAAGGAATCATCGTCGCTGCGCTCCTTGGAGAAAGCGAAGGAAAACAGCTCGGACCTGCTCGCTTCCGTACTCGGCAACCTTGGCGCGAGCTTTACGGAATCGGCGTATTCGACGCTTTATTTTAACTTAAACAATCCGCTCGTCCAGAAAATTTTCACCAGTGCCGACAACCAAATGTTCACAACCGCTGCCCAAATGCTGTATACGAATGCTTTGCTGATGGGTCATTATCCGATGACGCGCCAGGAGCTTGGTGTACTGGGCCAAGGCATGGTTAAATTTATCGACTGGGGACTATCGTCGAACGCTTAAATGCTAGATGCAGAAGGAGGAACATGAATGGAACTCGATTTTGAAGATTTAATGGATCAGGCCTACGATCTGCCCCCTGGCGCAGCTAAGCTTGAGGTGCTGGAGGCTGCCGTGAGAATCGCAGATGCAGAGGGCGATATCGATAACGCCTTTGAGGCGAGAGGCGAAATTGTGGAGACGGCTATTTTTCACGGTTACCCGCTCAAAGCGATTATCGCTTTCTCTTGGCAGCTGGGACAATCTGACCATCAACCCGATCATTACGATAGCAGCGATTTAATGTGGTCCTACAAATGGATCGTCGGCAACATTTCGAATTTCCCGGAAATCCCGATGCCGCAAATTCAGGAGCTGCTGGAGGATTTGGGCAAACGCTATAAGGAGCATGGCTACAGCCGCCGCACTTATTTGTATTACCGCTCTCGCCTTGCCTTAAGCCATGGAAAGCTGAATGAAGCCAAGGATTTTCTCGAGCAGATGGTGAAGGTCGATCGGGACTATATGACTGACTGTATCGCCTGCGAGCAAAATCATATCGTGGAGCTTTACGCGCAATTGGGCGAAGATGAACAAGCTTTAAAGGCGGCAGAGCCGATTTTATCCGGCAAAATGAAATGCGCTGAGGTTCCTCATATTACACTGCCGCACCTGCTTTCGCCTTTGCTGCGTCAAGGCTCGCCAGAAGAAGCCCAAAAGCTTCATACGAAAGGCTATCGACTGGTCAAAGGCAAGCGCGATCTGCTCGCTAGCGTCGCACAGCATATTCATTATTTGACGGATGTGAATCCGGCGAAGGCGGTAGAGGCCGTCGAGCTGCATTTGGCATTTATCCTTGACCATGAGAATCCTTATGAGGTCATGCGATTTAATCTGTTCACAGCACGGCTGCTAAAGAAGCTAATTAGCGAGGGAGCTGAAGTAAAGCTGCGTCTGCCAGCCTCCTTCCTCGCGTTGCATGAAGATACAAGTCTGCCCGCGCTTGCTGCGCACTTTGAAGCACTCGCGCTATCGGCAGCAAAACGTTTTGATGCTCGCAATGGCAATGATTATTATAGTAATAATGCCGCGAGCTTGCTCGTTTAACTCGCCTGATGAGGCCTCTTGGCGCTTCTATTGCCATGTATTTAACAAATAAACAGAGGAGCATCTATGGAAATGGATTTTGAGGATTTAATGAACCAGGCGTATGACCTCCCTCCCGGCGCTGCCCAGCTCGAGGTGCTGGAGGCTGCCGTTCGGCTCGCAGATGCCGAGGGTGATATCGAAAATGGTTTTTATGCGCGCCACCAAATCGTGAAAACTGCTGGATTTCATGGCTTCCCGCTGAAGGCGATTATCGCCTTCTCCTGGCAGCTAGGCCAATATGATCAAAACCCTGAGGAATATGATGGCAGAAGCTTGTTATGGCGATATAAATGGATCATCGGCACCATTTCGAATTTCCCAGAAATTCCAATGTCGCAAATTCAGGAGCTGCTGGAGGATTTGGGCAAGCGTTATAAGGAGCATGGCTACAGCAATCGCACTTATTTATATTTCCGTTCCCGGCTCGCCCTTGACCATGGCAAGCTTGATGAAGCCAAAGATTATCTCCAGCAATTTATGAAAGCATTTCGGGACCATATGAGCGATTGCATCGCCTGTGAGCAGCATTATATTGTCATGCTATATTCAAGACTGGGCGAGGATGAGCAAGCATTAAAGGCAGCGGAGCCGATTTTATCAGGGAACATGAAATGTGCTGAGGTACCTCATATTACGCTGCCGGAGCTGCTCCTGCCTATGCAGCGCCTAAACCTCCATGAGGAAGCGAAAAAAGCGCATACGAAAGGCTATCGCCTCGTCAAAGGCAAACGCGATCTGCTGGAAAGCGTCGCCCAGCATATTGAATATTTGACGGCAACCAAGCCAGCTAAAGCGATTGAGGCTGTAGAGCTGCATTTGGCTTTCGCACTTGATCATGAGAACCCTTATGAAGTGATGCTGTTTAATCTATGTACGGCACGCCTGCTGAAGAAACTGGTTCAAGAAGGATCGAATGTGATGCTTCGGCTTCCCGCCTCCTTTCTTGCGGCGCATGAAGATACCAGCCTTCCAGCGCTCGCCGCTTATTTTGAAAACCTCGCCACTGCGGCGGCACAACGTTATGATGCACGCAATGGCAATGACTTTTATAGTAAAAAGGTAGCCGATAAGCTGCTCTTATAAGGTGTCTGGCGAAGCTGCCTAGTGCACAATAAGTGTGAAACTTATAATGCTTATATTTCAAAAAAATCCCCGCAAGCGGACACTTTTTCAAGTGATCGGCTTGCGGGGATTTGTATTTGTGGACGGTTTGTCTTACATTGCTTTGGTCAACGTAATGGAATGATCGGCTTTGCCCCAATGTACGTTCCAGCCAAGCAGTTCCGTAATGAAGCGAAGCGGCACGACCGTCCTGTTGTCGGAGTTGACAAATACTTTAGCGCCTACGGATTTTTTCATGCCGTTTACTTCCATGAAGTCTTTGTTCATCCAAAATTTCAGTGTGTCGCTGCCTGCTTTGATCGTAACCAGCTGCGCTTTTTTATCCCATTTCACGTCAGCGCCAATGCCTTCGCTCAGGTAGCGAAGCGGAATATAAGTCATGCCGCTCCAGATGAATGGCTCTGTATACACCGGCTGAGTATTCGTCCAAGACGATCCATTCGTTGTGAAGTAAGCCTTCCCTTCTTCATTTGCTGAGTTAATAATGGCGCCATAATCTCCTACGGCTATATAAACATTGTTTCCGTAAGCAGCGTCTTTGATTGCGCCTGCGGGCAAATCCTCCCAGCTCTTCGTTGTAAATGTATCCGGCGCAGGAGCTGCATAAATGGAAGGGGGACTAACTTGAAGCATGATGAGTAAAGCGAGCATAAAAATTCCTATTCGTGGCCATATCGATGCAGGCCATGCATCCCGCCGGATTCACACTCCTCTATGCTTCATTTATACTCTCTCTGATGACGCCACCCAGCAGCTTCTAAGCTATAAAGGAGTCAGGAAATTTCTAGCTGCAATTAAATTCGACAAATTACAACATATTACTCCAATAAAAAGACGGATTACGACCTAAATTTTTATCGAAATGTGTCGAATCTTCAATCGGCCGTAAACCGCGTCCAGCAAGGCTTCATTCAAGAAAACAGCCTATCATTTTCCCCACCTCTTTTTCCCTAAGGCTTCGATACAATTATTTTTAAAACGCTCTATAAAATCGTTATGGAAAACGTGATTTTCACCGATATATAAAACATATTAGGTTAACTTTTAGAAAAGAGGGCGGGATTCTATGTTAAAACTATCTTTACGCTGGCGGCTTGCTCTGCTTGCTGCAATTCCGCTTATTGCGTATGTGCTGTCGAGCTTGTATTACCTGAACGGGCAGCAGCAAATTGTGCGTACGATGACAGAGGAGATTTATGACACATCCAATCAGGTCAATTCACTGATTTTGAACGCAGACCGTGACATGTATCAAGCTTTTCAAGCGTATTTAAAAGTGGAGTCTGGTACGTTGAACGCGGCTGAAACGGAGGAAGCCCGCAAAGAGTTGTCCGAGAATATCGCGCAGGTATCCGAACGTGTTGGAAAAGCAAACGTTATTATTGAAGCGCAATCTTTGCAAAAATTGGCATATGGTGAGTCTGGCCGCACGATTGAAGATATTCTGGGCCAGTTTCAGCCGAAATTTGAATTATGGTCCTCTGCTGCCGTACAGGCTGCTGCCGGGGACCAGCACCAGTTCCGCAATGCCGAAATTGACGACGCTTTTAAATCCAGCCGCTCCGGTATTGACGAGATTGGAGAAAGCTTAGACAAGCATTCGGAGCTGACAATAGCGGCCATCAACAAGCAAGTAGAGCAAAATCAGCTTGTAGCTTTCATAGCAACTACTTTAGTTACGCTTCTTTTAGTCGTCGTTGTTATCATCACCGTCCGTCAAATTATGCGGACAGTCCGCACGATTGTCGCCAAATCCAACCAAGTAGCGGCGGGAGATTTGACCGTGCAGCGGGATAAAAATCCTGGAACCGATGAGCTTGGCCGCATATCAGCCGCCGTCGATCATATGATTGACACGATGCGCAAGCTCATTAGCGGCATTTCGGAGTCCGCGATCGAGGTAAGCGCTGCCTCCTCCCAGCTGACAGCCGCATCCCAGGAATCGACTGAGGCGGCAGAGCATACCGCGATTCGGATTCAGGAGGTTGCTCAAAGCTCGATGGTTCAAGCAAGAACGGCGCAGGAGACGTCCCGTGCGATTGAAGAGATGGCGGTGGGCATTCAGCGGATTGCCGAAAATACAACTTCCATTGCGATGCATTCCTCTGGAACGTCGGAGCAAACCGAGCAAAGCCAGCAGGCATTGAATATGCTCGTTAACCAGATGGAGGACATTCGCGCCGTCATAACGAAGCTGTCCGAAAGCATTCATTCCCTTGAGCATCGCTCGCAGCAAATCGGCAAAATCGCTCAAAATATTACCGCATTCGCCGGTCAAACGAATATTTTATCACTGAACGCCTCCATTGAGGCTGCACGTGCAGGGGATCAAGGCAAAGGGTTTGCCGTTGTGGCAGAGGAAATCCGCAAGCTGGCAGCGGCCTCGCTGGAATCAGCGGAAGGCATCAATACGCTCGTAGCTGGCACGCGCAGTGAAATTGCCAGTGCATCGAGCTATATGGCGACAACCGTTCAAGAGGTCGAAAATGGCGGCGGACAGCTGAACGTTGTGCGGGAGCGGCTTGATGCCGTCTCGATCGCGATTGAGCAAATTGCGAATCAGCTCCATGATAATTCGGCTATTGCTGAGCAATTATCCGCAGGCTCCCAGCAAATTAGCGCTTCGACAGAATCAGCTGCGGCAGGCGCTGCCTCCAATTTGGAGAAAACCGATGACGTGGCGGCCGCAACAGAGGAGCAGCTTGCACAGATGGAGCATATCGCATCATCGGCCCAATCGCTGAATCGCATTGTCGGCGATCTAGAGGCGGCAATTTCCAGCTTTAAAGTGAACTAACGAAGGCTGCGTTAAACAGAATCGTTGAAAAATAAAGCAAAAAGAGCAAGGCTCCCCCACAATCACGGGAACCTTGCTCTTTTCTTTTTCTATTGCTCTTGCAAAAGCTTGGCAATAATTGTAGCTATTTCAGCCCGATTGATCGATTGCTCCGGTTTGATGGAACCATCTTTATAACCGCTGATCAGCCCATGCTCTGAAAGCGCTTGAACCGCTTCCGCTGCCCAAGCTGAAACGCTGTCGCTATCCTTGAAGCTGCCCTCGCCGCTAGCCGTGCCAGCAGCAAGCTGCCCCTTAATCGCACGATACAAAATGACAAAAGCTTCCTCGCGGGTAATTTCCTGATTTGGCTTAAAGCTGCCATCAGCAAATCCGCTCACAATTCCTTCATTGACCAAAGCATTTACCGAACCTGCATACCAAGCTCCTTCTGACACATCGTTAAACTTCGATGAGCCCGCAGCCGCATCCAGCTTCAATAAGCGGAAAATAATCGTCATAAACTCTGCACGATTCATCTTTCTATCCGGCTGGAATGTACCATCTGGATAACCTTTCATAAGGCCTTGGGCCGTCAGCTTGCCAATTGCCGCTCCTGCCCAGTGATTGCTGACATCCGGGAATGACGGCGGATTCGTACCTGTTCCTGGATTTGTTCCCGGATCCGTTCCTGTGCCCGGCGTAGTGCCTGGATTCGTCCCATTGCCTGAGCCGCTTCCTGAGCCTGAGCCTGGATTACTGCCAGACCCCGAGCCTGGATTCGTACCCGGATTCGTACCCGGATCCGTCCCAGGGTTCGTTCCCGGATCCGTTCCGCCGCCGCTGCTTGCTTTGGCAGGCACGATAACGGAACGTACGATGACAGCGCTCGTCTGATCCGACAGCCGCGTCACTTCCAGCTCCAATTGAACCGTTGTCGCTTGCTCTGGCGGCGTAATCGTACCATCGGTACCAATTACCGCACTGTTGGAGGATTTGATTGCCACTGTGAAGCCTTCTGGGGCTTCCGGCAGCGTCAACTGTACCGCTCCTTGCGCTGGTGCCGCTATTTCGCCCAGACGGTTTGCCGCCTGCACTGCTGTCTGCTCCTTAGCAACAATCATAATCCAGCTAATTTGCGGATCAGGAGCGCCGCTGACCGCCCGACGAATCGTCAGCGCCAGCTTGCCGTCAGACACATTCACATCTTCGTAGCCAAGTACATCTCGCGAAGCGCTGAATGTATAGCTGTTCGTTTTAATTTCATCATTAATAATGATTTGAGCTTTGCGAGTGCCAGGATTATATTGCGACCATGGATCATACAAGCCGACATAAACATCGTATTCGCCATTCGCAATATCAAAACGGTACGGCAAATCATCGCCTGTTCCAGACTTTAAATAACGCAGCGAAGCGAACAAATCGCCACTAGCCGTACCAGAGGTTAATGTATTGTTACCAACATAACCCCAATTCCGGCCATTATCCGGGTCATATTGCTGATCGATCGCTTCTTTATTAATAAGCGTATCTTCCATGTAGGAAATCATGTCGTTATAATCGGCTGTCGCCGCGCCTCCGGCATGAACGAAATAAGCGCTGCGATCTGGCACCACATAAATTTGCTGTTCAATCGTTTTGGTGCTCGCCCCGCTAAGCGTACCCTTCAGCGTCACGATGCCCGGCTTGGCGAATAGCTCCGGCGTTGCATTCCAAGCAATTGCAGCCGTCGTTTGCGAACCGCCAGACACTGTAATTTGCACCGTATCGGGCAGTACAGGCACTTTGCCAATCGAGGTTTGTGTAGGCAATGGCGTATCAATCGTAATACGTCCCATTGCACTCAGCTCATCCAGCGTCCATTCATCGCGCCAGCGCAGCGCGATTTCATCATTTTGGCCAAATTCGATCGGCAGCCAAATGTAACGCGAATTTTTCAGGTCATTTTTGTCCCAGCGATCACCCATATAGAGGAACTTGCCCGCTGCTGGATCAATCGGAAGGACATGCGTGCTTTGCGAGCCAAACGTTGTAGAGCTGCCCGGCGCTACATCGCGCATAGGCTTCCATTCGCCGAAAATATCATCGGCAACGGTGTATTTGCCAAGGTTTGGATCCCAACCGGTTGCGCCGGACGTAATCATATAATATTTGCCTTGATATTTGAACAAGGCAGGCGCCTCGCGCTGTCCTCCCGGAAATACCCGGACGTAATCGACACCATATTCGGCTTTGTATACGGTATCGCGCTCGACATTGCCGTCTTTATGCCAACCGACAATATCGGTGTACTCTTCATTGAGCTTGGAGATGTACATCGTCATATTTTCCTCGCTGGAATACACGAGGTAAGCTGTGCCATCATCATCTTTGAACAGCGTCATGTCCCGCGCCATTCCCGGCTGATTAGGCTGCCCATTGTAGGTGGCATCCGCAGGAGCACGGTCCATCCGGTGGCTTTCGCCATAGACGAATGGTCCTGTTGGCGAATCGCTCAAAGCATACCCAGCTTCCGCCTTCGCATAGTTGGCTGTCGACGTTTCAGACGGGCCATCCGTATGCATCCACATCACGTATTTCCCGGTTGCATCATTGTAAATGACCTTTGGACGCTCGATAATGCGATTCGTCCCAATATCATTGAAAATGCTGGCTTGATCGGTTCTCCCTGCATAAAGCTGGGAAATAAGCGGATCATTCGTAAAATCATCCATCGACTCAATCGCAGTCAACGCCAGACCATGATTCTCCCAATTGTATAAATCGGTTGAGGAGTATACCCGAACGCCGCGTGCCGGCAAATAGCCATTGGTTTTATCCTCGCCATACCAATAATATTTTTGCGTATGCTCATCATAGATGATGCCGCCGCCATGCGCTTGAATAAGCGCACCGCTCGTATCATTCCATACCGCGCCCGGCTTAAACGATGTATTCGGCACATCCAGCGATAGCTGGGCAAGCGCCGCATTCAATGAAGCGATAGCCGAGCGAATCTGCTCCTGCACCGCCGGGTCCTGCATGTCTGTGCCATTCGCAGATAGTGCATCAAACACATCCGAAGCAGCAGCGATTGCATCATTCAGCACCTGTACGCTATAGCGTGTGTATTTCACATCCACCGCCTCGCTTTTTGCCTCATCCAGCTTATCTCCCAGATCGGACAATGGGATCGTGACATTCAGACGGACAATAATATAGCTAAGCATTGGATCATTATAATTGCTTAATGCTGCAGTAGCCGGACCTTGAACGCGAACCTGCATTTCATTGCCCGTTAGGCTTACATTTCGATAAGTAACCTCCTTCACTGCGTCATACTCGCCAATGCTGTATTCACCAGAGAGATTTGTTCCGTTCACAACCATATTGACGCTGCGGCCGCTCCACGGATTTTTGTATCCAAACGTAATATCATAGCGGTCTTCCGGCAGCTCGAATTTGTATTCGATCGCCTTATCCCTTACTTGCGTGCCATTATAATAACGCAGCGTCCCCAGTTTCGTAGAAGCATCGCCTGTTCTTGCAGCTGTTGTAGTCGTCACTAACCCCCATTTTTTACCAGTTACAGCATCCACTCCATATACCTGCTCGGTTACGGAGGAATACAGCCCAAACTTATCGGTGCCTTCTACTGTAGATGGCGTTGTGTCCCCTGCATTCACAAAATAAAGAATATAGTCGTTATCCTTCAATTGCTGCTCAGTAAAATCATCACGTACCGCTGCGCTCACACTAGCCGAATTGTCCCCATTTTGCAGCTCATCTGCCGCATAGGCAGGAACAGCAGACATGAGCATGGACAGCACCAATAAACAGGAGCATGCGGCCGAAAGCCATTTTCGCTTGTTCAATACGATGAATCCCCTCTCTGTATATAGATCACCCCAAGCATGTATGCGTTTACACAAAAAGTGCTGGAGCGTCACAATGGATTGTAACCAACCATTCGCAATCCTTCAATTGAACAATTCGGAGCAAGCTGAACCACTGCTGTTCCCGCAATTTGTTCACCCAAGTTTCATTTGTTCACACTGCGCTATTCGCGCATGTGAACGGGCATTCACTCATCAAAAAGCCAGCTGTTGTAGAACAGCTGGCTAGCTTTAATATAAAGTTGCTATGCCTTCGGCGCACCCTCGAGCAGCTTCTCCACGATAAAATCAAGCTGCTTGTCCAGCGAATAAATATCACTGTAATACGCAAGCCCAAATTCTATTTCAACCAAACGGCCTTCTTTTACCGCCGGGATGCTGTTCCAGATCGAGTTGTCGGATAAATCATCCATACCCATCCAAGAGGAGCGGAAAATATAATCGCCCATATATTCCGGCAGCACCTCCAGCGATACATTTTCGCCATCGCCAACTGTTGCGACATCGATTTTATCCTGAATAACTTTCGGAGCTTTCATTCCCAGGTACTCATAAATAATTTGCGAGCCGCGGCCGTACTGCTTGCTGGCGATGACCGACATTTCCTTCTTGCCGCCTTCAATAATGGAAACCGTTTTGTCATAAACGCCTGCTGCTTTCAGCTTCTCCTTGCTCTCTTCTACTTTCTTATTGAAGTTTTCCATCAGCGTATTTACTTCCTGCTCCTTGCCGAACACCTTGCCCAGCATTTTCATTCGCTCATCCGTAGTCATTTTGTCAAACGGAATGTACACCGTCGGAGCAATATCATGCAGCTTGTTATACGTATCCTCAGAAGGAGCAATAATCAAGTCTGGATCAAGCGCCAGCACTGCCTCCTGATTCGGCTCAAACCATTGGCCAAGCGTTTCAATACCCGCAAGCTCCTGCTCGAATGCCGCTCCCTCGTACACATCGGAAATACCGACCGGCTTTACGCCCATTGCCACCACATCGCCCAGCATATAAAGCGCGACGACGCGCTTCGGCTCGGCAGGTACTTCCACATCGCCTTTCTCCGTGCTGACGATGCGTGTTGCTGCTTCCGCAGGCGACGCTTGGCCGCCGTCATTTTGCGCGGGTGACGCTGATTCCGTCGCATTGCTTGGCGAAGCAGAAGCTGCGCTGTTCGTGCTCGTATTCGCAGTGCCTGATGAGCAGGCACCTAGCAATAGCGTTAACGTAAGCAACAAGCTAATAGCAAGACCCGATGTTGTATTTCTTTTCATTCGTACAGACCCTCCACGTTTATATTGATAATGATTATCATAATTACCAATATAACGCCGCACCTTGCCCATTCCAATGGATTTTTCAGATATGATGAATGGACGATCTTCTGAAAGCCGCTTGTTGCGTTCCCGCTCCTGAAAACGAACGGGCGATAAGCCGGTATGTTTTTTGAAAATTCGGCTGAAATAATACACATCCGCGTAACCAACCTCAAGCGCAATTTCATTCAGTGCCGCATCCGTTCCAATGAGCAGCTCTGCCGCACGCTTCACCCGGATTTGAATCAAATAATGGATCGGGCTTGCTCCCGTATGCTCTTTAAAGCGCATCGATAGATGCCGGGAGCTGTAATTCAGCTTTTCACCCAGCGACTCCAGCGTAATGGCCTCCTGAAAATGATCCTCTATGTAGCGGATGGCCTGCGTAACGAGGTCCGGCTTGCTTACTTTAATGCCCTGCGTCTTCATTTGCCGGAGCAGCTCATGGATAAATTGATAAAATAGCCCCTTGATCTGGATGCGATCCAGATCATCCGCTTGCTGCCACGCTTTCCGAATCAAATCCAGCGGGCGAAGCAAGGGCAGCGGCTCCTGCGGCTGAAAACCATATTGCAGCGCAAATGGCTGATGCCGTTCCATTAGCCGCGCCAGCTCTTTATTGCCCGGCAATGCATACACCGCACGGTATAAAAGCAAATAATATTCAAACTCTTCCTCCGCCCACACATCCAGCCGCATGCCCTTGCCGCCATGCAGAATATGAAACCGCTGAGCCTCATGCTCGTCGCCGTCCAGCTTCAAATGCCCAGCACCGCGCACACTGTAAATGAAGCCGCTTGACGGCAGCAAATAATCCTCCAACAGCTCCCCTGGCTGCATGACGACATGGCGAATATCCCATATTTTTATAGCCGCCTGGTTCCATAATTTTATATGTTCGTCCAGCTTCAATTCCCCAACCTCCCCACTTCCTGCCTTAAAAGAACCGCTCGATCAATCCCTTAGTCCCTTTATTATAATTGATAAACCTTCTCATTTACAATGAAAATAACTATAAGCTTCATTAATATGCAAAAAAGCCCGCAGCTTCGGCTAGGCCGATATCGCTGCGGGCTTCTTTTCATGCTTTTACAAATAAATTTCTTTGCCTGTCGCTGCCGATTCGTAGATCGCTTCCAAAATTTGCGTCACCACGAAAGCCTGCTCCGGCTTCACAAGCGGCTCCCTATCATGGATAACCGCCTCCAGCCACTGCCGAGCTTCCTTCGTTCCCGGATCGTTCGAGCCGGGGCCGAAATATGCGATGCCGGGACCTGCAGCCGCCTTCGTTTCCATCAGCTTGCCGAACTGGACGTTGTTGAAGATCAGCTCTCCAGCGTAATCTGCGCCTTGCTTCATCTCTGCACCGCCGTTCGTGCCGTAGAGCGATGCCTTCGCTTCCTTCACATCCGTCGTATTCAAAGCCCAGGAGCTTTCAAGGAAAATCGTTGCGCCATTTTCCATCTTAATGAGGCCAAATGCGGAATCTTCTACCTCCAATTCCTCTGGCTTCCACGGACCGAACATATTGCCCTCTGGCTTATCCCGCAGCTTGTAGAACACCGAGCCGCTGACGGACTTCGGCTTGTAATTGTCCATAAACCATAACGCCAAATCAAGCGCATGCGTCCCAATATCGATCAGGCAGCCGCCACCTTGCTGCTCCTTGTCGGCAAATACGCCCCATGTCGGGAGCGCCCGCCTGCGGATCGCATGGGCTTTCGCCATATACACTTCACCGAGCGCGCCTTCCCGGCAAGCTTGATGCAGCGTTTGCGAATCATCATTCCAGCGGTTTTGATAGCCAATCGTCAGCTTTTTGCCTGTCCGCTCTGCCGCATCCAGCATTTTACGCGCTTCTGCCGAATTAATCGCCATCGGCTTCTCGCACATTACATGCTTGCCCGCCTCCAGCGCATCTACTGTAATAAATGAATGCTGCAAATTTGGCGTCAGCACATGGATGATATCAATAGAGCTATCTTCGAGCATCTGTTTATAGTCGGTATACGTTTTGGCATCCTCTGTGCCGAACTGCTGTGCCGCTTTCTCTGCCTGCTCCGGGATAATATCACAGAATGCAACCATATCAACCAAATCGCTATTGTTTTTCAGTGACGGCATATGCTTCTGAAAGGCGATGCCTCCACAGCCTATAATACCTGCTTTCAATTTCCCCATCGTTTGCAGCCTCCTAAGGTGAAACGGCTGTCGCCGTCCTTTGGCGGCAAAGCAACCGTTTCGCGATGAAATATAAGCATAGTTATAAAAGTGAGCATATAAATTCTTATATTTTAAATAAATGTGCGCAAATACTCCAGATCGTTGCGGACGCTGGCAAGCTTATCCGCTGATTTACCTTCATTTTCAACCAATGCGTATTTCACATGGCCAAGCTCCTTAATCCTCCCATACACATGGGCAAAATCGAAAGCTCCTGTACCGAGATCGACAAAGTCCGAAGGCACGATATATTTGCGGTAAACATCCATCAGCCCAAGCCCCTCGTCGCCGTTCGCTTGAATCGATTCGAATAAATTAAGCGGGCCGGACAGCTGCTTGCTGAAATCCTTCTGATGAATCATATCGCAGCGGTCGCCGACTCGCTCCATTACTGCAATGGGGTCAACCCCGGCCCGCATCACCCACACGAGATCAAGCTCGAATTTTAAATGCAACGGATCGGTATGTGCGGCGAGGATATCAAACAGCGTCGTATCGCCATCCGCCTTAAATTCATGGGCGTGATTATGGAGGTAAAGCTGGAAGCCGCGCTGTGCAAGCTTGCCGCCAAGCTGCTCCAGCTGCTCGGCGAGACGCAGCGTGCTGTCACGGTCGTCCATCCATACGGATGGCAGCACCAGCGACGTACAGCCAAGCTGTTCGTAATAATCCATCAGCTCATCCCAACGATGGGCGAGCAGCTCCTCGCCAGGCATCGGCCCCTCATGGGCTGCGATGGCCTTTAGGCCGGAGGCCGCCAGCTCGGCGGCAACCTCCTTGGCCGGGAATTCATCGCTGAACCGCGACATTTTCACCATATTGAAGCCTAGCATTTCCAGATGGGTATAGCCTGCTTCCGCAAGCTTGCGCAAAGTGCCGTAATAATCTTGAGCAAGCTGCTCATGGACGGAATAAATGTTAATGCCTGCTTGAATGCTCATGCCAGACCTTCACTCCTTCGAATATTATTTATTGGCTGCCGCCCACTCATCCAGCTGCTTTTGTTTTTCGGCAACGATTTTATCCATGCCTGCAGATTTCAGCTTCGCAATGTACTCCGGCAAATATTTGTCCGGGTCAAGCGTACCATTTTCCAAACCAATCTTGAATTGCTCCTTCACGTTCTGAACAGCCGCCACTTCTGTTTTGACAGGGTCTGCTGTAAAGCTGAAGCCAAGCGCTTTCGATTTAACCGCCGATTTATTGAACTCATCAAGCTTCGTCCACAGATCTGCGCTGTCCCCTTCCCAAATATGGGAAAGCAGCTGATTGCCCCACATCCAGCCATGCGTCGGGTTGTAAGTCGAGCTGGAGGAATCTACGCCTGCCGGGAAGCCGATAATATTGCCCTCTTTCACTTCATAGTGCTTGCCTTTAATGCCGTAGTCGATCAGGTTCACGAGGTCAGCGTCCGAGTAAAGCAGGTTCAGGAACATCATCGCGCGCTCAGGGTCCTCGGAGTTTCTTGCAATGCCGAACATAATGTTAGCGATCGAGGAAGTCGTCGAAATCGCTGGGGAAATACGTGCTGCAACGAGAGGTGTACCTGTAAGCAGCGACTCCTTGCTCTCATAGCCAGGCTTCATATGCGCCATGAAAGCAAACGCCTTGTTAGCCTTGATCAACTGCTCCGAAGTCGTTTGATTCGTCGAAATATCTTTAGGAATAAAGCCCGCGTTGTACCAATCTCTTGCTTTTTTCACCAAGCTCGCATATTCAGGCGTTTCATACCAGTTTACGACTTTCAGCTCGCCATCAAAGCCGACCAGTACACCATTCTCGTCGCCAAGCGGGTCGATGACGCTGCCCACCATGGATTGGATAACCGAGAAGCTTGGGCCTTCTGGCAATACAGCTGCCATGCCCGGCTCATTGTCTTTAATCGTTTGGTAAACAGCCGTCAAATCATCCATCGTCTTAATCGCATTAACATCGATTTTGTATTTGTCTACGATGTCTTGGCGCATAACGAGGCCATAATCTGCTGCCCAGTCGCGCACACTTGGAATAGCGTAAATTTTTCCATTCGAGGAGCCGGCTTTAATGACATCTCCGCCAACAACCTTTTGAATATCTTGTCCGTATTTTGCCAGGAGGTCATCCATCTCTACGAGCTGGCCTTTAGCAGCCTGTGTGCCAAAGTTAAGTCCTGTGCCCGTTACGAGAATATCCAGCGGCTCATTGCCCGCAAGCATCAGGTTCATCTGCTGCTGCCATGCCCCGATATCAATAGGAAGGAATTTAACGGTTGCATTGATTTTAGCTTGGGTAATTTTATTGACTTCGGCTTGAACCTCAGCCAAATCCTTCGTATTGCCGATGCTTAAGAAAGCCACCGTCATTTCATAAGGCTTGAGTTCAGACGCTCCGCCTGTTTCTCCACCTGCAGCATTCGTTGCTCCGGCATTCGATGTTGAACCGCCGCTGTTGCCGCCACATGCTGCAAGCACCAGCATAACCGTCAGCAGCAGCGCCACTATTCCATTTGTCCGTTTTCTCATCTCTGCAACCTCCCTGTTTGTTCAAGCTTGTATGCTAACCGGCTGAAAGCCGTGAGTAGCCAGACGTTTAACATCATCAACCTTTAACGGCACCAATAACAAGCCCTTTGACGAAATATTTTTGGAAAAAAGGGTATGCGCACAGCAGCGGCACTACGCCGATAACCGCCATGGCCATCCTTACCGTTTCCAGCGGAATTTGCGCACTCGCTACTTCCCCCGCATTTAGCGTTGAGGCGTTGTTCTGAATAAACTGGGCGTTGAGCAAAATCCGGTTCAGCAGGTTTTGCAAACTGAACAGCTTGCTGTCGGTAATATAAATGAGCCCGTTAAACCAGTCATTCCAATAGCCAATCGTCTGCATAAGGCCAATCGTTGCGAGGATCGGCAGCGACAGCGGCAAAATCATCTTGAAGAAAATTTTGAATTCTCCAGCGCCGTCAATAGAAGCGGATTCAATAATCGCATGCGGGATCGAATTTTGGAAAAACGTCCGCATAATGAGGACGAAGAAACCATTCGTCAGCAAGCCTGGAATAATTAGCGCCAGCAGAGAGTTTTTCATATCGAATACTTGCGTGTAAATCAGATAAGTCGGTACGAGTCCGCCATTGAACAGCATCGTGAAAAAGACGTAAAAGGCGAGCTGCTTTTTCATTGGCATATCGCTGCGCGACATCGGGTAGGACAACAGCGCGGATATCGACAGCCCGATGAACGTTCCAATTAACGTGACGAAGATCGTAATGCCGTATGAACGCGTAATATTTTCAGCATCATTCCATAAAAACTTGTAAGCATCCAGACTCCACTCGCTAGGGAATAAGGAATAACCGTCTTTGACAATGGAAGCTTCGCTCGTAAAGGAAGTTGTCAGCAGCAGCACGAATGGCATAAGACACATGAGCACTACAGCGATAAAGAAAATATGAATCGCGACTTGAAATATTTTTTCCTTCGTATTTACCATGGCCCTAACCTCCTAGAACAGCGCATTGTCGCGGTTTCGTTTACTTACAATATAGTTGGACAGCAGCACGAGCACGAAGCCAACAACGGATTGGTACAAGCCTGCAGCTGAGGACATCCCGATATCGCCAAGATTAATGAGCGCACGGTACACATACGTATCAACAACGTTCGTTGTGGAAAGCAGCTCGCCGGTATTGAGCGGTACTTGATAGAATAAACCAAAATCCGAGTAGAAAATACGTCCAATTTGCAGCAGCGTCATGATCGTAATAACAGGTGCTATAAGCGGAATCGTAATTTGCGTAATTTGGCGCCATTTGCCTGCTCCGTCGATGGTAGCGGCTTCATAATATTCCGGATCAATGCCGATGATCGCTGCAAGATAGATGATGCAGAGGTAGCCGACATTTTTCCAAACGTTAACGATGACTAGAATGACCGGCCAATATTTAGGCTCGCTATACCATGAGATAGGATCAATTCCGAAGAGCGGAAGAATCTGTTTATTTATGAATCCGGTTTCACCACTCAGCATGGCGAGTACCAAATAACCGACAATAACCATTGAGATCAAATAAGGAATGAGCACGATACTTTGATAAAAACGGGCGGCCACTTTTTTCTTCACTTCATTAAGCAAGATGGCAATGCCCACCGCTATAATCAGGTTTAGTATGATAAAAGATATGTTGTAGAGCAGCGTATTGCGGGTAATAATCCAAGCATCTTCGGTTTTGAACAAGTATTCAAAGTTTTTAAGGCCGATCCAATCGCTGGCCAAAATGCCTTTGGCAAAGTTGACATCCTTGAAAGCAATAATGAGCCCCAGCATCGGCAAGTAATTGTTAATGAACAAATAGATGACTCCGGGAATAATCATAATGAATAATGGTGCGTAACGTTTCAGCCTTTTCAATACGGGATTTTGTGCCCGTCTTACTTCCGTCTGCTGCTCCGCTGGTTTTGCTGTCGCTGTGCTTGCAGTCGTCGCCATCGCGGTTCCCCCTTCACTTCTTCTACCTCTATCTTAGTTTTTCGCGGGCAAGCACACTACGACTAAACCGACTTCTTCGTTGTCATCTTCCGACATCTTGATAGAGCGGAACAAGGTGAAACGGTTGTCGACGTCCTTCGGCGGCGCGGCGCGTTTCAGTCCGAGAAATATAGAGAAGGGATCGCGTTAGGACATCCTTTCCTATATTTCAAGGTGAAACGGCTGTCGCTGTCCTTTGGCGGCGCGGCGCGTTTCAGTCCGAGAAATATAGAGAAGGGATGAAAAAAACATATCCTTTCCTATATTTGAACAAAGGCATCTGCTTTTAATAAATAGCTAAAAAGCCTGCCCTATACGATTGCGCGTACAGAGCAGGCTTCTTCTAGGCCTCTATATGGTTCTATAATTTCTAGCTATCGCAAGCTTCTCTGGCCAAAAAAGGATGAGCAGCCTTATGCTTGTGCTCTCAAGGCTTCATTTGCTTGAACGATTTTGCCAAAACCGCTGCCTTTCTTGATATCTTTCTTACCAAATCCAATTGGTGGGATCATGTGCTCGCCTCCGTTCATGATTCATTTCACTATCACTTGTAGAGCGCCTCTGTGAGCGCTAAATAATCAAAAGCTTGCTGCATGATAGATTAGCTGTTTGGGAAAGTAATACATACGGATAACCTTCATTATCAAAGGTTAGGGGCGAGTCCTAGCAGCTCGTTTCTGAACGTAGCCTTCGAGCTCGCTAAAGGGGATTTTGTAAAGCATAAGATGATTTACGGGTGACTTCGATGCGCCTTGCAGCGCTGTAAATTTGGACAGCAGCCTGTCAAGCTGGCGATCATCCGCCCTCACCCAAAACTGTACCTGTTGGACGCCAGGGCTCGATTCCTTCATTAATTCAATGAGCGCATTCAAGCCGTGCGCAAACAGCCTGGTGCCACGATATTCCTTGCGGATAAAAGCAATCTCGATCTGGCAAATATGCTGATCCTCATAATCATGCTCGCCCGTCCCGCAGACGAAGCCCGCAGCGCCGGCAATCTCGTAAGGCTCCTCCCTAAAAAGCAGCAGGCCTTTGCCCAAAATGAGCGGCCCTCCCATAAAGCTCAGCTTCATCGGGAAGGAATATGGCAGATTCAGTTCAGCATGATGCTGAATCAGAAATGCAGCGTACGCCTCTTCATCCATTTCAAGCGCACAGGGACGAAATATAAACGACATTAGTTCGCTTGGGCTCTCAATGCTTCATTAACCTTAACAATCTTGCCGAAACCGCTGCCTTTTTTAATGTCTTTGTTGCCAAATCCGCGTGGTGGAATCATTTGTCCGCCTCCATTCTTAGTTAATTTTTCCTACAAAAACGATTATACTGGATTGGTTTTTCTTAGCATAGTACCAATTTTTCTAATTTCACCGCTAAAAACCGTTTCTTCTCCAAGCGCTCCCTCGCGCTTGTACTTCTCTTGTACAAACTTGGCATACATCCGGCAAAGCCGTTTATTTTCCGACAAGGCTGCAAGACTCAGCTCCCGAACCTCCGGATGGTTTTCCAGCACTGTATGGACCAGAAAATGAAGCCCTTCTGCAAACAAGCGCGTTCCCCGATGCATTTGCTCAACAATGACCATATCCACAAAAACAACTTCCTTATTCTGAAAATCCTGCTCCTGCGTCCCATAATAAAAACCGGAAATGCTATTTACCTGGTGCAGCTCATCCAATCCTACAATGATCTGCCCCTCCGTCAAATAAGCGTACAGCAGCGACAACGTGTCCATTGTCGTATAAGCGGGATGCAAATCCCGCCTGTGCTTCAACAGAAACAAGCTGGCCTTTGCATAATCCTCATCATTTTCACACCGTTTAAAATACGCCATTTCCACCTAAAATCCCCCTCTCTTCACCTGAAAATGTTCCTGCTCTGCCGCTGCGCTACATTCTTTGCTGAAGCGTTTGCTCCAGCATATGCAGCAGCTGCGGATGCTCCTTCGTCAGCCGATGGAACGCTTCGCGGCGCATCGACAGCAGGACGCCGGAACCGGCTGCCTTTACCGTGGCGGTGCGCGGAATGTTCCGCAGCAGGGCAATTTCTCCGAAATGGTCGCCGTCCTGCAATACCGCTACCTTCTTGTCCTCTTGACCCTCAAACGCCTTCCATATTTCAAAAATGCCGCGAACGATAATATAAAACTTATCGCCCTCCTCGCCTTCCCGTACAACCGCTTCGCCTTCCCTGCACGTTTCGGAGGTGAATAATTCAGCTGCGCCTTCCAGCAGCTCGGGAGCCATTCCGGCAAAAAACGGCAGCTTCGCAAGCCGTTCTCCTCTCACCGAGGCATATCGTCCATCTCCCGATACATGGAAGCCGTGCTGCTTCTCCCATAGGCTGCTGTAAAGCCCTTGCTCCCTAAGCAGCTGCTGATGGGAACCGCTCTCTGCCACTTGACCGCCCTGAAATACATAAATTTGATCCGCATTTACGACAGAGGAGAGGCGATGGGTAACTGCTACGATCGTGCGAGTACCCTTTAATTGTTCAATAAGGTGGTTAATGTCCGCCTCAGCTGCCGGGTCCAGCGCCGATGTTACTTCATCCAGCAGCAGCAGCTGCGGCCTGCGAAGCAGAGCGCGTGCAATGGCAATGCGCTGCCGCTCCCCGCCTGATAAGGAGCCGCCTTCATGGCGAATCCAGGTGTCGTAGCCATCCGGCCAGCCTGCTATGGTATCGTGGATGCCCGCCTGCTTTGCAGCTGCAATCATGTCCGCTTCCGCGATATCGTCGCCAAGCAGCAGGTTTTCCCTCACCGTCATATGGAACAAAAACGTGTCCTGCGAAACAAGCGCAGCACGCTGTCTAAGCGAGGCTTCGCTAATGTCCTGAAGGGGAACATCTTGGATAAATATATTTCCCTGCTGGGGATCATAAAAGCGGGAGAGCAGCTGGAGCGCTGTGCTTTTGCCCGATCCGCTGGGGCCAACGAAAGCAACATAGCTGCCAGCTTCGATCTGGAGGCTGACGTCTTTCAGCTGCGGAATGCCCGCGTTGTAGCCAAAGGTGACCTGCTCCATGCGCAGGGACAAGCTCGTATCCGGCAGTAATGCAGGATGCTCAGCTGCTGGCAAATCTGGCTTGCAGGCCATCATTTCATCGATGCGCTGGAAGCTGATGTTTGATTCGATTAATTGGGGAAGGAGAAAGGCCAAATTCGAGCCCGACTGCCCCACGCTCATAAACAAGGTGAAGAAGGCGATAAAACCGCCAACAGTCATCGCATCATGAAAAATTAAATAACCGCCGAAGCCCATCATAATTCCGTTGAGCAGCAGCAAAGCCGTTAAAGGCAGCCGTTCCATTAAAGAATTGCTCATATGAAGATTCATGCCTGTCTTAAACAAAGCCGTAATTTTGTTGTCGCCCCTTATGCGAAACCGGTTTTGCTGATGCAGGCCCCGAATCGTTTTGTGCCCCTTGGCCATCTCATCGATCATATTGGAGAAGCGCTCCTGCGCCTCCTTGTACTCCCGATTCGCCCGCTCCGAGCGCTTCTGCACAAGCTGCGGCAGCACAAACATGAGAACCGAGCCCGCGAGCATGGCAAGCGTCAGCCTCCATTCCAGCGTAAACAGCATCATGAGCCCCAGCGCTACAGCAAGCAATTCTTTGAGCAGCATCGGGCTGGAGCCGCGAATCACCCGTTCAATGGAGCCCATATCAGCCGAGAAGCGGGTCACCAAATCACCAACCCGATAACGCTCGTAGAAGGGCAAGGACTGGAGCTGGATATGAGCAAACAGCTCTGTTCGCAGCTTGCGAACGACCTCTCCAGCCAGCCTGCCTAATGAATAGTCCGACACTGCACCGGCAATGACATTCAAGATGCCCCCGCCGAGCAGAATAAGCAAAATGATAATAAACGCCTGTAAGTTTCGCGGTGTAAAAGCTTCATCCACCAAATATTTCAAGCTAAGCGGCGAAGCCACTGTATAGGCTACTTCTATTAATAGTGTGAATAAGAATACGCTGCTCAGCAGCTTGTATTCGGCAAATCGGCGCATTATTTTGATCATTGCTTGCAAATCCACCAGCACCTCCGCCCTAAGTCTGATCTATTTATAGTTGAATACTGGAAAAAAAGCAATACTAATTCGCGCTCGCCCGGATGCTTTTTGGTAAACGCACAAAACCCTCCATTCCACAGCGGATGGACGATGGCTTACTGCTTGCCAGGCGCCTCGCTACCCGTGGAACTGAAGGGTTATTTTAGATTCGTAAGAGGAGAAGGGGAAAATTCAGCTTCCCTTGGCCTGCCCACTTTGCTGGAGCTTGCGATATTCCTGCGGCCCGACCGAGGTCGCTTTTTTGAACATTTTCGAAAAATGCGAATAGTTGCCGTAGCCCAGCTCATAGGCAATGCTTGTTATCGCCAGCTCCGTCTTCGCCAGCATTTGCTTGGCGAGCGCTACCCGCTCCTGCAGCAAATATTCGGAAATCGTCAGCCCTGTATCCTTCTTGAACAGGCGGGCCAAATAATCCGGATGCAGGCATACATGGCTGGCAATATCCTCACGCGATAGATCATCGCTCATATGCTTGGCGATGTAATGCTTGACCTTGTCGACGACGGTCTGCGTCTCGTCTACGCTATTCAGATTGCCGCTGACCTCATGGATAAGCACAGCTACCCACTCCGACAAATCAGTAATAGACCGGGTTACGGCATCTACCCGCTTCATCAATACCATCGCGGAAAATACCTGATGCGCCCGCAGTCCCTTGGCATGCAGCACCTGATGCACCATTTGCAGAAAATCCTCATAAAAGCTGCGCAGCCACCTGGCATCCGCCTGCCCCGACTGCTTAACGCCGTCCAAGTATTGAGCGATTTCCTCCAGCATTTCCTTCCCGCAACCAAGCTTGAGCATTTCCGCCCAGCCGCTCATCACAGGAAGCGGGGCAACATCCGTGCTGACGTCGCAATTGACGGGGCTAAGCCTTTCGTTCGTGCGCGTTACATTGCGCGACTCCATCTCAACAAGCTGCTCGTACATCTCGCATATTTCCTCTACTGGTACTGAGCTTCCCATATAGCAGCACAAGTCGCAGAAAAAATAACGATTGCACGCCTCGATATAGGAATCGATCTGCTCATGCAGCTGCTCGCCTTCCCCCTCCTGGCGAATAGGCAGCAGCGCGAGCAGCGCCCCGCTGCGCACCTGAACAATTCGCCCGAGTCCGGACCTCGCGAGTATCATTTCCTCAAAGGAATTGCGCAGCGCATATTCCATGATCTTCTCCTCGCGCAGCGTCAGCTCCTTGTGCCAGCGCTGGACGCTAATGAGCACCGGCTTATAGAGCGGCAGCTCCTCATAAGCAATGTTATGCTTCGCCAGCGCCTCTCGTATGCCGTCCTTCGTCGAAGGGATCGAGCGGCTCAGCAAATCCTGCCAGAAGCGCTCCATAAACATCGGCTGATAAGATTCCCATAGCCGGTAATAATGCTCGTACATGTCTGCAAATTGCAGCTTCTCGCGATCAAGATCGGCTTTCGCCAGCTTGTCCAGCGCGCGCTTGACCGTGCTGGCCAGCTCGGGGTAGCGGACGGGCTTGAGCATATAATCGCAGCTGCCTAGCTGAATTGCTTTTTGCGCATAGGAGAAATCAGCATGGCAAGTAAGAAACATAGCCTCTGTCTGCGGGTAATGGATTTTCACCCAATCGAGCAGCTCGAAGCCGTTGCCCTGCGGCATTTCAATATCGCAAATAAGCACATCGATTTTGCTGTCGCTCATAATTTCCTTAGCCGTTCGGATATTGTAAGCTTCATGCACAACCGATATGCCAAGCTCCTCCCATTCGACGCCTGCCTTAATGCCCCGCACCGCATGCCGCTCATCATCGACAATTAACAGCTGTCTCATCCTCGTCGTCCCCCTGTCTCTTCTGGTTGCATCGGCAGCCACAGCTCTACGATCGCCCCTTGACCTGAGCTGCCGCTTAGTGCCATGCGTGCAGCATCTTGATAAAGCAGTCCCAGCCGCTGCTTCACATTTTGAATGCCGATATGATCGCCTTCTTCATTGCTCAGCTCCATATCTCGCTGGAGAAGTGCCAGCACCTGCGGCGGGAAGCCTTCCCCCGTATCCTCGATGCGGACATAAAGCGTATCTTCATTGTGCGCTTTGGCAGTAACGGCAATGTGAACCTGCGTATCCGTATTTACCGCATGCTTAATTGTATTTTCCACAAACGATTGAATGACTAGCGGCGGGATAGGCACCCTGCCAAGACTGTCATCCGTATGGAAAGCGAAGGTCAAATCGCCCGGAAAGCGCATTTCCTGAATGCGTAAATAATTCATCGTATGGGCAAGCTCATCAGATAGAGACACGAACGACAGATTGCTGCGGAACATAAACCGGAAATATTGGACCAGGCAATGCGTCATTTCCTGAATAAGGTGATAATCCTTCACTTGGGCCAAATTATAAACAATGTTAAGCGAGTTAAGAAAAAAATGAGGATTGATTTGCAGCTGTAAATGCTTAAGCTGTGCTTTTTTGTTATTCAGCTGCTCCTCCAGCACATTAACCTTGAGCTCCTTAATTTGCGTAATCATGCGGTTGAACGATTCGTTCATCACCTCAAATTCAAATGTGGAGGACGGTTTCGTGATCCGCACATCGAGATTGCCGTCTTCGATGCGGCGCATCGCCATAATAATACGATTGACTGGAACAAGCACCAGCTTGCGCAGCAGCAGCAAAATAATCGGCAAAATGATAATGGCCCCAAAGGAGATGAGAGAGACGATGCTGCGCAAAAAGGGAAGCTTCTCCAGCACAACGCTGTCGGGAATGAGGGCGACCAGCCCAAAGCGGCCTCGTGAGGAGCGCTCGCCGACTGCGATAAATTGGTCATCGCTTCCCGTAAGCTGATAGCCTTCGTTCCCGCTGCCGCTAGGTTCAATCGAGATGCCGCCATCCAGCGGCGTATCAATAATGGGCTTCATACGGTCATCCGTCAGAAAGGCCCGGCCCTTTTCACCCAAATCAATTAAATGCAGCGGCACCATTAGCTGATCTACATTGCCCATCGCGCCTATATAAATGTCGCCGTATTGAATGACATAAGCTAAATAATCACCGTCCGCCATATGCTGGACGAACCAGTCCTTCTGCAGCGGCTTCTTGGCAAGCTTGATCATTTCTACAATGTTCTGCTCCATCACGGTTCCGGTGGCATATTCCGGCGCAACGCCAAACACGCTCATCAAATCATCATTCTCCGGCGAATAAATGAAGAACATATCCATCGACTTATAATTGGGCAATTCATTCCTCAATTGGTTTCTCAGCTGGATTTTCTCGAACGCATAGCCGTCGGGATTTTGCTCCCGCGGCTGCTCCAGTACGAGCAGACCAGTCTCCATCGCCGCTATATTAAACAAATATTTCTCCACATCCTCCAAATTGCGGTCAATTTGGCCCATATAGAGGCTGATCAGATTTTTATTGGACTGGGCGACCTGATTCCGTACGACATTAATCGCATACAGGTTGTTGTAGATCATGAAGGATACAATCGGAATGACAAGCAGCAGGAAACCGAACAAGAGCTTAAAGCGGAGCGTGCGATAAAAAAACGGATGTCTGATTTTCATGCTTTACCCCTCTCTCTTCTGCCGCTTGTTCAAAGTATAGTATTTTTTGCAAGCGTTTTCAATAATATCATTATTCCTGCTTGCTTCTTCAGGCCTAGCTAAACACTAGCTGAACACAAATAAGGAAGACCTTCCAAATGGGACATTCGGAGTGCTTCCTTGTTTATGCTTGTTCGTGCTTCATTGCGATTGATTGTATCTCCAAGCTATAGTCCCAGCTCATGCCTTCCCGCCGCCTCGCGCTGCTTGTCTACCGGGTCATGCAGCGTGAGCGTTCTGGCGTTGCGGTAATAGCGGTCGAAATTGCAGCTTCTAGTCGCTGAGCGGGCACCCATAATTTGAAAAATCGCATTCGTTACGTCGAGCGCGGTGTCAGTCGCGATGATTTTGGCATGGGACGCCGCTGCTTGAACAGCCCTGTGCAGTTCCGGCTCTCCTTGCCGTTCATTGACTGCTTGCAGCAGACGTGCGCCGCGAACTACCAGCTGCTGTGCGGAGGCCAGCTTGGCCGCCATTTCGCCTACACGGAGCTGCGCAATCGGGTCCTCAGCTGCCGTCTTGGCCTCTGACCAAGGCCTTGCTTTCTCCTTCAAATAGTCAACAGCCTCCCGAAAAGCGCCAATCGCAATCCCGACATATTGGGCCGCAAAATGAATATGAAACTGTGCTGCAAAAAAAGGAGCATGGGCGGCATAAGCGCCTGGCCCTCCCATTACATGCGCTTCTGGAATAAAAGCGTCCTCCGCAATGACGGTGCCGCTTCCGGTGCCGCGCTGCCCGATGCCGTCCCAATCATCATGGATCGTAATGCCCGCTCCATTAAGCTCCGCTATAGGCATCATATACCGTTCATCCTGATTGCCCGGCGCATCCTCGGACACCGAGCGCCAGAACGCCCATTTTGCGCCGGGCGAGCCGGTTGCAAAAATCTTTTTTCCATTCAGCCGGTAGCCGCCCTCTACTTTACGAAGCGTATTAGCCAGTACGAAACGATTCGCCCCTGCCTCACTCCCAAAACTCCCAAATAGGTGGCCGCGCTGGACTTCCTCGAAAAAAAATCGCTGCTGCCCCGCATCCCCCATCGCATGCACCAGCTGTACCCCCGTATTGTGCAAGGCAAATACTTGCGAGGTGGACGAGCACCAGGAAGCCAGCTCCATCAGCGCCAATACGAGCAGCACAGCATCTCCCTTGTAGCCAGCGCCGAAGCCGCCGAACGCCTCAGGAACAGACAGATTTTGCAAGCCTTCGCTCTTAAGCGCAGCGAGCGAGGAATAAGGATACGCGCCTTCGTTATCCACCTGCTTGGCGGCGGGCCCAATGCTTTGCTTGCCTATTCGGCGAAGCTGGGCGAGAAGCTCCGCTTGGCGCTGCGTGTATTCGGTCTGCTCCACAAGCTGGAGGAGCACCTCGTCGTTAAACATCATCGTCTCCTACTTTCCTTCGATTAGACAAGGGCGGCCGGCGTGCGGAACGAAGCGCCTGGATGATGCTCCGGCAGTCGCGCCTCACCCTTGCCGAACAACCGCTCGCGGAGCGTGCCTGCTTCGTAATCGGTTTTGAACAGCCCGCGTTTTTGCAGCTCCGGGATGACCAGGTCGACAAAATCGACATAGGAGCCTGGCAGCACATACGGCTCCAGATTAAAGCCGTCCACGTCCGTTTCCTCCGTCCAGCGTTCGATTTGATCGGCAACGTCTTCTGGCGTACCGACAACGGTCAGTCCGCGGAAGCCCTTTTGCACAAAATCGTCCATGACCTCCTGCACCGTCTTCTTCGTCTTGCTGTGCTTCGTAAAACGGTCGGTATGCGTTTGGCCCATTTCGGTATGAATATTTTCAAAATAGGCGTTCGGATCAAGCTGCGTCAGGTCGATTCCCGTCACACCAGCGTAGCTGGATAACGTCGCTTCTGCGCTCTGATGCTGCATATACTCGTCGAATTTGCGCTGCGCCTCCTCGCGCGTCTTTGCCACTACAACCGACAGCCCGGTGAACACTTTCACTGCTGCCGGATCGCGTCCATATTCTGCGGCCCGCCTGCGAATATCAGCGATCTGGTCCCGAAGCACCTCCGTCGTCGGCGCCTTGAGGAAGATGCCCTCCGCGTGCCTCGCGGCGAAAGCGCGTCCCCTTCCGGAGCTGCCCGCCTGAAAAATAACCGGCGTCCGCTGCGGGGAAGGCGTCGAAGCATGGTACCCCTCCGACTTGAAATATTTCCCTTCATGCTTCACCTTATGAACCTTCTGCGGATCAGCAAATATCCGCTTCTCGCGATCAACGAGCAGCGCATCGTCCTGCCAGCTGCCCTCCCAATACTTATAGCTGACATCCATATATTCATCAGCCATATCGTAACGCTCATCATGCGGCAGAAACTCGCTTCTGCCGAACAAATCGGCGGCCGATTTGCTGCTCGTCGTCACGACGTTCCAGCCGATTCTCCCCTTCGTAATATGATCCAGCGTTGAAAATCTGCGCGCATTCGCATAAGGAGCCTCATACGTCGTCGAGGTCGTCATCGTAAAAGCGAGGTGCTCAGTCGCCTGCGCAAGCGCTGGAATGAGCAGCATCGGGTCATTGCCTACTGCACCCGATGCCTCGCGGAACGCAAGCTCGGTCCTCTCCTTCGGATAGCCGTAGCTGTCAGCGAAAAACATAAAATCAAACTTGCCCCGCTCCAAAGTCCGGGCGATGTCGATCCAATAATCAATGCTGTTATAATGAATGCGATTTTGCTCGGGATGCGTCCAGATGCCTTGGGTCAAATGATTGACGGCATTCACCTCAAATACGCCCAAATGAATTTTTTTCTTCATCGTCTACTCTCTCCTATCCCTCAATAGCTTAGCTTGTGTGCAAGTGGCCTTACGCAAGATGGCACGCTGCAAAATGGCCCGGCGCAACCTCCCGTTTGAGCGGCACCTGCTTCCGGCAGGTCTCAACCGCATACGGGCAGCGCGGATGAAAAGCACAGCCGCTGACCGTCTCCAGCGGAGATGGAATGTCGCCCTGCAAAATCATCCGCTCCTTCTTTATTGCAGGGTCGGGAATCGGCACAGCGGACAGCAGCACCTGCGTGTAAGGATGCAGCGGCTGGGCGAACAGGTCGTCCGTTCTGGCCTCCTCGACCATTTTGCCTAAATACATGACGCCAATGCGATCAGATATATGGCGGATGACGCCAATATCGTGGGCGATAAATAAATACGTCAGCTTTAATTCCCGCTGCAGCTTGCGCATCAGGTTAATGATTTGCGATTGAATGATGACGTCCAGCGCCGAAACGGGCTCATCGCAGATGACGAGCCGCGGCTCAAGAATAAGAGCCCGGGCGAGTCCAATCCGCTGGCGCTGGCCGCCGGACAGCTCATGCGGCAGCCGGTCATAATGCTCCTCCTGCAAGCCCACCGTCTCCAGCATCCGCAGCGCAAGCTCCGTTCGTTCCTGCGGGCTGCCTATTCCGTGAATGATGAGCGGCTCTTCCAGCGTTCTGCCGATGGTCTTGCGGGGATTCAGCGAGGAATACGGGTCCTGAAAAACCATCTGGAGCTGCCGGCGGCTGGCCCGAAGCTGGCGGCTCGGCATGCGGTTTAAATCCTCGCCCTGGTACAGCGCTTCTCCGGCAGTAGGCTCAACGAGACGCAGCAGCGCCTTGCCGAGCGTGCTTTTGCCGCAGCCCGATTCCCCGACCAGCCCGTAGGTTTCTCCTTCATAAATGTGAAAGGAAACATCATCAACGGCTTTAACGAGACTTTTGCGAAAGGATGCCGGACGCTTCGTACTATAATGCTTGGATAAGCCTTTCACTTCCAGCAGCGGCATGGGCCCGCCTTCCTGTTCATGGATAGATGGCATGCTGCACGCCTCCTTTCGCTTCGACTCTTTCGGATGCTTCGGCTGACTCAGCTGTTTCAGCTGCTACGACTGCTCTAGCTGCTTCAGTTGCTTCGAACGCTTCAGCCAAAGTACCGGCATGCCAGCAGCGCACCATCGTTCCACTGGCAGCATCGCGCGTTAATTCCGGCACATGCTTGCGGCACTGGTCGTCTGCATAGGCGCAGCGCGGCGCAAAGCGGCAGCCCGTCGGTACATTCGATAGCGAAGGCACACTGCCTTCAATCACTTGCAAATCCTGCGTTCTGTCTCCATCCATTCGCGGTATGGCCCCCATCAGACCAATCGTATACGGATGCAGCGGACGGGCGAATAAGGTGGCGACATCAGCCATTTCAACGACCTGCCCCAAATACATGACAACGACGCGCTGGCATGTTTCCGCGACGACACCCAGATCATGGGTGATGAGCAGAACACTCATTGCCAGCTTGCGATTCAGCTCTGTTATCAGCTCCATAATTTGCGCTTGAATCGTCACATCCAGCGCTGTCGTCGGCTCGTCGGCAATAAGCAGCTGCGGCTCGCAGGCCAGTGCAATCGCAATCATGACGCGCTGGCGCATGCCTCCAGAAAGCTGGTGGGGATACTCCCACACCCGCTGCTCCGGCGAAGGAATGCCCGTCAGCTTTAGCAGCTCGATCGCTTTGCGAACCGCCTCCTTGCGTCTGATTTTCTGATGCAGCACTATAGCCTCGATAATTTGCTCGCCAATGGTGTATACCGGATTGAGCGAGCTAAGCGGGTCTTGGAAGATCATCGCAATTTCATTGCCCCGAATTTCCCGCATTTGCCGCTGCTTCAGCTCAAGCAGATTGCTGCCTGCAAATCGGATTTCCCCTTCATAGCTCACGTCATGCTTCTCATCGAGCAGCCGCAGCACGGACTGGGCAGTGACGCTTTTGCCGCATCCGGATTCTCCGACAACGCCGACGATTTCCCCACGCCTAACATCAAAGGAAACGCCATCGACTGCGGCCAGCTTCCCGCGTGCTGTATGAAAATAAGTTCGTAAAGCTTTAACCTCAAGTAAAAGCTCCTCCGGCATTTCTTCCACCCTCCTTAGTCGGACTCCAACCCGCCGGCTGCGATGCCCTATTTTTTCCCTTTACCCTGTCTAACATGAGGATCGAGCAAGTCCCTGATTCCATCCCCAAACAAATTCATCGCCAGTACCGAAATAATGAGCGCAAAGCCGGGAAACAGCGTCATCCACCAGGAGTTGTATATATACATTTTTCCATCGGCCAGCAAATTGCCGAGACTTGCCATCGGAGCCGGAATGCCTGCCCCCAGAAAGCTAAGTGCAGCTTCCACAATAATCGCCTCGGCAAAAATAAAGGAGCTCTGCACAATAAGCGGCGAAATCGTGCTGGGCATAATATGCTGCCACAAAATCCTCGTCTGTGACGCGCCTAAGGCGTGCATCGCTTCCACATAGGTTTGCTCCTTCGCGACGAGCGCGGCTGAACGGACGATTCGGGCTACCGAAGGAATGAACACGATAATCAGGCAAATAATCAGATTGGAAACGCTTGGCCCGAGCGCGGCCATAATGGCAATCGCCAGCAAAATCGCCGGGAAAGCAAACAAAGCATCCATCGTCCTCATCAGCAATTGATCCAGCCACTTGTACATGCTTGCATACAAACCGATAACAAGACCTAGAACGGCGACCGACAAAGCGACGGCAAAGCCAACCTGCGCCGATATTTGCGTGCCATGCATCACTCTGCTGAAAATGTCCCGGCCCAAATTATCCGTGCCAAACCAGTGCTGCGCGCCCGGTGGTGACAAGCGATTCATGATATCGACGTCCAGCGGGCCATAAACCGAAATCCATGGCGCAAAAAAAGAAATGAAGGCGACCACTATCATCAGCACGCTGCCCGCCGACGCTGTTTTGCTTGCCAGCAGCCTCTTGAGCAGTCCGCGCCTTCGATTGCCTATCGTGCGCTTGCGCTTTGCCAGATGCAGCGAGGGCTGTGTTTTTTCCATCCGCGCCCAGCCTCCTTTCTGTTATTTATTCAACCGAATCCGGGGATCGACGACCGCATAAAGCAGGTCAACGACCAAATTCACTAGCACATAGGTGAACGCGATGAACAGCACCAAGCCTTGAATGACGGTATAGTCCCGGCGCGATACCGAATGGACCAGAAGCTGCCCCAGTCCCGGAATGTTAAAAATGCTCTCTACAACCGCCGCGCCAGCGAGCAGCGTACCGAACGTCCCGCCAATGACCGTCAAAATGGGAATGAGCGCATTGCGCAAAATATGCTTGTATACGATGCTCCGCTCACGCAGCCCCTTTGAGCGCGCCGTCTTCACATACCCTTGGTTCATCACCTCCAGAAAGGAGGAGCGAACGATTCGGGCAATAACCGACGACATGACGACGCCAACTGAAATGCCGGGTAAAATTAAAAATTTTAAGAAATTCCAAAGTCCATCATTGATCGGCGCATAGCCGGATACCGGCAGCCATTTCAGCTGCACGGCAAACAGAAGCACCAGAAACATGCTGAGCAGGAAGCCGGGAATCGTTATGCCGAGCAGCGTATAGGCGGTCAATGCTTTATCCGCCCAGCCCCCGCGATTGACTGCCGCCCATATGCCGAAGGGCAGCGCAATGGCAATCGCAATCAGCTCGGCAAGCAGCGCGAGCGACAGGGTAGGCTGAAGATGTTCGCCTATGACGGCAGACACCGATTTTTTCAAAAAATAAGAATCGCCTAAATCCCCGCGCAGCGCCGATCCGATCCACTGGCCATATTGCATAATAAGCGGCTGATCAAGCCCCATATTGGCACGCAGCTGCTGAATCGTCGCTTCGTCTGCTCCATCACCCAGCATGACGCGTGCGGGATCACCCGGAATGAGGTAAATGATCAGAAAGACAATAACCGACATAAAGAAAAGAATAGGGATCAACGATAGCACCCGTTTTACTATAAAAGCGGTCAAACCGTTTACCTCCCTCCAAAGTAAAATTCCGCACGGCGTGCAGCTGCTGTATGCCTGCTTTAGGCCCGCTCCAATGCTGTATAGTGCTGTGCAATGCTATTATTCAACCAGCTTCGTATTTGCCAAATTCGGAATGTTGCTGAGGTACGTCAAGCCGACGAGATTTTTGCGAACCGCATTGTAGTTGTAAATATCGCCGATTTTAATCGCCGCCAAATACTCCCACTCATAGGCTTGCAGCGCATCATTCGCCGCTTTTATCGCATCGTCGCTAATAGCCGAGGTAGAAGCTTCAAGCAGCTCCGCAAGCTTGGCATCATCAGCAAAGCCATAGGTCGGGTTCAAATAAAGCAGCTGTGAAGGCGTTGAAGGCACGAGGAATGGACCGACATAAATATCCCAGCCATTCGGGTCAGCCCGCTTCGTCAGCATCGTGGCGTAATCGGAAATGTCGATTTTCGTCTTGATGCCGATTTGCTCCAGCTGTGCCTGCACCATCAACGTTGCATTATAGAAGGTGCCTGTATCCTTGGTCGTCAGAAGGGTAACTTCCTCGCCATTGTAGCCCGCTTCCTGGAGAAGCTGCTTCGCCTTGTCCGGATTTTTCTGGTTATAGGCTTCGCTGCCTGCCTCGCTGTACCATTTCGCATTTTCCTTGTACATGTAGCTCGGGTTCAAGCGGTACAGCTCCGGTGTGGACACGATGCCGAGCAGAACTTGGTCAACATCGAGCACCGATGCGACAGCCTGGCGGTATTTCAGCTGCGAGAACAGCGGACCTTTTTTATTGAAAACCAAATTGAAATCAGTGGACAGGTTTTTGATGATTTCCACGTCAGGGTCATTTTCAACCTGCGGCAAATTATCCAGACTGACATCGACATTGTTAAAGTCCTTCGCGAGGAAAGAGGAGAAACGCGTCGCATTATCCGTAGCCAAAGTGAAATACAAATCGTTCACGAGCGCTTCCTTCTTGCCGGAAAAACCGTCAGCTGGCGCATCGACAGGCTGGTAATCCGCAAATTTTTGCAGATGCACGTATTGGTCGGTTTTGTACTCCACAAACTTGAACGGCCCGGTTCCAATATACTCGGTTACGCCATCCGGACCAGCCGCATCCACGACCTCCTTCGGCATTATCGCTGCAAAATTAAGCACATGGCTAAGCTGCGCCAATGTATCATTTCTCGGCACGTCCGAGCTGAGCACGACCGTATAGTCATCCTTCACCTCAAACTCGCGATCGGAAAAAGAGCTTTTCGCGCGCGGCGCCGTATTTTTCCAGCGATTGAGCGAGGCTGCTACATCCTCTGCCTTCATCTCCTTGCCATTGTGAAACTTGACGCCTTTACGAAGGTGAAAGGTGTACACTTTCCCATCTTCACTCAGCTCATAGGACTCGGCGAGCATTGGAACAGGCTCATACTTGGCATTAAAGGCGAATAGTCCCTCGTAAATATTGACCGCTATCGTGGAATTGCTTCCGCCAAGCGACAGATGCGGGTCCAGCGTCGGAATCGTTTGAGCGAGCGGATATTTCAGTTCGGTTGCCAGCTTCTCGCCTCCCGATGTGCCAGCTGCTGCCGACTCGGCTGGCGAAGCCGCTCCATTCGAGCTTGCAGGTGCAGAGCTGTTGCTGGAGCAGCCGAAAACGATGAGCAATGCGCCGAGCAATCCGATTATTCCCAACTTTTGATATTGCTTCATAAATAAAGTGCCTCCCTGTTATTGTGCATTATGACTGCCAATCCACTAGCTTTTCTGCTGCTTTTACGAATAAGGCCACTCCGTTTGCCAACGCATCCTCATCAATCTCAAATCGTGGATGGTGATGCGGATAAACGATGCCTTTCTCGACGTTGCCCGCGCCTATATTAATGAATGTGCCAGGCACCTTGCGCTGGTAGGCGGAGAAATCTTCGCCGCCCATGCCCGGCGGGTTGTGAACGACACGCTCCTTGCCGACGACTTCAATCGCCGCCTCCTCCACGATTCGGGTCAATGCTTCGTCATTAACCACGGGATCATAGCCGTACACATACTGGAACTCGAATTGCGCATTATGTGCCGAAACAATACCTGCGACAATGCGCTGCAGCTGCTCCTCCGCCTGCTTGCGCACCTGCTCGCTGAAGCTCCGAACCGTTCCTTTCAGGGTTACCTTATCGGGTATGACATTATGGGAGGCTCCCGCCGTGAATTGGGTCACGGAGACGACCAGCCGCTCCAACGGATCGGTATAACGCGCCACAATATGCTGAATATTCGTCACGATCTGGGCGCCAATCGCAATCGTATCGACCGAGCGATGAGGGAAGCCGGCATGGCCGCCAACCCCATTAACGGTAATGGTGAAATTATCCGGCGATGCCGACATCTGACCATAGACGATGCCGATTTGTCCAACCGGCAATTGGGCGGCCAGATGCTCGCCAACGATCCAATCCACGCCGTCCAGTACGCCAGCTTCGACCAGCTCGCGCGCTCCCCCCGGAGGAAGCTCCTCTGCATGCTGAAAAATAAACCGGATTTCGCCGTGCAGCCGCTCCTTCTGCTCTACCAGCAGACGCGCTGTCGCGAGCAGCACAGCGGTATGGCCATCATGCCCGCAGGCATGCATGACGCCCGGATTTTGCGAAACATAATCAAACGTGTTTTCTTCCGCTATCGGCAGGGCATCCATATCCGCCCGCAGCGCCAGCGTTTTGCCCGGATAAGCACCGACAAGCCTCGCCAGCACACTCGTCTTCGTTGGGCGGCTGATGATGAGCCCGCCAAAGCTGCGCAGCGTATCTTCGACAAACTGCGCCGTCTCCGTCTCTTCAAAGGACAGCTCCGGATGCTGATGCAAATGCCTTCGCCATGCGACAACCTGCTCATGAACCCACTCAGGGAGCTGTCCGCTCCAGCCTTTATTTTCATCTGACATGCTTGCTTCCCCCTTCTTCCTCTTATATTCATTCGATTATCAGGCTATTAATGGCTAGAAATCGGCTGCTACTCCCGCTCGTAGGCTTGCAGGGCATTCACCCGGTGTGCCATCGCAGAGCCTGCCTTCAACACCGTTGCCACAACAATCGTCTCAGCCAGCTCCTCCAGTGTTGCTCCCGCTTCCTTCGCCTGCCTTGTAAAAATCTCAATGCTGTAAGCACTTCCCGTCACATGGGCCGAGCCTACTGCGATGAGCAGCTTTTCCTTCGCTTCGATATGCTGCGGCTTAAGCGACTTATGCAAATATTCGAAGAAAGCATTGTACAGCCCCTCATTTACGTCCTCCAGCTGCTCGACCAGCTCGATATTGCTTCTGCTGTACAAATCCGTTTCCTTGCTGTCGTTGAACGCATTAAGCGCATTGACCGACTGATAGAAGGCGGAATGAGCATTGACCGCAGCACCGACAGCCGCCGCTTCGAACAATTCCTCGAACGATGCGTTTAGCGCCTTCGCTTTGCCGACATGGGCTTCAATACAATAAGGGCAGCCTGTAACATGGGCAACGGCAACGGCTATAAACTCTTTAACTTTCACTGAAATTACGCCATCAGCAAGTGCTTCCTTGTTAAATTCGCCGAACGCCTTAAAGGCATCAGGGGCATAGCTGAATATTTTGGATGAGAAGCTAGGGGCGTGTCTGGTGTACAAGCTTTCGTTCGACATTAGGGTAAAACCTCCATTTTCCATTTTAAATATGTGTAATCCACTTGATTTAATCGGGTTTATATCTGTTATAATAGGGCATAAAGCTGAACGTGTATAATTGAAAGATTTAAATAGCCAATTTAGTATTTTTTAAGCATAGGGGTGAAATCGCATGGAAATTCGGTTAATTAAAACGTTCCAGACCATTGTTAAGCTCGGTAATTTCCAGCGTGCTGCCGAGGCACTGCAATATTCGCAGCCTACCATTACGATACAAATCAAGAAGCTGGAAGAGGAGCTCGGCATGAAGCTGTTCGAGCGGGGCAAAACGATAACGCTCACCAGCGCCGGACGGCTGTTCCATGAACGGGCCGATATGCTGCTGCGGGAATACGACGAGCTGAACAGCTCCTTAACGGATTTCATTCAAGGGGACGCTGGCGTTGTGCGGGTAGGCGCTTCGGAGCCTTCCGCCAGCAGTCGCCTGCCTGGCATTCTGTCCGCGTATACGCAAAAAAAGCCGAAGGTGCAAATTAAAGTCAAGGTCGGCACGACCAAAGAGCTGATGCAGATGGTCATCGACGATGAAATTGATCTGGCGCTTTGCAATCAGCCTGAACCGCATATCGAGCTTGAATTTCACCGTTTAATGAAGGAACAATTTTCATTGCTGCTCCCTGCTGGGCATCCCTTTGCTGAACGCGCGGAAATACGGATGAAGGATTTGCGGAATGAAAAGTTTCTGTTCACACCAGGAACATGCTCGTTTCGGATTCGCATCGAGGAAATGATTACGAAAAAAATCGGCAAGCTGCGGCATAACAGCATTGAGGTCGCCAGCATCTCCGCGCTCAAATATTATGTACAGGCTCAGCTTGGCATTGCCCTGTCGCCCATCGTCGCCATTTCACCGCCGCTGCCGGGGACAATCATTAAGCAGGTTATTGATATGGCCGAGGGGCCTGAGCTCGGCATCCTCATTAAGCGGAACAGCACGACGCTGAGCCAAATTAATAAAGAGCTGATTGCCGATATTAAGCAGGCGCTCACTCCTGATCCAGATTGGTAGCGCGTCGATGCTTTAGGTTTATTAAAGCGGCGCTTTAGCATTTTCAATTGTACAAACGCTGCCCCTTCCGCTATGCTCACTTATAACTATTATTCCGAGTGAATAACTTGACATTTAAATAGTGGAACGGAGCGCTGCTTGCGATGAAAAAAATCCATTTAGGCATTTTCGATATTCATACCCCTAATCAAATGACCCAGGGCTTATGGACCCATCCCGCCAATCAATCTACACGCTACAAGGAGCTGGCTTTCTGGATTGAGCTGGCGCAGGTGCTGGAGCGCGGCAAATTCGATTTTATGTTTTTTGCCGATTCCTATGGCTACCCCCATCATAAGCGCGAGCTTTCGTATCGCGAAGCTGTGTACACACCCTCCAACGATCCGATGCTGGTCATTTCTGCACTCGCTGCCAGCACGAAGCATCTCGCATTCGTCACGACGGCCTCGCCTGTGTATGAGCTGCCATTTCCCAACGCCCGCCGCTTCTCGACGCTTGACCATTTGACAAGCGGCCGCATTGGCTGGAATGTCGTGGCTACAGGCGGCATCAGCGGCGCGGAAAGCTTTGGCCGCAGCGGCATATTGCCGCATGATGAACGCTATGAGCAGGCCGAGGAATTTATGGAAGCCAGCTATAAGCTGCTGGAGGGCAGCTGGGAGGATGACGCTGTCATCGCCGATCGCGAGCGCCGCATTTACGCTGATGCGGACAAGGTTCATGTCATTGAGCACAGCGGCAAATATTATAAAATGAAGGCCTCCCATGCCAGTGAGCCTTCTATTCAACGAACGCCCGTCCTGTTTCAGGCGGGCAGCTCGGATCGTGGGCGAGATTTTGCCGCCAAGCATGCCGAGGGTGTTTTTCTGAAAGCCCCGACTGTAGAAGCGCTGAGGGCTCAGGTGCAGGATATTCGCAAGCGGGCTGTCGCTTATGGCAGAGGAGCCGGGGAAATTAAAATTTTCACGGGACTGTCGGCTGTGGTTGGCCGTACGCGCGAGGAGGCTGAGGGCAAGCTTGCCGAATACAAAGCCCATCGCAGCCGGGAGGCGGCTTTGCTCACCTATGAGAATGCGACGGGCATTGATTTGTCCGCGCTCGCTCCCGATGCGCCGTTCGAACAGATAAAAACCGAGCAAGGACGCACGCATACCGAGCGCTATACGAAGTATAGCGGCAAAGTTCAGAGCGTCCGAGAAGTGAGCGATAATTTTGCCGAGAAGGAATTTCGCGGTATTGTAATAGCCGGAACAGCTGAGGAAATTGCGGACCAAATGCAATATTGGGTAGAGGAAACCGGTATTGACGGCTTTAATTTGGAGCGTTATGTGCTGCCTGGGACGCATGTCGACTTTGTCGATCTCGTTGTGCCAGAGCTTCAGCGGCGCGGCATGTTCAGACAACAATACGAGGAGGATACGCTTCGCGAGCGCCTGTTCGGCAAAGGAAATACACGCCTGCCGGATACTCATGCGGGCGCAGCCTACCGTTTTCCCAATAGCTGACCCAATAGCTGAGCCGCAACCAATAGAAGGGGTTATCGTTAAGTCGCCTTATTCAAGCGCGGCTTAACGATAACCCCTTTGTGCGTCAGTATTCAATGCCCCATCTGATGCACTTCATCGGCGTTATAAGACAACAAGCCGAATACGATCAGCAGCGTTGTGAAAATCACGATACAGGCACCGATTCGCCGCAGCGTTTTTTGACGCTCGCTCATATGCTCGCCCTGCCCATGACGTTTTTTAGTAGAAGCAATAAACAATAGGCCCACTCCTAGCAGCAGCGCTATGACGACGCTTGCTTGCAAATATACGTCCAAACGATCACTTCCTGTCCGCCCATTTATTCTATAGACGATGATCATTTGGAAAAAGTTGTACCTGCTGCGCGATTAATTGTACGAATCATCTTGCTCCAGCTCCTCTCTCTTCTCTCCATCAATTCATTTCCTTGACACCCACTTCCTTACTAATCCAGTTTGTCTACTAGTTTTTGGAATAGCATACGTCCTATTTCGCTTGAGCTGCCTCCTGTGCGGGTAAGCATAAGCAACAGCATAAACGACAGGCAATGTCGGGGCTTAACCAGCCTGCATGACCATATATGAATAACTTAAAAAAATAGATCATAAACGGAGGTAGCTGCTTATGGCACCTAAATCAAAAACGATGCGATTTTTCCTCGATATGTATGTCCGTTTCCGCGATGATGATGTGCCGGGGGTAGCGGCGCAGCTGACTTTTTATTTGATTTTGGCCTTCTTCCCTTTTCTGCTGTTTGTCGTCAGCCTGCTCGGCTTCGTTCAGTTATCTGGGGACAGCCTCGTGGCCGAGCTTATTCGCCTGCTTCCTGCCGAGACGGGCGAGGCAATCAGCAAGGTGCTTGAAGAAATTACGCAGGGCAGCAATGGGACGCTGCTGTCGGTCGGAATGCTGGCGACGATCTGGTCGGCATCCAATGGCATGAATGCCATTATTAAAGGCCTGAATACAGCCTATGAGGAGCAGGAAAGCCGCCCCCTCTGGAAAATACGCGGCATTGCACTGATCGCCACGCTCGTGCTTGGCCTTGTCATTACGCTCGTCATGCTTATGCTCGTATTTGGCCAGACGATCAGCAGCTATTTGTTCAACCTGCTTCATGTGCCAAGTGAAAGCGAGTGGGTATGGAATTTGGTGAAATATGCGATTCCGCTCGCCGCTATGCTTATCGTATTTACGATGCTGTATTGGATTGCTCCTAACCGCAGGCTGACCATCAATGAAGTGCTGCCCGGCGTGCTGTTTACGACAATTGGCTGGGTTGCAGCCTCGATGCTGTTCCAGTTCTACATTAATAATTTCGGCAACTATTCCAAAACGTACGGCAGCATAGGCGGCATTATTATTTTGCTGGTCTGGTTATTCATTACGTCGCATATCATTATATTAGGCGGGGAAATGAATGCGTGCCTGGCTCGTTCACGCCCAGCTAAGCCCAGTCTGCAAGAGCGCCCGCCGCAAAACCGGACAGGCTCCTTTTTCGTCAAATAAAGGAGAGGGCTAGCTGATATCTGAAATCAATATCACTTAATGCCTGTTTCATATCTGTTTACTAGGGTAAATACAAAGTAATTCGATACACATTTCGAGGAGGAATATAGGATGGACTATATAATAAACAAACGCTTTGACGGGGAGCATATTTGCTTCGATGGAAACCACTACATTGGCTGCACGTTCAACAACTGCACCATTACAATATCGTCCCTGCATTTCAACTATGACCGCTGCACCTTCAAGGGCTCCAGCTTCAAGCTTAGCCCGCGCGTATTTCACCTGCAAAACGTTTATTCGCTGCTTCCTTCGTCCATGAACGGCAAAAACGTACAGCTTGCCTAAAATAGATGTTGTTTTTCGCTAAATCCCCCTATAGGGGGATTTTTTTTGCTGCTAAAATAAGTAAAATATAGATAGTAGAATATAGATTACAGCCTTTCCAATCAGGGAAACGAATAGGAGGATTAGATGCTTAGCAAAATACAGCACCAAATCTTGGTATGTCTCGCCGCTCTGCTGCTGACATCAGGCTTCTGGCCAGCAGCCACGTCAACAGCGGCATCAGGAGCCGCGGCAACCGCTCTCGGCCCCGCTATCGAGATGGCGGCTTACGAGCTGCCAAGCGACGTGAGCCTGAACTACACGCTTTTTGCAGGCGGTGCTTCGGACGGCCAAGCCATATGGTTGGCCCCGCAAGAAACGGATAAGGTAGTCAAGCTGGATCCTGTAACGGGAGCCATGACCAGCTATAACAATTGGCCAGCAGGCTTCACGAAGGGGTACGGGGCATTCAGCGACATCGTATTTGACGGGCAATCGCTATGGATGATCCCGGCATTAGCTGACCGGATTATTAAACTTGACCCGGCAAGCGGGGTCATGACCGGCTACAACAGCTGGCCAGCCGGCTTTAACAACACTTCTCCCCGATTCAGTGGAGGCATTTTTGACGGGCAATATATTTGGCTCGTTCCTTCCAGTGCCAATGCCCTGATTCGCCTCGATCCGGCAACTGGCAGCATGGCCAGCTATAATGATTGGCCTAGCGGCTTTACGCTGCCGAATTATGCTTTTACCGACGGTATTTTTGACGGGCAAAATTTGTGGCTCGTTCCTAATACGGCGAGCAGTGTCATCAAGGTCGATACAGCTACGGGAGATATGACCGCCTACGACAACTGGCCTAGCGGCTTCGCGAAAGGGTTTTATGCATTCAACGGAGGCATATTTGACGGACGCAGCATGTGGATGATACCCTATAACGCAAATCAGGTCGTGAAGTTGGATACGAGCACTGGCGAAATGACCGGTTATGACGATTGGCCGGCTGGCTTCAATAAATCCGGAAGCCTATTGGGCAAAAGCACCTTTGACGGGCGATATATTTGGGTAAAGGCTAGCTCCTTCAGCCCATTATTCAGAATTGACACAACGACTGGCGAAATGGAGAGCTTCTCGAATTGGCCAGCAGGCGTTAATGCCAATCCCATGTATTCCGCCATGTTTGACGGCCTCAACGTTTGGCTTATTCCTACGGCTTCCACTCAAGTCATTCGGGTGTCCAGTGTGCCTGTTATGCAGCCTGCTATAGCCGGAGATATGCAGGCTGATTTGGCCTGGGAGCCGGTAAACGGTGCAATCGGTTATAAAATTTATCAGAGCCAGACGCTGGGGAGCAGCGGAGCCGAGGTCGCTACTGTCGGCAGCTCCGTCTATTCCCGAACAGTAACCGGATTGACCAACGGCATGACCTATTATTATTCAGTTAAAGCCGCTTTTGCCGGACGGGACAGCTCCGCGTCCAATGAAGTGAGCGCTGTTCCACTGTCCACCGACGCGAACCTTAGCCATCTTGCGTTGTCAGACGGCTCTCTTAATCCATTGTTTGAAGAGAGTACGACGGTTTATACAGCAGCTGTAGGCAGCAATGTGAGCGAGATTACGGTTACGCCAGAGGTATCGACCAGCGCAGCAACGGTCACGATTAACGGTGCGGCTGCCGCCAGCGGCTCGCCTTTCGGCCCGCTGCCCTTGACTGACGGCAATAATATTATTGAAGTAAAAGTGACTGCGCAAATTGGAACAACGAAGACGTACACTGTAACTGTGACCAGAGCAGCGGCCACGCCAAGTCCAACGGCTAGCCCTACTCCAACTGCTAGTCCCACTCCAACAGTTACTCCTGCGCCCACCCCTTCACCGATAAGCGGAGGCGGCAGCAGCGGGGGCACGTCCTCACCTGCTGCCGTGGCAGGCATCAACCTGAACGGTACTCTCGTTCCAGCGAGCACCATCGACACGACGAAGCCGATTGCTGTGCTGGAGGCTTCGCCGCATACTGGCAGCAGCGCCGTCTATGCCAGCATTCCGGCAAGCGTGCTTGCAGGTTTTGCGAGCAAAAATGGAGCTATCCTTCTTGAGATTAAGGCGCCATACGGCAGCTACCGCATCCCGGTTCAGCTCGCTTCGCTAATACCGGGACTGCAGGAGTTGCTTGCTGAAAGCAAGCTTGGCGCTAATGATATTAGCTTTAAACTTACTTTGACCGATAAATCCGGCGATCCTTCGCTGCGGGATGCACTTACGAGCGGCTTGCCTGACGGCAAGGTAATCGGAGCTCCCGTCCATGCACGCGTTGACATTGTCAATGCCGGGACTGGTGCGGTGCTGCGATCAGTGGACACATATAGCTCTGAAATGACAAAGCTTATTCCGCTATCAGCCGAACCGAAGGCGATACCGAAGTATTGGGGGGCCTTCCGCTTTGACGAAGCAACTAAGCAGCTCGCATTCGTTCCTGCCCGCAAGCTTAATATCGGCGGCGTCTGGTTCGCAGCGATCCGTTCTGCGGCGGACGGCACGTATGTCATTGCGGAGAATAAAGTCGTCTTCAGTGACATGTCTAAGCATTGGGGTGAACCGCTTGCCCGGCTGGCCGCAGCGAAGGGGCTGGTAAACGGCATCGGCGGCGGCAAGTTTGCTCCGGAGCGGACTGTAACGCGAGCGGAATTCGCAGCGATGCTGACTCGGGCGCTCGGCGCAAATGCGCTGCCGGCGTCCTATGCCGTGGACAGCCAGCCGCTTACACGCGAGCAAATGGCGGGCATGGTTGCGGCAGCTATTTCGAAAACTGAGGAGCTCCCTGCCGGCCATGCAGACGGCGGCTTTATCAATGTCAACGGCTACAAAGATATTGCCAGCGTGAAGCCGGCGTATTTGGAGGCGGTACGCAGCATGGCCGAGCTTGGCATTATGACAGGCACTGGCGGCAGCCGCTACGAGCCGCAGCGAGAAACCTCGCGTGCGCAAGCGGGGGCTGTGCTCATTCGCACGCTGATCGTGCTCGGCAAAATCGACGGACTCGAAGGCTAGCCGTGAAGCGTCAATCTGCTTTCGCAGCTGCTAGAGACATGCAAACAGCCCGAACGGATGCGTCCGTTCGGGCTGTTTTTTCTAGAGAAGCTATTACCTATTAAAATGTCGGAATGGTCTATTCCTTTTGCCTATTCAAGCTATAACGACTCTTGCTTATTCCGCTTCCGCTACAACTGCGAAACGCTCATTTACATGGTTTGCCTGCTCAGCCTCATCCACAATTGCAATCGCATAATCCGCATAGCTTACATAGCTGTCGCCTTTGGCGTTAAAGAAGAAGTTGTCTTTGCCTTTTGTGTAAGAGCCTGTGCGTTTGCCATCCGGGTTGAAAAAGGCCGCCGGGCTAACGAACGTCCATTTGATGCCGGTCGAGCTTTCCAGGTCATTCAAGTTGCTGCCTTGGTTGAAGGCTGTCGCATAATATTCTTTCGGGAACTGCTCCGTTTCGAACAAACGCGTTGTCTTCGCTTCATCCACGAACAGGCTGCCCGCACCGCCGACTACGATCAAGCGGGTTTCTGTTGCGCCTTTGAGTGCTTCAATCAGCACTTTGCCGAGCTCTACATGCTTTGTTTCCTCGCCTTGCGGTGCGCCGAATGCGTTGACGACGATGTCAAAAGCTTTCAAATCTGCTGCTGTCAGCTGGAACGCATCTTTCTCCAATACGGCTGCATCGGACTGTGCAAACTTCGATGCCGTTCTGACAATTGCCGTCACCTCATGTCCTCTTGCTGCCGCCTCTTGAATAATCAAGCTTCCTGCTTTGCCTGTTGCGCCAATAACTGCTATTTTCATTGTCTATTCCTCCTGAATATAAAATAAGGTGAGAAAGGATAGCGTTAGGATATCCTTTCCTATATTTCCGAAAAAGCGATCCGCTTAATGTAACTATTATAGTTACAGGTTGCCCGTAATGTCAAATCATTATTTTGAAAGCTATATGCAGCTTGTCGAACGATATAATATAATAGAGATAGGAATTGCTCGAAGCATACCAAACACGGCAAGGAGACCATCTCTAATGAGCGACTTTATTATTTTCAACGTGGCCAACAAATCTTTTGCTGTCCATTTTTCGGAAATTGATGAAATTCAAGCAGCCGTAGAAGGAACACCACTTCCTTTCGCCGAGCCGTGGCATGGTGGCGTGGCCAACATTCGTGGCGGCCTCTACACTATTATTAACTTGCGCAAAAAATTTAATCTGTTTGGACAGGCCCCAGACAGCTATCAAAAAATCATTTTGCTCAGGCAAGCCAAAGTAGCCCTGCTCGTCGATGATATCGAAAATACCGCTTCGATTGAAGAAGCCGACATTGAACCTGTGCCGGATTCTTCCGAGAAGGACATTTTCCACCAAGCTTTCAGGCTGGATAACCGGGTTATTCCGATTCTGCATGTAAAGCTGTTCCTCGCCTCTACCAAAACCATATAGGGAAAAGGGCACAAGGCAGTTTCCGCGCAGCTTTTACGCTGACGGGAACTGCCTTGTGCTGTATATGATAGATCTAATATTTCCGAAACGGGGTTTCCTTCTTCGCCATTTGCTCGGTATAGACGCTTTCCTGGGGCACGATTCGCTTCGGCAGCGTGCGCCCGGCAACGAGCTCCTGCACCGCCTGCATCATGTTCGGGCCAAGCAGCGGATTGCATTCAACGATGCAGTTAATTTTACCCTCCCCCAGCATCATGAACGCCCGCCGCGTCCCATCCACTGAAATAATGACAATATCGACGCCTGGCCGCAGTCCATATTCCTCAATCGCTTCAATTGCGCCAAGCGCCATATCATCGTTTTGGGCGAACAGCACGTCCATTTCACCGCCATATTGTTCAAGAAGCGTGCCCATCGCTTCCTTGCCCCGTTCAAAAGTAAAATCAGCGTCGACGCTGGCCATAATTTTATAGCCCGGCTGCTTCAGCACAATATCCCGAAAGCCCTGTCCGCGCTGAATCGAGGGGGATGAGCCTTCCGTTCCCCGCAGCTCGACAATTTGAACCGTCTCGGCAGCATCCCGCATTTTATCGACCAAATATTTGCCCGCTTTGCGTCCTTCTTCATATAAATCCGCCCCAATATGCGTCACATAAAGCGAGGTATCGCCCACATCAACGGATCGGTCGGATATTATAAGCGGAATACCCGCCTGCTTCACCTCGGTTAAAATCTCATCCCAGCCCGAATGCACGACCGGAGCAATGGCAATGACATCGACCTTGCGCTTAATGAAGGAACGAATCGCTTCAAACTGCTTTTCCTGTGATTGCTCCGCATTTTCGAACAACAGCTCGATTCCGGCCTCTTTTGCCGCCTCTTTGACCGAATTGGTGTTGGCCATTCGCCATTCGCTCTCTGAACCAAGCTGGGAGAAACCCAGAACAATCGGCCTCACTGGCTGAATGAGCTCGATTCCCGTTGCTTCAGGCAGCGTGCCGCCTTCTGCTATCGCGCCCTCTCCTATACCTGTTCCAGACTGGAGCGAATGGCCTATCCCCGAGGATGAAGGAGCTGGGGCTGAAAGCTGGCAGCTGCTTAACAGCAATAAGAAAGCGATTGCATAAATCATTTTCACAAATACAGCTTGTCTTCGCATAAGGCTCCCTCCGGTTCAGCCAGTAAAAGCGTCCATGCCCTTCCAGCTTGCTGATCGTATTGTAATGGATACAGGGCGCTTTGTCATGATCGTAACGACTCAGGGGGTGCCGCGAACAACGTCGAATCGTTGTGCTGCACCCTTGAACCGCGTTCTATTACGGACTATTAAGCTTTTTGCATTTGCCGCCTTGCACTGAGCAGGCGCTGCAGGACGATGAACAGCAGCAGCAGCAGGCCGATGACGATTTTGGTCCACCACGAGCTGAGCGTGCCTTCAAAGCTGATAATCGTTTGGATAACCCCTTGAATCAATACGCCGAAAAAGGTGCCGAGGATGTAGCCGACGCCGCCAGTCAGCAGCGTGCCGCCAATGACGACCGCCGCGATGGCATCCAGCTCCAAGCCTACCGCATGCAGGCCGTAGCCCGACAGCATATAGAATGTAAAGACGACGCCCGCAAGCGCGGAGCAAAGTCCGCTAAAGGTGTACACGAGAATTTTCGTGCGGGCGACGGGCAGCCCCATTAACAGCGCGGACGATTCGCTGCCGCCAAGCGCATACGTATTGCGGCCGAAGCGGGTGTAATGCGCCAAATAAATTGCTGCGGCCACTACAACCAATGCGATAATGACGCTGATCGAGATGAAAAAGCCGCCCGGCAGCTTGATTTTCGTCTGCGCCATGCTCGTATAGAACGGGTGGTCAATCGTAATCGTATTGATGCTAATGACGTAGCATAGTCCCCGCGCCAGAAACATGCCGGCGAGCGTGACGATGAACGGCTGGATTTTAAAATAATGGATGATGGCTCCCATCAGCCAGCCAAAGGCGGCGCCAAGCACGAGCACCAGCGGAATGACGACGGCGGGCGGCCAGCCCTGCTGCTGGACAAGGCTTGCCGAAATCATCGTCGTCAGCGCAATGACCGAGCCGACCGACAGGTCAATGCCGCCGGAAACGAGGACGAAGGTCATGCCGACCGCGACGATAAGCAGAAAGGCGTTGTCAATGAGCAGATTGAGCAGCACCTGCAGCGAGAAAAAGCCGGTGTAGCGGAACGAGCCAGCCGCAAACATGAAAGCGAGCAGCGCAGCCGTTACTACGATCGGGATATACTGCCGTTTAAGCATGGCGTTTAACCTCCCTCTCTGCCGGATAGCGGCGAGTTTTAAAGCGATGTACCAGCGTCTTGCGGAACGTCTCCGATTGAATAAGGCAGACGAGCAGCACGACAAACGCTTTGACCACAAGCGTAATTTCCGGCGGAACGCCGATCATGTAGATCGTCGTCGTCAGCGTCTGAATAATGAGTGCGCCGACGACCGTACCGAGCAAATAAAAGCGTCCGCCGCTGAGCGAGGTGCCCCCAATGACGACGGCAAGAATCGCGTCAAGCTCATACCATAGCCCGGCGTTGTTGCCGTCGGCGCTGGATACATTTGCGCTGAGCAGCAAACCGGCGATGCCGGCACATAAGCCGCAAAACATATAAACGGCGATCATGACAACTCGCGAGCGAATGCCGGCCAGGCGGCTCGCTTCGGGGTTGCAGCCGACGGACTCAATGAACAGGCCGAGGGCGGTTTTGCGCGTCAGCAGCGCTGCGATCAGCAGCACGGCGCCAGCGATAAAGATGGAGAAGGGCAGCGTGAGCAGCGAGCCTGCGCCGATGAATTTATAGGCGCTGCTCGATACGGTAATAATCTGCCCGCCCGTAATGAGCTGGGCGACGCCGCGCCCGGCGACCATTAGAATAAGCGTGGCAATAATCGGCTGAATGCCGAAGGCCGCCACAAGCATCCCGTTCCATAGGCCCAGCACAAGCGCCAGCACAAGAGCAATGCCGACTGCGCTGAGCACAAGGCCCAGCATGTTCTGATCCGTGCCCTTGCTGAGCGTCATGCACGCCATGGCGCCTGCAATGGCCACGATCGAGCCGACCGACAGGTCGATGCCCTTCGTGGCAATGACGAGCGTCATGCCGATAGCAACGAGAATAAGCGGCGCGCCAAAATTCAAAATATCAATCAAGCTGCCGTACAGCTTGCCAGCCCGCATCTGCACGGAGAAAAAATCCGGCTCATACAGCAAATTAAATAATAACAGCGCCCCCAGCATCACCAGCGGCCAAAATAAATGGTGCTTCACCATGCTTGCTCACTCCCCTGCCATCGCCTGCATAAGCTGCTGCTGGCTCATTTCATCTTCTTCTATTTCCTTGACTACGACATGGTCCCGCAGCACGGCGATCCGGTCGCTGACCCGCAGCACCTCCTCCAGCTCCGAGGAGACGAACAGCACCGACATGCCTTGGCCCGACAGCTTCAGCACAAGCTTCTGAATTTCCGCCTTTGCGCCGACATCAATGCCGCGCGTCGGCTCATCAAGAATGAGCAGCTTCGGCTGCGTCAGCAGCCAGCGGCCAAGAATGACCTTCTGCTGGTTGCCGCCGCTAAGGTTTTTAATCAACTGCTCCGGGTTCGGCGGATTAATGTTGAGCGCCTTGATATATTCATCAGCCAGCTCATCCTGCCGCTTGCGGGGAATGGCGCGGAACCAGCCGCGCGTCGCCTGCAGGGCGAGAATCATATTTTCACGCACCGTCAACTCGTCGATTATGCCCTCTGTTTTGCGGTTTTCCGGGCAAAAGGCAATTCCCTGGTCGATCGCCTCGCGCGGCGAAGCGATGCCCTCCTTCACTCCGTTCACCCGCAGCGCGCCCTCATCAGGCTTATCTGCGCCGAAGAACAGCCGTGCCAGCTCCGTCCTTCCTGAGCCGAGCAAGCCTGCTAGGCCAACGACCTCTCCCTTGCGAATATGGAGGTCGAACGGCTCAATTGCCCCTTTGCGGCCAAGCGCCTTCGCTTCAATAACCAATTGCTGCGAAGACTCGGCTGCCGCAGCCGCCTCTTTCTCACGCGGCAGCGCATCAAGCTGCTGCAGCTCCTTGCCGATCATTTTCGATACGAGCTCTATCCGGGGAAGCTCCTTCGCCAAATACTCCCCTACAAATTCTCCGCCCCGGAGAATGGTTATTCGATCGGACACCTCATATACCTGATCCAGAAAATGCGTGACGAACAAAATGGCCAGCCCTTCCACCTTCAGCTTGTTCATGACCTCAAACAGCTGCTTCACCTCATTGCGGTCCAAACTCGACGTCGGCTCATCCAAGATGAGCACCTTCGCCGAAATATTCAGCGCCCGAGCAATCGCAACAAGCTGCTGAATGGCGACGGAATAAGCCGATAACGGCAGCTTTACATCCAAACGAATTTGCAAGCGTTCGAGCAGCAGCTTCTCGGCTGCCGCATTCATTTCTTTCCATAAAATACGGCCAAAACGGCGCGGCTCGCGGCCGATAAAAATATTTTCAGCAACCGTCAAATTCGGACATAAATTTACTTCCTGATAAACCGTACTAATACCGGCCGTTTGCGCCGCTTGAGGACTATCAATAGCCATACGCTGATGCGCAAGCTCCACCGTGCCGTGATCAATGGAATACACGCCAGTCAGCACCTTAATCAAGGTTGACTTGCCCGCCCCATTTTCGCCCATCAGCGCATGGATCTCGCCGGGAAAGAGGCGAAAGCTCACGCCGGATAAAGCCTTTACGCCTGGAAAGCCTTTATGGATATTGCTCATTTGCAGGATAGGTTCGCGTTCCCGCTCCATCTTCTTCTCCCCTTTGGTTTGGAATTTCGCCTGTGCGATGAACGATAAAAGATGAAAAAGGAAGCCGTCCGCCTGGTACGTGGACCAGCCTTGTTCGGCTTCCTTCGCTGGCTTTAAGCTCTGCTTCTAGTATTTCCGGTCAGGCAGCGCGGCCTTCGCCTGCTCCGAAGTAAAGACGCCTTCCTCCGTCACGATACGCTTCTCAATCGTTTTGCCATCCAGTACATCCTGTACCGCCTGCATCAATTGCGGCCCGAGCAGCGGATTGCATTCGACGATAAAGTTGATTTTGCCTTCGCTTGCCGCAACAAAGCCGTCTTTAACGCCATCGACTGAAATGATGACAATGTCCTCGCCCGGCTTGAGGCCTGCTGCTTCAATCGCTTGAATCGCGCCTAGCGCCATGTCGTCATTATGAGCATACAGAACGTCGATTTTCTTATTCGCTTTTAAGAAGGATTGCATAACCTCATTGCCTTTCGCACGGGTGAAATCGCCCGTTTGGGAAGCGATAACCTTCAGGTTGGCATGGTCTTTAATGATTTCCTCAAAGCCTGTTTTGCGATCAATCGCTGGCGCCGAGCCGGTTGTGCCCTGAAGCTCGACAATGTTAATTTCGTCAGTCGAATCCTTATATTTATCTACTAGCCATTGTCCAGCGCGGCGGCCCTCTTCTACGAAGTCGGAGCCAATAAACGTCTCGTACAGCGACGTATCCGACGAATCAACGGCGCGGTCTGTCAATATAACCGGAATGCCCGCATCCTTCGCTTCCTTCAATACCGTATCCCAGCCGGATTCCACAACCGGGGAAAACGCGATCACGTCCACCTTTTGCTGAATGTAGGAGCGGATCGCTTTAATTTGATTTTCTTGTTTTTGCTGGGCATCGGAAAACTTCAAGTCATAGCCGACCGCTGCCGCCGATTCCTTAATCGAATTCGTATTCGCTGTACGCCAGCCGCTTTCTGCACCAACCTGTGCGAAGCCGAGCGTCACTTTTTTATCCGCCGGCGCTGCCGCTGGCTCACTGCTCGCCGCTGCCGGAGCACTCGTCCCACCGGTATTGCCAGCTCCTGCCGTATTCGTTCCTCCATTGCCGCTTCCACAAGCGGATGTGACGAGCAGCATCGTCGCCATCAACAGCGACATGCCTAGTTTTCCTGCTTTTTTCATCTTTGTATTACCTCCCCTGTCATTCACCAACTTTGGCGTGCCCTCATTATAGAACGCTTTCAAAAGACCGGGATACGGAGTCCGATAGCCGTTCGATTTGATTTTTTGGGTAATTTTCCAGCAACGGCGGCAAATGGTTTGATTTTTTGTGCGAAAGGTGGAAATTTCGTCGATCCTTCATCTGTGCGTAGCGAGGTTTGGGGCAATTTGGTATAGTGAAGGTTGGATAGATTTGAAATCGCATACATTTCCAATTTGAAAGGTTCCTATAAACCTATGAAGCTGATGCGCTGGATTTTCTCAAGCCTTCGGGCTAAGCTGCTGCTGATGTTCATTATTTTGACCTCCGTCCCGCTGATTGCCGTTGGCCTCATTTCCTATCAAAAATCGTACAATGCGGTATCCGATCACAGCAAAGCAGCGACCATGCTCGTCGTGGGCCAGCTTGGCAATGACATTGATGCGCTGCTTGAGGATACGGGAAGGCTGCTGGAGCTGGAAAACAACCCGCAGGTGCTGCATTATTTATTTTCGCAAACGGATACGTATGAGGATGCCAAAGCCATTATTCAAACGATGAATTTGTACCGGGAAACGTATAAATACGAAAGCGTGCTCAACATTACGGTCGTCAACCTGTATGGACGGGGCTTAAGCGAGCGTAAAGGCGTGTTCCAACTAGATAGGAATCCGCTGCGCAATCCGCATTTTCAATATTTGCTGAACCATCCGGATGAGGTATTGAACATTCCCCCGCCGGACGCCTCACCGCTGGACCGTCTCGATGGCTTTCATTATTCGCAGCATAACGTCATCTCCATCATGGCAACGGTCAAGCAGCAAATTACCCATGAGGTGATCGGTTTTATCGTCATAGATTTGGATGATTCCATCATCGAGCGTTACTGTGAAAATATTACGCTTGGCGAAAGCGGCTACGTCTATGTCCTTGATCAGGCGGGAAATCCCATCTTCCTCCCCTCGGCCATGACGAGCTTGGCGAAGGTACAGCCGCCAGCCGACCTAAGCGCGCAGCTCGCTCTGCAGCAAAACAGCTTTGTGGATTATAGCATCGGCAGGCCGAAGTTCGTCGCCTTCACAACCTCGTCTACAACGGGCTGGAAAATCGTCGGCTCCGTGCCGCTGCAGGAAATTGTTGCCGAGGCGAATGAAATTCGCCAGCTAATCATTATCAGCGTGCTGCTCAGCATCGTGTTTGCGATTACGCTGCATTATTTCATTACAGCCCGCCTGACGCGGCCGATTCAGCTGCTGAAGAGCAAGATGCGGCTGGCAGCAGGCGGCTTTCTTGAGGTCAAGGTACAGCCGAGCGGCCATGACGAAATTGCCGATTTGGGCAACAGCTTCAACATAATGCTGGAGAAAATCAAGCAGCTGCTCAAGCAAAGCATTGAGGAGCAGGAGCATTTGCAGAAGGCAGAGCTGCGGACGCTGCAAGCGCAAATTAATCCGCATTTTCTCTATAATACGCTCGATTCCATCGTCTGGATGGCGGAAGCCGGGCGCAGCGCGCAGGTTATCCAGCTCGTACAGGCGCTGTCGCGCTTTTTCCGCATTAGCCTCAATCGGGGGCGGGACTGGATTGCCCTGAGGGATGAGCTGGAGCATGTGCAAAGCTATTTGATCATCCAGCAGATGCGCTATCGCGACATTTTGGAATATGAGCTGGATGTGCCGGAGGAGCTGAAGGACTTGCCGATTTTGAAAATGACGCTCCAGCCCATCGTTGAAAATGCCTTATATCACGGCATTAAAAATAAACGCGGTAAAGGTTTAATCCGCATACATGCTTATGCCAGCCAAGATTCGGACTTGTATTTGATGATTGAGGACAATGGCATCGGCATGAAGCCGGAGCGCCTTGCCGAGCTGCGCGAGGCGCTGCGCATGCAGCATATTCCCGAGGAGACAGGCTCGGAGGTATCCGGCGGCTTCGGCCTGCATAACGTCCAGCAGCGGCTGCGCCTCTATTACGGGGAAGCCTATACCGTTATCGTAGAAAGCGAAGACCAGCTCGGAACCAAGGTTACGATCCGCATTCCAATGGAGAGGATGAAGCCGAATGAAAAAGGTTATGCTCGTTGACGACGAAATTCTTGTCAGGGAAAGCATTCGGGACTGTATCAATTGGGAGCAAGAAGGCTTTATGTTTTGCGGGGACGCCTCTGATGGCGAGCTGGCGCTGCCGCTCATTGAGCAGCGCCAGCCGGATATCCTCATTACCGATATCAAGATGCCGTTTATGGATGGCTTGGAGCTGAGCGCCATCGTCCGCGAGCGGATGCCGGACATCAAAATCATTATTCTCAGCGGGCATGACGAATTTGAATATGCAAGAGCCGCTCTCCGCGTCGGCGTAGAGGAATATTGCCTCAAGCCGGTCAGCGCTGCCGATATCGTGCGGACGCTCCATGACGTCAGCCGCAGCATTGACCGCGAGCGCTATGAGCGCGAGCTGCTGGAGAAGAAGCAGCTCGCCCAAGGCGGTAGCGCAGAACAGATGCGGCATAAGCTGCTCAGCGATTTATGCAGCGGCTTTATTACAACGGCCGAAGCGATCCATCAGGCCGGCTCGCTTTCGATTGGACTGACGGCCAGCTATTACGCAGCCGCCATCTCGGACATTCGCTGCCCGGAAGGCTCCGTCAGCGTTCATATGGCGACCCAGCAGCAGACGGAGCTGCTGCTGCACGAAGCGGTCAGCTCCCTTCTGCCGGGCACGCTGTCCTATAAGCGCAGCCAGACGGAGACGATCTGGCTGCTCAAGAGCGATTCGCTGCCGCAGCTGCAAGAGGTGCTGGCGCGGTTCGCCTCCAGCTGGAAGGAGCAGGCGGAGCGCAGTGCCAGCTGCACGATAGCCGTCGGCATCGGCAGCATTCAGGATCGCCTGCAAGGTATCCATTCCTCCTATCTGGAGGCGGAGGATGACAAGCATTGGCGCAGGCTCTCCGGGCAAAACCGCAAAGCGCTGCGCGATGCTGCCTCCGGCTTATCCGAGCAATCGGTGGTCGCCCAGCGCCAGCGCTTCATCGACTTCCTCAAGCTTGGCACGCCCGCCAAGACGGAGTCTTTCATTGCCAGCTTTGCAGCTGGGCTTCAGCAGCTTGACTGGCGCGGCGCTTTTTACGGCTATTATTTACTCAATGACTTGACGATTGAAGCAGTTCATATCGCCAAATCCATTCAGCGGAATCCGGATATGCCGAAGGAGCAGCTGGATAAGCTGCAGCGGGCCATGAGCGAGGTACGCAGCCAAGAGGATGCCTGCTGTTATCTCCAAACGCTGCTGGCACAGTTCTGGCAATGGCGTGCTGGAGCCGCGGATAAATACGCCGAAATGCTAAGCCAGGTGAAAGACTACATTTTGAAGTATTATGGCGATGATCATTTGTCGCTGAATGATGCGGCGGAGCATGTGCGCGTCAGCCCCAGCCATCTTAGCAAAGTGTTCAGCCAAGAGACGGGGCAAACCTTTATTGAATTTCTAACCCACACGCGCATCCGCAAAGCGATGGAGCTGCTGCAGGCGTCGAATGCAAAGTCGTATGAAATCGCCCATCAGGTCGGCTATAATGATGCCCATTATTTTTCCAATTTGTTCAAGCGGGTAACCGGCATGACGACAACGCAGTTTCGCAAGCAGCAAGAACAGGATGGCAGCGCGCAAGCGGCAGGAGGGGTGCATCACCATGCGAGCTCAGGCAGCATTGTTTTTCCATAAGCTGGCCCATGGGCTATCGGTTTTGTGGCAAAGGCCCCTGCTCGCTACTTTGCTTATAGCTTTGCTCATGCTCAATCTGCTAATGACAGGCTGTACAAATGATGAAGCAGCAGGCACTGCCGCTGGAAGCTCTAGCAGCGGCGATAGTCGTAAAGAGACCGCAGGCGATACCCGCATCGTCTCATCCAGCAGCCAGGATGGCGGCTCTCCCTCACCCTCCCCTTTTGCTTCAAGTGCTTCAACAGCAGCACCCGACATCGCTACCTTTGGCATTATATATCCGATGGCGCATCCGTATTATGAGACGGTGACGGAATCCGCCAAAGCAGCAGCAGCTCTGCACGGCGTCAAGCTCATAGTGAAGGCGCCGGATGAAGCGAATCTGGAGCAGCAAATCCGAATGATGGAGACGATGATCGCGTCGCAGGTTGACGGCATAGCGCTTGATCCAATTGATGAGGAAGCGCTCGTTCCCGTCATTAACAAAGCCGTACAGGCGGGCATTACGGTCATTTGCTTTGAATCCGATTCACCCAGCAGCAAGCGCGCTGCCTTCATTGGAACGGATCATGCTGCTGCGGGTGCCCAAATGGGGCATATGCTGTCCGAGCTGCTGGGCGGGCGGGGAATGGTTATTGTCGAGAACGGAATGGCGCGGATGAAAAGCTTAAGCGAGCGCCTCGAAGGCATGCTGACCTATATTAATGAGCAGACCGACATTCAAGTGCTCGATGTGTTGTATAACGAAGGCAACGAAACCCGCGCGCTGGCGCAGCTGGAAAAAATGATCGATGACCATCCGCATTTTGACGCGCTCGTATCGATGGATGCCCTCTCCGGCTCCGCCTCGGTGCTCGTCTGGAAAGCGCAAGGTCTAAACCGCTATTCCCTAACGTTCGGCATGATGCCGGAAATTCAGGAAGCGATTCAGAATGGACAAATTACAGCGTCACTGTCGCAAAATGAGCAATTATGGGGTACACGCATTATCGAGCGGCTGCTGCAAGCATTCGCTGGCGAGACGCTACCTCTGTTCGATGACACAGGCACGCTGGAAATTACGCAGGAGGACATCTCCCTTTTAAACGCCCCTTAGCATAGCACTGGCAAACCTTCACAGGTCCCCAATGTTTATTCTAAGGGCTTTTTGCTAATCGTTACCTGCTCTCTTTAGCAGCCAAGCAAGAGAATGGCTAAATCCTATGCTATAATGTAAAGGATTAACAATAAAGAGCGGTCAAAAGAGGTTTTATTCATTTATGACAAAATTGATGAACGTCCTGCAGGCAAAACATATTACACGTTTTAAATATATAACGATCATGCTTTTAATTTTTGCTGCATTAGTCAGCATGAGATGGGCATGGTCTGTCCTCTTTCCCATGTCAGACCAGCAACCGCATGCCGTTGGCGGTGTACTTGACCTTCGCGGTATCGATTTAGAAAATTCCCCCGTGCTTAATTTGAATGGAGAATGGCAGTTTTATCCTGAAAAATTTCTAACGGGCAGCGAGCTTTTGGAGACGGAATCCGATGCAAGCTACGTTGTCGTTCCAGGCGATTGGAGCAGCGCGTTGCCGCACCAATCTAGCAACTCGTACGGATATGGAACGTATCGTCTTCGCATTTTGATCGATCCGCTTCAGACTCCTGTTTCATTTTGGTTTAGAACCATTCAGGCGGCATCAGAAATTGAACTTAACGGAAAAGATAATGGGGGCATGGGCAAGCTTGCCGACTCTGCCTATGAATATACGCCGAAAAGCGCCTCTTTCACCTCTACTTATGGCATTGAAGGAGCGACAGAGATCGAATTGGTCATTCATGCGGCCAATTTCGACAGCCCTTATAAGGGCGGTATTGTAACGCCGATTCGCTTTGGCACTGCGGCCACTATTGATTTTGTACGCTGGTACTCGATTGGGTTTCAGATGCTCATTTTTCTTATTCTGCTGCTTCATTGCGTATATGCTTGCATTCTCTACCTATTCAGTCCGCAAGAGAAGAGATTGTTGATCGCAGCGCTGTTAACGTTATCCGTGGGCATTACAATTCTAATAGGCCACGACAATGTACTCTTATTGTGGCTGCCGATCAACTATACTTGGAGTTTCAAGATTAGAATGATTTCTCTGCTGTGGCAAAATGTGCTCCTGCTTCTGCTATTCAAAAGCTTCAACGCGACTCCTCTGCGGGAAAACTGGTTCCGAACGCACAATGCGGCCATTGTAGTTTTTACCGTCATTTTTCTGATTTCGCCAGTCTATATGGCTTATGGGCTTATTCATTACAATATATTGAATACGATAAATTTCATCTCATTCGCCTGGTTTATATACATAGTCGGAACGATGATTTTGCAAAAAAATAAAGATAATGACATCATTTTCTTGCTGTTGTCCGCAGCAGGCATCCTTTCCAACTTATTATGGAGTATTGCTGAGAATGCAAGAGATGTTACCACCGTCTACTATCCTATTGACATTATTTTTGCCATTATTGGTTTTTCGGCCTATTGGTTTAAAAAGTATTTTCGAAATGCGAGGGAAAACAGAGATTTGAACAAGCAGTTACAAAAAGCCGATAAAATTAAAGACCAGTTTTTAGCAAATACGTCTCATGAGCTCCGTACGCCGCTGCACGGTATTATGAATATCGCTTATAACGTTGTCACCAAAGAGAAGACCAGGCTTGCGAAAAGCAGTCTTGAGGATATGCAGCTCCTCATTACGATCAGCAGGCGAATGTCACAGCTGCTTGGCGATCTTCTCGATGTTGCCCGGCTTCAGGAACAACGCATCGTTTTGCAGCGGGAGCCCCTGAGCATTCAGGCTATTGCACCCGGTGTTATCGCGATGCTGCAATTCATGAAGGAGCACAAGCCAATCAACCTGCATATGGATATATCCGAATCGCTGCCCTTGGTTTTGGCCGATGAGAAAAGGCTCGTTCAAATTTTATATAACCTGCTGCATAATGCCCTCAAGTATACGGAGGAAGGAAGCATTACCGTCTCGGCCGAAATGAGAGACAAGCAAGCGATTATTCATATTTCCGATACGGGACTCGGTATAGATAAAGAAACGCAGGAGAAAATTTTTCTCCCTTATGAGCAAGGTTCTTTTGGAATAAGCGATGGGCAAGGCATTGGACTGGGCTTAAGCATTTGCAAGCAGCTTGTCGAGCTGCACGGCGGAGCATTGACGGTTCGCTCTGAATTGGGCAAAGGCTCTGTATTCAGCTTTAATCTGCCTTTGGCAGATGAGGCCAAGCTTCCGCTAGCAAAGTTCCCGAAAACTTCTGGACAAGTGCCAGAAATCATCGAGGAGACGCCCGCTGGCTTCCTACTCCCGCATCATTTCTCAGGGGAAATGGAGGCTGCCGCCACCCTTGCGCCGCTGCTTAAGGAAGAGTTCGCCCATATTCTTGCCGTTGATGACGATCCGATCAATCTGAATGTCCTCGCGAGCATTCTTTCGACCGAGCCGTACACCCTTACAACCGCCCGTTCCGGCCGGGAAGCGCTGCAATTGCTTGGGACACGGCAGTGGGATTTGCTTATCGCTGACGTCATGATGCCACAAATGTCCGGCTATGAATTAACGCAGAAAGTAAGAGAGCAGTTTTCCATGTCGGAGCTGCCCGTATTGCTTCTAACCGCACGCAGCCAGCAAGCCGACATTTACACCGGATTTTCAGCGGGAGCAAGCGACTACGTGACGAAGCCCGTAGATGCTCTGGAGTTAAAATATCGGATCAGAGCATTGATAGCGCTAAAGCTATCCATTAATGAGCGTCTGCGTATGGAGGCCGCCTATTTGCAAGCGCAAATCCAGCCCCACTTCCTATTCAACACCCTTAATTCGTTAATGGCGTTAAGTGATATTGATACGGAAAGCATGCGCAAGCTGGGTCAGGCCTTCTCGTCCTTTTTACGAATTAGCTTTGATTATCTGAATACAGGAGAGTTGGTAGAGCTGTCTCATGAGCTCGCGCTCGTTGAAGCCTATCTCTATATTGAAAAAACGCGGTTCGGGAATCGGTTGTCGATTGAATGGGAGGTGGAGCCGGGCATTAGCCTGCTGCTGCCCCCGCTCTCTATTCAGCCGCTGATCGAAAATGCCGTCAAGCACGGTCTCCTCAGCCGAAACGCAGGCGGTACGATTCAGCTTTCCATCACTCGCCGGGAGGGCTTCACCCTGATTGAAGTAAAAGATAATGGCAAGGGAATGGATCAGGAGAAGGTCGCTCAATTGCAAAATGCTGCTTTGAGTGAAAAAGCTGGAATTGGCATCCCTAATACGAATCGACGATTACAGCAGCTGTACGGCCAGGGCTTGTCGATTGTGAGCAGCGTTAATGAAGGAACAACCGTGTCGTTTGTTATTCCAGATCGGTAGATAGATCATTTACAAATGCTCCATCAACCAGGGTTTAATCAAGGGCAGAACAGCATTAGGCTGCATCGCTTGGGTATGGTCCATTCCTCCTCCTTCGAGGATAGCCACATCCCAGCCCCATTGTTCTAGCTGCTGTTTATTCTTTTGCAATATACCAATCATATCAACCGTTACACTGCCGAAGCTTTCGCCGTAAACAATCGTATCCTGTTCTCCAGCGAAGGCTAGTTTAGGAAAGTCCAAAGCTTTATGAATGGACGTATCATCAAAATCCATTAAATTTTGATACAAGGTGAAAAATTGTTGGGTTTGCTTTGGATCGAGAGTGATTTGGACATGATCCCAATCGATTTCATCCGGATTCGTATTTTCTTCATATTTAGCAGCCTTAGAGCTGCTTGGATCTTTTAAAGCTTGCCCATGAGTCTTTTCCGTTACGATCATCATTTCTTTATAAGGCCCTTCGTATGGCGGGAATCCACCCATCATCAAGCTTTCCAATCTGGGAGTTCGAATTGCCAGTTGCAAGCCAGCTAATGCAAGCCATGAGTAGCCATAATAACTAAAGGTATCCACCTTCATTTCATCAGCTATGAGCAGAAAATCCTTTGTCATATGGTCAGGCGTGAGCTGATCCGGCTGAGGATTTTCAAAAAGATGGCCTTCATAATCAAAATACAAAACCTGAAACTGATCGGATAGTCCATCGATAAAATGCTCCCCCAGCTCGGGGTCTACCCCCCACCTTTTCAAGCTTTCAGCCTGCTGGCCATAAACCGATTTTTTGGCTATTGGCAGCATGATGACTTTACCGGTAGGGTTCCCGGTTAGACCCGCCTCCATTTTTGAACCGTCATTTAAAGTTACGATTTTTTTCATGATTACCACTCCTAATCCGCTTATATGAATACCATACAACATTCATGCAATATTCCAGTTTTTCATCATGAGACAGCGGCAGGATTTCGATGCAGGCATTTTTATGTTATCGTAGCACTTGAAGGTTTTACTTTAATGAGGAGCAGGCGCATGACAAATACATTTACCCCTGTACAAATTGCCAATGAGCTGAACATAAGTACGACTACTTTAAGAAGATATGAGGAGCAGGGCTTGCTCCCGGATGTACCGAGAACAATAGGCAACCATAGGTCTTATTTGCCCATCCATTTTCAAGCTTTTATAACGATTCGCTCGTTGCTGCAAGGCTATGATATACCAACCGTTTATGAGGTCATGCGAAAAATAAAAAACGGCGATCAGGTGCAGGCGCTTTGGCTGGTGAACAACCAGCTGTACCTCAACCAAGTAGAAAAACAAAGAGTTGAAGAAATTCTTATGCTGATTAAAAATACTGATTTTAGCAAATATCGAAATATTAAAATGACGAATGCCATGACGATTGGCAAAGTTGCCGAAATGGCTGGGGTGAACACCTCCGCAATAAGGCATTGGGAAAAAGAGGGATTGATCGTTTCCGAAAGGGATAAAGAAAATGGCTATCGCATTTTCAATGTACCGGAATTAAGAAAAATTTTAGTCATTAGCAGCTTAAGAAAAACGATCTATTATATCGAAAATATGAAGGAGCTCTTAAAAGCCTTCGAGCTGCAAAGCTATTCAAAAATCGATCAGGCGTTTCACCTTGCCCTTCAAAACTTAAACGAAAAGCTGATCACACAATTTAAAGGAGCTGCCCAGCTTATGAAATACGTCGATTTCTACACAGAGGAGGACCACACATGCAAGTAACCAAAACGAATGCCATGCGAATGCTGGATGCCGACCATATTTCTTATGAGGTGCACACCTATGATAACGAGGATGGGAAAATCCACGGCAGTGCTGTAGCTGAGAAAATTGGAAAAGCGCCGGATTGCGTGTTCAAAACGCTGGTCACGCATAGCGGAAACAGCCTCTACATTTTTGTCATTCCGGTTGGGGCTGAGCTGGATATGAAGAAAGCGGCCAAAGCGGCCGGGGAGAAGAAGCTTGAAATGCTTCCAGTGAAGGATTTGCAAAAGTGGACGGGCTACATACGCGGCGGCTGTTCTCCAATTGGCATGAAAAAGCGGTATCCTACCTTTATCGACAGCAGCGCTGAGCTGCAGGAGACGATCGTCGTCAGCGCCGGGAAAGTTGGTCTGCAGCTGGAGCTTCCCCCTGAACAGCTCGCCGCTACTGTCGCTGCATTATTTACTGAGGTCATAAAATAAAGGGCTAGGGGCTGCTAATATTAATAGCGGTTGCCCCTATGCCCCTAAGCAACTGTAAAGGGTGTCTCTATCCGTTACGCCGGAAATCCGCCTCCTGGAGGAGGCCAAGCACCGTAAAAGCGGCGCAGCAGCACAATTTCGCCCAGATGGTACGAATTGTGGGACGCAATATTGCGCAGCAGCCCCGCCTTGGTCTCGCCGGGAAAATACAGAAGCGGCTCATCCAGCTGCGCGGTTTCGGCAATAGCTACCGCTTGATCGACTCCAGCCAGAAAGGCCTGAATATCCGCCTGCCAGGACAGCTCGTCTTGCGGGGCAGTCTCTTCTGGCCAGCTTTCCATAACGTTTGCAGGAAGCTGCGGCTTCCGTCCTTCCAAATGCTCCAGCATGAATTGCTGCCAGTAATGCATATGTTTCAACAGCTGATAAATGCTGTAAGGCATAGCTTGATGAATACGTCCCGCCAACTCGGCATCCATGTCGGGCAAAGCACGGGCGATGCGAATATGACCTCGTTCCCCCACCAGCGATTTGACAAGGGCTTGTCCAAATAAATGATTTGAATTTGGCATGTGTCGTCATCCTCTCTTGTAGACCGTTATGCTGCGAGCATAAAGGATCTGTTTTAAATTGTACCTCTTTGTGAAAAGCGATGTCTAGCAGCGGAAGTTTCGCCTTAGTCGTAATATATTGAACTCTACAATCATGCGAGGAATTTTCAGCGATAGCACTTTTGAAAATAAAACGGCGGAGGCTCCCGGGCAAACATTCGGGAGCTTCCGCCGTATTTTTATTTCGCTGGTTTTTCAGCTAGCATCCATTGCTCATTCTACGAATGCCGCCAAAATCGTCGCGACCTCCGCTCGAGTAATGCTGCCCTTCGGTTTGAGCGTGCCATCATCGTAGCCGCTCAGTACATTTGCTGCGGACAAAGCAGCTATCGCCTCCTTCGCCCAGTCTGAAATCGCTGCATCGTCAGTGAATAAAGGTTCATCGCTATCACCACTGAGCGCAAGCTTTTCCTTCACAATGCGGTATACGAGCACAAAAGCTTCCTCCCGCGTAATGGAATCGTTAGGCCTGAATGTGCCTGCGGCATCGCCGCTAACGACTCCCGCTTCACGCAAGGCATGAACCGCTCCGCTGTACCACGCATCTGCCGGAACATCGCTGAAGTTTTTGCTAGCTCCTCCAACTGAATCCATGCCAAGCATGCGATAGATGACCGTCACAAATTCAGCGCGGCTCATCGCGGCATTCGGCTTGAAGCTGTCGTCCGGATAACCCTTCATCAGTCCTTTTTCCGTCAGCTTTGCAATCGAAGCGCTCGCCCAATGGTTCGCTGTATCGCTAAAAGCGCCAGACGGTGTTGGGCTAGGCTCCGTACTCGGTTTTGGACTCGGTGTCGTTGGCGTTGTACCCGGTGCCGTCGACGGAATCGATATGACCGGCGTCGGTGTTGGACCAGTCGTCGAGCCCGGTATGGTCGGTGTTGGACTTGGGCTTGGTACGGTCGGTGTCGGTTCTGCTGGTGTTGGGCTAGGTGTCGGTGTTGGCGTCGTTCCTGGCGTTGGTGTCGGCGTTGGCGTCGTTCCTCCACCGTTATCTTCACCTGCGCTTACCTTCACTGCCGATACGGCAATAAATCCGCCATCTACGGTTGCCACGCTAATATAGGCGGCACCTTTTCCAACCCCGCGCACATAACCTGCTGCATCCACCATTGCCACAGCCGGATTGCTGCTCGACCAGACGACAGACTTATTCGTCGCAGCCAGAGGCGCGACATTCGCTGACATTTGCGCTCCTTCCCCTGCTTTCAGTGCAAGTGCTGAAGGCGCAAGCTGCACACCGGTTACTTTCGTTCCAGACTCGGACTGCCCAGCCTTCGGTACGCTTACAAGCAGGCGGTCATATTCCGCTTGCGTAACTGGAATGACCGTGCCGTGGCGCGGCCGTGACGGGAGCTCATAATTCGTCGATATTTTCCACTCGCCCGAATCGAGATCCGTTGTCTCGAACGGCACATAACCTCTGCCGCCAAATTCATCAATGAACATATACCATTTTTCCTCGGTGTTGGACTTAAATACGGTCGGCCCTTCGCCTTGTGAAATTTGTCCGCGCCCGATGCCCTCCTTGATTACCTTAAAGCTGCTGTCAAAGACGCTGCTGCCTGACTCCTGAAAAATAAACTTTCCATTCGGCGTCGCACTGTTATTGCTGCGCTCATCCTTCGTAAAACGATAAACTTTGCCATCATGTCCAATCATCGTCGTATCAATAATCGAGTAGCCATCGTTCATATACTCGACCGGCTCCGAGAACGTATAGAAGTCGCGTGTTTTCGCCACCATCATGCGCTGATGCGTACCTGTGCTGTGGCTTTCGTCGGCATACATTTTCGATGCCCAAAATACGGCATATTCACCGGTCTCCTCGTCATAGAACGCTTCTGGAGCCCAAGTATTCCCGGCCTCCGGCGGAGAGACCTCTACCATTCGCTGGTTCGACCAATTCACTAGATCCGTCGATTCCCATACCATAATCGAGCGGCTTCCGCTCGTCTGGGCGGCTCCCCAATCGCCATTGCCGTAAATTTTCAAATCGGTTGCGATCAGATAAAATTTGTCGCCCTCTGGGGAACGGATAATGAACGGATCTCGCAGACCCTTTTCACCCAAATTCGACGTAATCGCTGGTTGCCCGCCATTCAGCTCCTGCCAGTGCAAGGCATCATTACCTTTGCTCAGTGCAAAATAAATTTGCTCGCCGCTCGCCGAGCCTTCCCCCGTAAAATAGGTGAACGCATAGCCTTTATAGTCGGCTGGCGCAGGCAGCGGCTTCACCGTCGCTAGAAACGCTTTCGAAATCGAGGTTTCGCCATTCGTAATGATGGCGGTCAGCTTAACGGTTACGCTCTCTGCGCCATGCGCGGGACGTGTAACCTCGCCTGTCGCCGTTATAACATGAGGCTGCTCGCTGGCCCAGGCAATGGCCGATCCATTCGCGCCCTTCACTTGCAGCGTCAAATGTCCGCGAACATCGGCCAAGTTATGGACGATTAGGCTTTGCGCATCCAGCAGCGCTTTCTCCATGAGGCTCGCATCCTTCTCCACGATGACCGTGAAGCTGCGAGTCACCGATTTGGCTCCATCTGTAATCGTAGCTGTCAGCGTGACGCTCTGGTTGCCTGCTTCGTTGGCAGGACGCGTGACAGCACCCGTATTCGATATGACGCTCGGCGTGCCAGACACCCAAGTAATCGTTGTGCCATGTCCGCCGCTTGCCGGAAGCTTCAAATTCGTGCGAATGCTGTCCTTGCTCGCATTGCCGTTCAGAAAAGCGCTGTAATCCAAATGGTTCGCCGCATATTCCAGCGTGAGCCCGTCAAGTGCAGCGATCTTCGCCGCAGCCTCCCGCTGTAGAGCCCCAACCTCTGCCCCGCTCAAAGCGCCGTTGAACAGTTTAAAATCAGCGACCATGCCGCCGAAATAGGGATCGGACGTATAAAAGGATTTGCCGATATAGCCGCTGATGCCGCCTGCATTTTGAATCTGGGCCATGGTTTTGCCGCCCGTTGCGGTTGCTCCTACCATTACACCGTCAATATAAAGCGTTAGCGTCTGCTCCTTTTCAGATAAAACCGCTGTTACCAGCTTCCACTGATTGGTCGTCAGACCAGCTGTGTGCTGCGCGGCTACCTCGTTGCTCCATGAATTTGTCGCAATGCCTGCCCGCGCATTCGCCGCCGATGTATTATAGCGTGGTGTAAAATACATGTATTTGGTGCTGTTCTGCCCTAATGCGAAAGCCCATTCGGCCCCAGCCTTGCCGCTCCAGTTCATCAGCATCGATACCGTCGTATCGGTCAGGCCATCGGTTACCCCTTTTGGCAGCTCAATATAGGAGTTGGTCGTGCCGCCTGTGAAGCTGATAACGCCCGTCTGCCCGGCATGTATCCACTCTGCATTTTGCGAATTGACCCATGTGCCATTAAAGCTTCCAGCCAAATCCTTCACCGTCGTACCGTCGACTTGGCCCATATCATAATGGACGATCGCCTTCGGCGTTTCCGGCTGCTCGCCGCCTCCCGGCGTTTCCGGCAAGTCCGCTGCAAGCGCAGCAACCTGCTCCTTCGTCAGCGCCCGATTGTAAATGCGGAAGTCGTCCAGCTTGCCGTCAAACAAGCCGTGGCTCGCATTTCGGGATTTGCCAATATCGTTCATCGAAGTTTGCAGCAGCATGCGTGGCTCTACGTTAAAGGTACTGCTGCGCGACACTTCTTTCCCGTCCACATACATGACCGCCTCGAAGCCGTCGATGGATATTGCTACATGATGCCAAGCATTTGCCGCTGGGGTCGCAGCGCGAAGCGCATATTTATAGCTCGCGCCAAGCAGCGTCGAATCGCTTCCGAATTTCTCCGTGAATGGCGTCACGATAGCGAATTCAAGACCGCCAGTATCGCCTGTAGTGCTCAAATACATCGTATTGCGGTTAGCCGCTCTGCCCGTATCCGAAGCAAAGTCGAAAATCCGCTGGTTCAGCTTGTTCTGATCAGTCTTCACCCAAGTGGCGATCGTCGTCTTCTCCAAATTCAAGTCGCGCACCAGATTGTCTGGCAGCTTTACATAGCCTGTTGCGCCGTCCAGCTCCACCGAGCTGCCAGAGCTGCCTATTTTATCCGACTCGTTAATGGTAGCTCCGCCAACGAGCGTCGCATTGTGCCCCTGCCCGGACATATCCTTCACAAGCGTGCCGGTTACGCTGCTGCTGTCGAACGTATAATGCACAACTGGCTGCTCCTTTTCCGCTGGACCAGGCAAGCCGTATTTCGCTTGCAGCGCATCATATTCCGTCCGCGTTACCGGAATGACCGTGCCATGGCGCGGCCCTGGCGGAAGGGCATATTGATCAGCAGCGAGCAGATTATCCCTAAACTGCGCTCCGTCCTCCAGATTGGTTGATACACGTACATGATAAGGCCAAGAATCGAGGAACATATACCATTTGTCCTCCCGAATATCCTTGAATACGGTTGGCCCTTCATTGTTGCTGCCATGGCCGATGCGTCCCTGGCTGCCATTTTTCGTACCGGCAATCGCTGTAAACTGGTAGCCATTAGCCGCAATGCCGTCAACATCGTCAAAGACGTTAGCTGCCTTCTCATAAAACACTTTGTAGCCGATTTCCGATTTCGTAAAACGATACAGGTCGGTGCCCTCCTGAAGCATCGTCGTATCGATCGTCGGGAACGCTTCATCCATATATACCTTTGGCTCGGAAAACGTATAAAAATCCCGCGTCGTCGCGTAATACATAACGTTGTACTGCCCCGATGGTCGGCCGCTGGCGTATTTGCCATACGTATCGGCATCCTTCATGGAAGAAGCCCAGAATACGACGTATTGTCCGGTTTTCTCGTCATAGATTGCCTCAGGCGCCCACGTGTTGCCGCCGTTTTTCGGCGCGACCTCGACCATCCGCTGCTCGCTCCAGTTGACGAGATCGTCAGATTCCCAAATCATAATCGAATGGCTGCCCGTTATTTGCGCCTGGTCAAAATTTGTGCTTTCGCCCATGCGCAAATCCGTCGCCAGCAAATAAAACTTATCGCCCTCATGCGAGCGCATAATGAACGGGTCGCGCAGCCCCTTCTCGCCCAGCGTCGATTGAATAATTGACTGGCCGTTATTCAGCGCCCGCCATTTGAGCGGGTCTTCGGCTGTCGCAAAGGAAATTTCTTCTCCGCCCTCATACTCCCCGGTAAAATAAGCAAAGAAATAAGCGTCATAATCGAGGCTCGGCGGAGCCTGCTTCACGGTCAGCTGGAACAGCCGCTGTGTGCTTGCGCTGCCTTTTTTCACCGTGGCCTTGAGCGTAACGACGGCATCCTTATCTGCGGGACGCAGCACTCTGCCCAGCTGCGCCGCATCGCCTGCCGCCTGCGCTGAGCCTTTCACAACCGCCGGATCACTCGATTCCCACTCAATGCTGGAGCCGTTCCCTCCAAGCTGAGGCAGCGTCAAATGGCCCTTAACCTGATCTAGATTACGGACGATTAGCGCCGCCGCATCCGCCTCCGCGATAGCGCTTTCAGAAAATTCCTTCAATACTTTAAAGCTCAGTACCCGCTGCATGGAAAGCCCCTGATACGTCAGGCTCGCGGTTAGCTGCACCGACTTATCCGCTTCTGACGCCGCTGGACGCGTCACCTTTCCATCTGCGGCAATGACCGCCGCATCGCTGGAGCTCCATGCAATCGCTACGCCATTGCGGCCAGCTGCCGGCAGCGTCAAATTTTTCGTAACCGCATCAGCGCTCGAATCGCCTGAGGCAAGCATAGTCGCTGGAGCGAGTGCATCCGCTGCCGCTGTCAGCACAAGCTGCTTGAGGTCCGTGATTGTGCCGGAAGCCTGCGTATACAGATCAGCCGCCTGCTGATCGTTCAGCGCATAATTGTAGACGCGGAAGTCGCCTACCAAGCCGCGATAGAACGCATCGCCCGCGAAAATAGATTTGCCGATATAGCCGGAGTAGTTCGTCCCCGTATTAATAATATCGGCAAGCTTAATGCCCTTCGCCGAGCCGGAGGATGCCTTCACGCCGTCAATATACAGCGTTATCGTATCCGCTGCACCGGAAAAAACGACCGTCACCTGCTTCCAAGCTCCCGCTGCAAGTGTAGCAGCCCCTTTCCACAGCGCTTCATTGCGCCAGCCGCTTTTCGATATGCCGGCAGCCGCATAATTACCCGTGCTGCCATGACGCGGCGTAGCAAACAAATATTTGTTACCATTCTCGGGATCGCTTGTCGTGGCACCGAATCCGAATATCCAACGGTTCGTGCCGTCGTTCTCCCAGTTGACGAGCGAGGAAATCGTGACATCGGTTAAGCCGCTCAGCAGATCCTCGCCGCCTGCGCCTTTCGGTATTTCAATATAGCCGCTGTTCGCGGAAGCCGCGCCTCCGTTAAAGCCAGCAAAACCAGCAGTGCCATTCGCCACAAGCTGGCCATTCGATGGATTGCGGAAAATGCCGTCATATACGGCTGTTCCGCCAGCTACATTTTTCACAATGGTCTGCCCTGCATCGGTTGCCGTCGTCTTCATATCATAGTGTAAAATCAGGCCGGGCTGGTACACCGACTCCGCTGCCGACACCCCTTCATCCAAATAAGCAGGCTCCTCCTCCGTTGCCCAAACCGCTCGTGGCGCAAGCCCCGTCAGCGTGCTGAGCAGCATAGCTGCAACCAGCAGCACCGCTGCTATTTTTCTTCGCTTCATGTTCCCCCTCCTAAATGTATGCGTTTTCATTGGTTCGTAATAATTAAATAGCATAGCGCCCCGCTACACAATGGGATTATTTATGCCAGTCGTTTAATTTTTTGTTCAATTCCGGCCTCGCGATATCAAAAATAGAATAAGCAGGCTGAAAAGTACGTTTTTCACCTTTTCTCACGGCTAACACTGCGTATAGGGCCCATCAATACGCTGCGTTTGGCACAAATGGGATCGGCCCTTTTTGTCATGACTATGAAATGAATTGAATAATTTAATTTAACAAGGTAAAATTTTCATATTGCTAACTATACGATTTCATCACTTCCCGGAGGAGACCTGCGCAATGAAAAAAATGCTGCTCAGCCTGCTGCTCATGAGCCTGCTGCTGACGGGCTGCATGTCAGATGCGGCAAATGGCTTCAATTCCAGCATTAAGCTGCTTAAATATGCTTGGCAGACGCCGGAGAAGCTTTCCGTGCAGCAATTAAAGCAAAAATACGGCGAAACGAGCAATAAGCCGATTATGCCGCTCTACAATGTAGCCAAAGATATGAAATTCGATTTTCATTTTCAATCCGATTTGACGCAGCTCGATAATTTAAAGTGGGAAGAAACGATTACGGTTCATACAGACCGGCAGGCGCTGCCCTCCAGCCAAATGGCTTCATTCAACCGGGTCACCCCTGTGGAAGGCAGCAAAAGCATAATCACGGTCGAGCCGCTGGATTCAGGTGTGCTGCCGCTTCCTTCCGCTTCCTCCTCTGATCCATTAGGCTGGGGAAATGCGCCGATTTATTATCTCCGCATTGATTATGACATGGCTTCCACTACGCCCAAAAAGCTGGAGGAGCCGCTCATTATCCCATTCACGGTGGAGTCCAAGCTGCCCGTTCCGAATCTCACCTATGAAATAAGCGAGGATGGCAGGCTAAAGCTCCTATGGGATAAAATAACCGGGGTCAGCGAATACAAGGTGTACCAGACCTTCCCCAAAGCTCGGAAAACGGATGGAACGACAAGCGCTCCGGGCAAAAAATCCGCCTTTTATTTGGAGACCCCTGTCCTGATTGAGCGGGTCAAAGGAACGGAGCTCGAAGATTTTGGCGATACCACTTACGAGCAATTAGAGCTGGATACGGGCGAGAGCTTTACACTCGCGCAAAATACCGGGGTACAGGGCAACTTTTATGTCACAGCCGTTGCCAACGGCAAGGAATCCAACTTCAGCGCCCCCGTCGTGACGGCCGATTTGTCGAGCCAGCTTCCGACGGAGGTTACCGACGAATATGAAGGAGAATTGTTCGGCAATACCTATGAATACGTAGATGATCTGCCATACAGCGTCGAGGTCAAGCATACGGATGGCTCTATCAGCTTTAAGGACATCGTGTATGAAACGGATGCCCTTGTCCTTGAGCCGTCCAGCCCCCTGCGCATTCCTTATTCCATTAAAGGTACAGCGCTGACAGGCGTCGTCTGGGTCGAAGACGTCACCCTTGAGGATATTGATTATGTAGCCTCCTGGTATGAGGACGAGGATGACGAAGCCGATAATACAGCTAATACCGGCTACGTCCAGCCGGAAAATACGACCTATTTTATACCGGATGCCAATGTGCCGACTATTATTACCCGCTACACCAAAGCGGCTTCGACTACCGACAACCTGATTGATCGGCAAATCGAAAATACGCGACTGGTCGTCGCCAAGGGCGATAAAGCAAAGGTTCCAACCGACAAGCTGCTGGAGAAGCTAAATATTTCTGCCGACTCGGCGCTAGAGGAATATTTGGCCCGCAACTTGATGACCGGAGAGGAAGACATTTCGCTCATGTCCTTTCCCGAAGCGCAAAATACCGAGGTTCTCATTGACGTCGTCGAGAAGGTCATGTACCAAAACCCATATATTATCGGGCTGGCAAGCTACGGCTACGATTACCGCACACTTTCGCTTTATGTGTCCTACGAGAATCCGGTCAAGGAGATGCGCGCGAAGCAGCGGGAAATTATGCAGGAGGCCGAACGCATTATTGCAGCCACGATTACGCCAGATATGAACGACGAGGAAAAACGGCTGGCGATCTATGATTATTTGAACGATACGACGGTATACGATGATGATGCGCTGGATAATGCGTATAAATATGATTTTCGCAAGGTGGACCCGGAGTTTTATGATGCTTACAGCACCTACGGCATAATGGTCAATAAACTCGGCGTCTGTATGAGCTATGCCTACACCTACAAGCTGCTGAACGAGCTCGCTGGCGTGGAGACGATTGTCGTAACCGGCTATTTGGATGGCGTTCCCCATGCATGGAACAAGGTCAAAATTGGCGAAGAATGGCTGAACGTCGATCCGACCAACAATGCGACCAATTCAGATGTTCCTTATATGCTCTATAACGCGAGCGATGCGACCGCCATTAACGAGGAATATGTAGAGGATGTGTCTTATTGGCTGGACGATGAGCTCGGCCAATATACCGGCGATAGCAATAAATACGACTACTATGTGAAAAATGGTCTCGAAGTCACCTCCAATAAGCAATATCGCATGGAGCTGACGAAGCTCGTGCAAAGCGGGCAGGATCAAATTATTTTGCGCCTTTCCCCTGAGGTCGATTATTCGGAAATGCTGGATGACACCTGGGATATCGTATGGGAAGAGGTACCTGATCAATATGACGATGCTGAATTGTTCTATATGGGCAGCTACGTGCTGCTGGAATTATAAGATTTGACGAGGCACAAATACGGTAAGAGTAAGGATAGAAAAATTATATACTTTCCTATATTTGCAGCAAAGCCCGCCCTTCAGCTAGCGTTGAAGGGCGGGCTTTTGTTGATTCGCCTAAATTTACTGCGGTATCGCGGCGGGGCTTCGCATCGTATGATGCGTCAGCTTCATGAAGGGGTGGAGGCCTAGCGACTCGGCGAGCCCGATTGAGGCGGCATTCGTCTCCAGCACATGGTATCTAGGCCTCAGCCCTCTCTGCCTCAAATGCTCCAACGCGGCAGCTACAAGCTGCCTTGCCAAGCCTTGCCCACGCCAGCGCTCCCGGGTATGGACGCCTGCAATTTCCCAAATGTCTTTATAATTGCAAAAAATAAAGCAGCCGGCAGCAGCCTCGCCGTCCCGGTAAATCACGAAGGCATAGGCGCGTTCGGCAAAATAGCCTCGCAGCTCCTCCGGCGTATAGCCGTTGCTGCAAAGCAGCGGCAGCAGTTCCTCTGTCAGCGTCTCTTGCTTCACAACGTCTTCATTATTAATCGCCTTATGCTGCTTATGCTGCTGCACGTTGCTGCTGGTAAGCTCGTCTTGGCTCGTATAGGAAATATATGCTCTGGCCTGCTCCAACTCGTAGTATTGGGCAAGCTGTTCCCGATACTCATCCTTCTGGAGCTTGAATACGAGGCGGGCACCTGTGGGAACAGCTGTGAGCAGTTCGGGCAGCAGCGACTGCTCCGTATACGCGACAAAAGCGATATAGTCAGCTTCGGGATACGTTTGCTGATCATAAGGATACGCTTCGATTGGAAGCAGCAGGAGCAGCCCCCATCGCGATGGTTCAGAGCCCTCGATGAGCTTGCTGCTGATGGCCCCCTCATAAGCCTCGATCATTTTCAGCAGCGTAATGTTCGTAAGCGTGTCCTGTTCCAGAAGCGGCACTATTTGATTCAGATGCTGCATCATCTTCCTCTCCTTTTATACGAACCATAACATAGCTGCGAGAGGGCTTCAAACCATCCTTTTAAATAAATCCGCCATTCACGCGCAGCGTTTGCCCGGTTACCCACTGCGACTCCTTGCTTGCCAGAAACAGCACTACCTGTGAAATGTCCTCCGGCTCGCCCAGCCGTCCAAAGGAATTGGCATTGCTGATCGCCGTTATCTGCTCCTCCGTCTTCCCTGCCTTGAACAGCTCCGTGTTTACAGGTCCCGGTGCAATGGCATTGATCGTAATGCCTTTCGGACCAAGCTCCTTCGCAAGCTGGCGGGTAAACTGCTCCACCGCGCCTTTCGTTCCTGCGTAGGTGCTGTAAGCCTTGAACATATGGCCCGCCACTGACGTTGAAAAATTAATGATGCGCCCGTTTTCCTTCATATGCAGCGCTGCCTGCTGGATGGCAAAAAAGGTGCCTTTGACATTAATCTCAAATTGCTTGTCAAAATCCTCTTCCGTTATGCTTGCTAGCGGCTTGTTGATCATAATGCCTGCGTTGTTAACCAAAATGTCTATCTGACCATAGGCTTCCAATGTTTTGTGGAATAGCTCTTCGATCTCTGCTACCTTGCTGATATCCGCTCTAATTGCTGTTGCTTCCCCGCCATCGCGTTTAATTCCAGCGACTACCTCGTCCGCCTTTGCTGGGCTGCTTGCATAATTGACCACTACCTTGGCTCCATACTGTGCCAAATCCTCAGCGATTTTCTGCCCAATGCCTCTCGATGCGCCCGTAACTAATGCCACTTTGCCCGTTAAACTTTTCTCCATCTGTGGTCCCATCCTTTGTCGCGAGGTGCTGTGCCTCGTTGTTATTGAATAGAGTATATACTGGCATGTTACAACTGTCAAATAACAAATATTATTTTTTGTCATTTGTGTATTGACAATCTTTTAAAATCACCGTGAAATGATTTCACGTTTTCCTCTGTTTTTTCCCTATTGAACGCAAAAAAATACGCCTGTTAGAAACGGCTGCCGGAGTGCTCCGATCTGTTTCTAAAGGCGTATTTATTGTAATCCGGCAAGCAGCAAGCTCCACACGGCATCAAAATCCTGATCGATTTCCTTGCTCGACCATTCGCGCACAAAAGCCGGATGATGAAATTTCGTCGTCGCCAGAAAAATAGCCCTTGCCGTCGCATGCGCATCACCCGGCTTAAACTCGCCGCTGTGCATGCCGCGTTCTACAATGATGGCAATCTGCTTGACCAAGTGATCGACATGCGCCGCAATTAAATCAACGGCTTCCAGCGTTACCGCTGAGTACATTGCAAACATCTCCGCATCCTCAAGCGCATACATCTGCTTCTTCTGCATAAGCGCGTCAAGCCATGAGCGCAATTGCATAGCAGCGCTGCCGTCCGTTGCAGTCGCAATCCCTTCTAGAGGCTCGGATACGCTTTTATCCAGCCATCTCTCGGTAACTGTCTCTCGAAGCGCAGCCTTGCTCGCAAAATGCCGATATAAGGTGCCATGACTAACCTGGAGAAACTTCGCGATGTCCGTAACCGACGTTTTATCGGGGCCATATCTCCGAAGCACCTGTTCCGCTGCGTCCAATATGGCTTCCTTCGTTAGCGGCGTTTCATTTGCCATTGTTATCCCCTCTTTGTTCGTTTTGCTGCTTCAACCATATCATATGGTCCAGCCCAATACAAATGTCAAAAGCTCAACTTTGTCAGTCCAGGCTTTTTGCTTTCTCCATAAAAAAACCGATAACGATGCAGCACAGAGGTTGGGAGAAGCGCGTTGCTTAGTACACCCTTCCCGCTACCTTTACTGCTGATCGCCATCGGTTTTACCTGTTATTTCCGAGCAGGCTGTACTTTTAGAAGCTTGCCTTTGACCGTCGTGTTTTTCATCGCTTGCAGCACGAGGCTGCCTTTGCCATTCAAAATTTCCACATACGTCTTATTGTCCTCAATCGTAATGATGCCGATATCTACGGCCGTCATGCCCTCGATTTTCGCAATGGTGCCGACGAAATCAACCGCTCTGAGCTTATTTTTCTTGCCTCCGTTGAAATGAAGCTTGAGGATGTCTGCGCTGAGCTGTAACTTCTTGTCCTGCTTCAATTCTGGACTTGCTTTCAGCTTCAGCTCAAAGCTTTCCCTGCGGCTGTTCACGACATCTTCAGGCGGAGCTTCCGCCTGCCGGATTTTAAACCCGATGTACGCCTCAACATTAGCGAGAAAAGAATCCTCATTTGGCGTCACGAATGAGATCGCCTTGCCTTTGTTGCCTGCTCGTCCAGTTCGGCCTGCGCGGTGGACAAAGCTTTCCTTCTCCATCGGAAAATCGTAGTTGATCACATGGGTAATCCGATCAATATCAATGCCTCGCGCTGCTACATCAGTCGCCACCAAATAACGGAACTCGCCTCTGCGGTATTCGCCCATTACGCGATTGCGATCATCCTGTTCCATGCCGCCATGGATTTTGCCAATCGGGTAACCGAGCAGGGTCAGCTCATGATGCACCTCATCGACATTCACCTGCGTCCGGCAAAAAATGATGCAGCTGTCCGGGTTTTCCATCACCGTCACGTCCTGCAGCAATTGCAGCTTGCGGTTATCCCGCACGATATACAACGAATGATCGATTTCGGCCTTCGCGGCGCCCTCAGCTTTAATCGCAATATCCACCGGATCATTCATATAGCGATGGCACAGCCGCTCTACATCCTTCGGCAGCGTAGCGGAGAATAGCAGCGTCACCCGATCCTTCGGCAGCTCCTGAATAATCATTTCCAGCTGCTCGATGAAGCCCATGCTCAGCATTTCGTCTGCCTCGTCAATGACGAGGAAGCGCAGCTTCTCCAGATCGATCGTATCTTTTTCGATATGATCCATAATGCGGCCAGGCGTACCGACGACCACATGATTTTTTTGCGTCAGCTGCATGCGCTGTGGGGCAAAGGGCTGCTTGCCATAAATCGCTGTCGCTTTAATTCTTTTGTAACGGCCTATATTCGTGATGTCCTCGGTTACTTGATCAGCAAGCTCGCGTGTCGGTGTTAGAATGAGCGCCTGCGGGCGATTTTCGTCCCAATCCACCATTTCGCAAATGGGAATGCCATAGGCCGCCGTCTTGCCGCTGCCGGTATGCGACTTGACCGTAAGATCGCGCTTGCTCAGTGCAATCGGAATGACTTCGCGTTGTACAATGGTCGGCTGCTTGTAGCCTAAGCTGTCCAGCGCCCGGGTAATGTCTTCACTTAATTGATAATCCTTAAAGCTTGCTTCACTCATCATAGAGCTCCTTTGGTGACTGTTATATTAGCTAGTCAATTAAATATCGTTCCTTCAATACGTTCAAATGGTGAAGCTCGTGACCGGCGATAATGTAGGCTAGCGCCAATGCCGTTACCTCGGAATCGCTTGCGTTGCCGCGCCGTGACAGCGCCTCATCGGAAAGCTTGCTAACCAGCTTCAGCGTCGATTGCCTGATCGCCCGATAATCTTCAGCAAGCTCCTCGATCGTATACTCATCAAACCGCGCACCCGCTACAAACACATCCTGCTCAAAACCAGGCAGCGGCGTCGAATCGCCCCGTGAAATCCGCAGCAGGCGATAGCTCATCACGCGCTCGGTATCATTAATATGGCCAATAACTTCCTTAATGCTCCATTTGCCTTCCGCGTATTTAAAACTGCCGCGCTCCTCCGGAATGCTTGCCAGCAGCTCGCTTGTCGCCTGCTGTGCCTCTAGCAGCACATCCTTAATGCTGCCTTCGGGCACTTTTTCAATATACGTTTCATAGTAAGGATTAAAGTCATTTCTAGAAGGTCGATTGCTCATAATCGTTTCCTGCCTTTCCCCATTTTCAAAGCTATAGTTTCAGAGATTGTAGCATTCCCGCCCCCGTTTGAAAAGAGCGCAGCCGCGTCCTACCCGCTGCAACCGCAAAGCGGGCTGTTCCCCAAGGCGAAGTCCTCCGCCCTAGTGAACAGCCCTTGTCTAACGGGTGGGCAACTGAGGCCCGCCGATTATCTTGTTTGCTACTCTAAGGAGCTGCGAGGAAATTAGTACCCGCTTTTGTTGACAAAATCTCCACGGTTTTGGGAGTTTTGTCAATAAATTAGCGGTACTTTATTTCGTCGCAGTCTCTAAGCTCTATTATACGCTATTTCACTGCTACAAACGGTTTATCTTGCGAGACAGCCAGCTGATGCAAATAAATGCCGGTGCCATCGCCGATTGCATAGTTCATAATGCGCTTATTCACCGGAACAAGCTCGGAGCGGTATAGAGTCGGGAATACCGGAACCTGATCAACCATATATTGCTGCCATTCTTTATAAATGCCTTTGCGTACCTCTACATCAAAGGCTTTCTCCGAGACGCCCTCGGCAAGCAGCCTGCTATTCTCCTCCGTCTCAAAACGCGGGAAGTTATAAATCGCATCTTTGCCATATAGACCAGCAGGGTCTACATCGATGCCAACAGACCACGCCGCCTGATAAACATCAACCGCAGGATCGTCGTCCCCATTGTTGCCTACACGGTCATAGAAGGAGTTGAACTCGACCATTTCCAGATTGACATTAAGGCCGATTGCCGCCCATGATTGCACATAATAACGGGCCAACGGCTCAGCAATATCTCCGCCTGTCATCGAAATAAAATTGATAACCAGCTCGCTGCCATCTGGATTTGTACGGAATTCGCCGTTTAATTTATAGCCCGCGTCGTCCAGCAGCTTTTTCGCCGCTTCTGGATCGTAGGTTACGCCTTTATTGGTGGAATCATGGAACTCTGGGTGGGACGGCGGAATAAGCGTCGTCGCATTCCAGCGCAGGCCGTGATAGAACTTTTTGCCAACCGCATCATTGTCCACTGCCTGCCACATCGCCTTGCGCAAATTCACATCGCCCATTTTCGCCTTGTCATTCGGCTTAACGACTTTTGCTTCTTTATCCCATGTACCAAGCTTAAAGCCGACATACGTATACGCGCGATCGATCGTGCCGAGGAATTCGACGTTCGACATGCCCGCATTGTCCGGATATTGGTCAACCGGGAAGGAATCGACGAGATCAACGCCGCCGCTCTCAAGCTGCTGCACAACCGTCGTTGGGTTGATGACCTTCAGCACAACCTCATCAAGAGCGGGCTCCCCGCGCCAGTAATCGGTATTTTTCTCAAATACAACCGACTCGCCTGGTACAATTGATTTCACTTTAAAAGGTCCGAAGCCGATCGGCTTCTCGCGCACTTCCTTGGAAGCGGAAATTTTCGCTACATCCATATCGCCAAAAATATGCTTCGCCAGCGGATAATTCCATACACCGCCCGTTAACAGGGAAGGGGTGGATTGAATGTACGTAATTTGCAATTGTTTTTCACTCAGCACCTTAATGCCGGAAATCGTCTTTGCCTTGCCAGCATGAAACTCCTCCATGCCTTCAATATTCGTAAAATTGGAATCGTAACGCGGGCCATCATAAGCTTTATTTCCGATGATTTCATGCGCGAACAGCCAATCCTCCGCCGTCACCGGCTCGCCATCCTGCCAATTGACATTGTCGCGAATGGTGAAGGTAAACGTGCGCCCATCCTCGGAAACCTCATAGGTTGCTGCGCCGTCATTCGTATAGACGTAGTTGGCATCCCAAGTCAGCAGCCCTTCATCGAACCACTGCAAAACCATCGCATCCGGGTTGCCCGAATAGAAATTGTAGTTCAGCGTACCTTCAAATGGCGTATCGGACACCAAGCCGTAAGTGACGGAGCCGCCCTTCAGCGCCGTACCTTCATTAATTTTCACCTTGTTAAAATCCTCAATGGAATAAAGACCGTCATCTTCAGCTGGAGCTGCACTTGCACTAGCCGCAGGTTCGGCACTCGCCCCAGGACTTGCGCTCTCGGCTGCCCCGCTTCCACCATTTGATGTACATGCCCCCAGCATTAGCGCGAGCACAAGCATCAGCGAAACGAATACATACTTTGTCCCCTTACCCTTTCCCATTACACCATCTCCTCCTTTTATTAACCTTTTCTTTGTCTTGCGTCCGTCGCACGCTTTAGCGCTTGACCAACATTATTTATACTCAACATCAATACCAAGATCAGCACTGACGCGGGTAACCAGATCCACCATCTGCTCTCCAGGGTTTGCGGGTTTCTCGCATAGCTGACTAAGGTACCGAGGCTCGGCGTACTTTCAGGAAAGCCAAAGCCAAGAAAGGAAAGGCCGGATTCAAGACCGATGTTCGCTGCCAGATTCAGCGTCATCGTCACAATAATGATGGAGCTGAGATTCGGCAGCAGCTGCGTAAACATGATTTTCAAATGGGAGGAACCGAGCGTTCTGGACGCTTGAATGTAATCCAGCTCCCGCTCCTGCAGCGCCTTCGACCGAATCAGCCGGGCAATGCCCATCCACAGAAATGCCGTCATAATGAGCGAGAACGAAACAATGCTGTATTTAGGCACGGCGGTCACGAACGCAATTACAATCATGAGCGTCGGCAAAATCATAAAGAAATCGACGAAGCGCATAAATACATTGTCTACGCTGCCGCCAAAATAACCCGACAGCAGACCAATCAGAATGCCGATAATCCCCGTCATCAGCGTCACAATAATGCCGATGGACAAGGAGTTGCGCGTGCCGATAATCAGCTGCCCGAATACATCCCGCCCGCCATAGTCCGTCCCCAGCCAAAAATCGGCGGAAGGCGGCTTGTACAGCGAGAACAAATCGACGGTTACGATCTGCTTCTGATCCAGCACAAGTGAAATGCCGTACACAAAGACGATAACGAGTCCTAGAAAAAGAAAGGAAGCAAACGCCACCTTGTCGCGGACAATTTCCCGCCAGATGATTTTCCAGCCGGAGGGGCTTCGGTCCGCCTCGGCGGTTGCAAGCTTGCTCATAGTTTAAGCCTCCCAACGCGCTTATTTGATCCGAATCCGGGGATCGACGATGCTCAAAATCAAATCCGATATTAAAGCTCCCAAAATCGATGCGAGCCCATACAGCAGCACCAGCGCCGTCACGACGCTGAAATCCCGTAAGGAGATGGAGCTTAGAAACAGCTGGCCCATGCCGGGATAGCTGAAGATGCTCTCGATAAATACAGTGCCGCCGATCAAGCCCGTAATCTCATAGCCGAAAAAGGCGGCAATCGGCAGCAGCGAGTTGCGCAAAATATGGCGGTTGTAGACGCGGGACTCCGAAGCCCCCTTAGCCCTTGCGGTCAAAATAAAATCGCGCTGCTTCGTATCAATAATTTCGCTGCGCAGCAGCTGCACCGTCGTCACGGTCGTAATCAGCGCCATCGATAGAGCCGGGAGCAGCAAATGATAAATTTTGCTAAATACATAAGCAGCTGTGCCAGGCTCTACTCCCGGCTTAACGCTGCCGCCTGTAGGGAACCAGTCAAAGTGGAAGCCGAACAGCCACAGCATAACCAAGCCAAAAATAAACAGCGGCGCAGCAAAGCCCAAATAGGTATAGCCCGTAATTAGGCGGTCCGCCCAAGTATCGTTGTAGCGGCCGCTCGTAATACCAAGCGGAATCGCGATTAGATAAGTCAAAATCAGCGTCGCGACCGACAGCCAGATCGTATTGGATATGCGCTGGCCAATGAGCTCGGACACAGGCATTTTGAAGCGGAACGATTGTCCAAAGTCGCCCTGGAGCGCATGGACCATCCAGTTCCAGTACTGCACATGCCACGGATCGTTCAGACCAAGCCGCTCTCGCTGCGCTTCCAGCGCCGCAGGATCAAGGCTCGGATCAACAAGGCCTGTGAGCGCATCGCCCGGCATCGCTTTAGCGAGCAAAAAGACGAGAATGCTAAGCAAAAATAATTGCGGAATCATAATGAATATACGGCGAACAATCGTTTTCCACATCGCTATCCACCTTTCCCAGGCAGAGCTACTAGATGCGTGCTTGAGATCGGCCTTAATGAATAGGCCAGGCCCTCTTCGTCAAAATAGTCTCTGTAGGCTTGATCATATTCGGCTTTTACCTCTGCTCTAAACTGTCGCTGTTTCTCTCTTTGTGTAGGGTCGATATCAGGAATGGCTGCAAGGAGCCTCTTGGTGTAAATATGCTGAGGGTTATGAAAAATATCTGAGGTTGTGCCTTGCTCAACATGTCTGCCCTTGTACATAATGCCGATGTGATCGCACATATGCCGGATAATGCCAAGGTCATGGCTGATAAACAAGTACGTGAGGTTTAATTGCTTCTGGATGTCCTGCATAAAATTAAGCACCTGCGCCTGTACGGATACGTCCAGCGCCGATACGGGCTCGTCGGCAATGATCAGCTTCGGCTTTAAGGCAATCGCCCTGGCGATGCCGATCCGCTGCCGCTGGCCGCCGGAAAACTCATGCGGATATTTGTAGATCGTCTCTGCGCTTAAGCCCACTTGCTCCAGCAGCTCGCGCACGCGTCGCTTCTCCTCCTGCTCAGACAGCCGCTCGAAGTTGCGCAGCGGCTCCGCCACAATGTCGATGACGCGCTTCTTCGGGTTAAGCGAGGAATACGGATCTTGAAAAATCATTTGAATATCGCGGCGGGCATTCAGCAAGCCGCGCTTGCCGCCTTCGTTCAAGTCCTTGCCTTCGAATATGACGCTGCCGGACGTAATCGCATTCAGGCCGATAACCGCCCGCCCCGTCGTCGTCTTGCCCGAGCCGGACTCGCCAACGAGTCCGTAGGTGCTGCCCTGCTCAATGGACAAGCTTACGCCATCTACCGCTTTGACCTCGCCAACCGTTCTGCCGAATAAGCCGCCGCGAATCGGAAAATGCACCTTTAAATCCTTAATATCAAGAAGCGCCATAGTCAGCCCCCTTCCCGTCCACTTTAGGAAAATAAAAAGTCCGATAGCAGGTACAGCGGACGAAATGACCGGGACTTACTTCGTGCATCGCAGGCTCCGCCTCATGTGCCGCCTCCTCCATCCATGGAATGCGGGAGCGGAAGCGGCAGCCCTCGCGGGGCAGCTTCTGCAAGGAGGGCACAATGCCCTGAATGACATGCAGCCGAGACTTCTCAGCACTGGCCGCCGGGATCGAGCTGAGCAGCGACTTCGTATAGGGATGCTGCGCATTTGAAATGAGCGTATAAATATCGGCGATTTCCACGATCTGTCCCGCATACATAACGGCTACGCGATCCGCCATTTCCGCCACAACTCCAAGATCATGGGTGATGAGGATAATGCCTGCGCCAATATCACTCTTCAGCTTGCGGATCAGCTCCAAAATTTGCAGCTGGATCGTCACATCAAGCGCCGTCGTCGGCTCATCGGCAATGAGCAGCTTCGGCTCATTGGCAATCGCAATCGCAATGACGACGCGCTGCCTCATTCCGCCGGACAACTCATGCGGATATTGCTGATACGTGTGCTCAGGGCGGGGAATGCCTACCTTATCAAGCAATTCCAGCACCTTCGCCTTGCGCTGCTCCGCCGTCAGCTTGTCGTTATGGAGCAGCAAAGCCTCCTCAATCTGGCTGCCAACAATCATGAGCGGATTGAGGGCAGACAGCGGGTCCTGAAAAATCATGCCCATCTCCTTACCCCGCAGCTTGTTTAATTTGCTTGGAGGCAGATGAGCCAAGTCCTGCCCCTTATAATAAATATGCCCTTCGATTTTCGCCCGCGTATGGAGCCCCATAATCGAAAAGGCCAATGCGCTTTTCCCCGAGCCGGATTCGCCAACAATCGCTAAAATTTCATTTTTTCTGACCGTTAACGTAACGTCATCCACTGCTGCATAATAGCGGTCAGCGATCCGAAAGGACGTCGTTAAATGCTCCATTCTCAGCAATTCCTCACTCACATTTAATCACCCTAACGAATTATAATTTCGAGCGTTAATTAAATTGATAATTCTGAAAATAATGACGGACTTAGCTCGGCATTATCAGGCGAATCTAGCTGTTCGAATGTGACATCATGAGACTCAATCTATGTCACATTTTATATCATTAAGAAAAGAGTTACAATACTTTTTATTTATCTTTCTCTCTTTTTTTAACATCTAGTTCGATTTAAGAGATAATGTTAGTCAAGTATTAACATATAAGAGGGGATAATATTTATTTAAATCCTTAAATAAATATTCACACCTGTCATTTAATTAAATAATTAATTCAATATATTTTTTAATTATAATTCTTCCTGAATTTAGATATTGTGCGTTTTTCATAAAGAAATTACGATTTTCTGCTTAGCCCATACAGGAAAAAGTTGTAAATTCTACTGAAAGCAACAAAATCACGCTGCACTATTCTCTTTTTTTATTCGAAGGCCTGCATAAACCCCCATCTCTAGCGAAGCAGCTAAACGCAAACGGCTGTCACCGTCCTCTAGCGGCAAAGCTTCCGTTTCGAGGGTGAAATTTTTCTATGCTTATATTTACAAAAAAAGCTGGCATCCCTGTTTGGATACCAGCCTCTCAAACCCTTTTTTCCCGGATCTGTGCTCCCTCTCCTCCAGCAGTCGTTCTAGAGGAAAATGAGCAGCAGGATGCCTGCGACAAAACAATAATAGGAGAAATATTTTAAATTGCCGCGCGCCATAATGTTCATGAACCAGCGCATAGAATAGTAGGTAACGATTAAAGTAGCTATAAAGGCAATGAGATAAGGAATCATCAGCGATGTTCGGTTAGGATCATTCGCAATGTCCGAGATGCCCAGCACCAAGCCGCCCAAGCTAATGGGTATGTACAGCATAAAAGAAAACCGCAGCGCCGTCTCCTGCTTCATGCCGACCGCAATGGATGTAATGACGGTAGAACCTGAGCGGCTAATACCGGGAATGAGCGCGACCGCCTGCGCCAAGCCTACAATTAAAGCGTCCTTGACCGTCAGGTCGCCATCCCGCTTGCGCCCTCGCAAATTGCGGATGAGCCAGAGCGCCACACCGGTTATGAGCAGTGATATCGCCACTGTGCGGACAGAGGAGAAATAAGACTCAATTTGATCCTTGAACAGCAGCCCGATAATGACGGCAGGCACCGTCCCAATGACGACATACACAGCGAACAGGAAGTCGCTTTTGTAAGCCTTGTCCCATGTTCTCATATATTTGATAGTGTTAACAACTAGCCGATTAATATCTTGGCGAAAAATGTAGCCAATCGCAATCAGCGATGCCGTGTTCGTTAAAATTTCAAATGCCAGCCCTCGCTGTTCAACGCCGAGCAACTGCTGGGCAATAATTAAATGTCCGCTTGATGATACAGGGATAGGCTCTGTAAAGCCCTGAATAATACCGAGAATCAAATACTTCAGCCATAATACGAAATTGTCCATACCGTCTCCTTTTTTGCTTGTATTTACCTCCCCTATCATAACGCACCCTAGTAAAAATGATCAAATCTCCTAAGTTGCCCGCTACTCGCAATCATGGTATATTGACCCTAATTTCCAATGAAACGGCATGAGTCATTTTTAGTTGCAAAAGGGGGCAGCCTCAACGACTATGAAAATCGAGCGAATACTTCCCGAGCCTATTGAAAGCTTTCCCTATCAAACAGCGGCGGCTGGCGGCGGGACCTTCCCTGCGCTGCTGCCCGTCTATCAGGGCTTTGTATCTGGACTGCCAGAGCGTATAGATGCCCTGATAGTCACCTCCGATTTGCAGGGCGTTGCCATCGATGATGGATGCGAGGTTCAGCTGGGCGAGCTGCTGCCCGAATATTTAGCGTTATTAATAGCGATTGAATTTCCCCATCTTTCCCTACAGCGTATGGTCGCCCTGTTGTGCGGCGATTTATATGGAGATGCTGGCAAAAGGGGCAGCAGCGGCAACCCCCTTCCCGTCTGGCTCGCTTTCGGTGAAACATTCGGCTGGGTCGCAGGTGTACCCGGCAACCATGATATAATGGAGTCTGCGCATATGAATATGCTCGCCGCTAGCGATTGCATGCATCTCATGGACCTGCCAGCTTTGACCGAAATATTAGGACTCCGCCTTGCCGGTCTAGGCGGCATTATCGGACGAGCGGACAAGCCTAATCGCATGTCCCAGCACGATTATGTGAAGTGGCTTCGCAAGCTTATTATGAAGCAGCCCCACGCTTTGCTTTTGCATCAGGGACCGGATGAGCCGGCACTTGGGCTTGAGGGGAACAGCGCCATTCGCGCTGCGCTTGAGCAGCTGCCGGAGACGCTCGTGTTTTGCGGGCACTCGCACTGGGAGCTTCCCTATGCCACGCTTAGCAATGGAAGCCAGATTTTGAATGCGGATGGCAAGGTTTTCATCCTGCTGCCCGTCTAGTAGAAGCACTGCTTTTAGCTATTTTTATATTAATGCCAACAGAGGAGAGGTTTCGCATTGAAGCTGGTTTCATGGAATGTTAACGGGCTGAGAGCCTGTGTGAATAAAGGGTTTAATGATTATTTTGCCGAGATGGACGCGGATATTTTCTGCCTGCAGGAGACGAAGCTTCAGGAGGGGCAAATTTCGCTGGAGCTTGGCGAGGCGTATTCGGACTACTGGAACTATGCCGTGAAGAAGGGCTATTCCGGTACGGCTGTGTTTACGAAAAAACCGCCGCTTTCCGTCCGCTACGGCATTGAAGAAAACGAAGAGCCGGAAGGCCGCATTTTGACGCTGGAATTTGAAGACTTCTATTTAGTTAATGTATATACGCCTAATGCCAAGCGCGATTTGCTGCGGCTGGACTATCGACTGGAATGGGAGGATCGCTTCCGCACTTATTTGCAGCAGCTTGATGCGGTGAAGCCCGTCATTGTCTGCGGCGATCTCAACGTCGCCCATCAGGAAATCGATCTCAAAAACGCCAAAGCCAACCACGGCAATTCCGGCTTTACCCCGGAAGAACGCGGCAAAATGACCGAGCTGCTGGCGGCCGGTTTTATCGACAGCTTTCGCCACCTCTACCCAGACCGTACCGATGCCTATACATGGTGGTCCTACATGCCCAAGGTTCGCGAACGGAACGTCGGCTGGCGGATTGACTATTTTCTGATCTCAGAGCGACTAGCTCCGCTGCTGAAGGATGCGGCTATTGATTCCGCTATTATGGGTAGCGATCATTGTCCGGTACTGCTAAGCATTGACCTTTAATGAAGAAATAATAGTTTGAGCCGTCAAATTCTGCTTGCAGATATTGACGGTTTTTTTGTGTTTTTCTTTTTTATTTCAACATTATTCGACGTTTTGCTACTTCATTCTTTTCAATTAGACACATCCGTTCAGAATCGGTTCAGCCCTAAAAAGTAAAATGAAGCTAAGCATCTTACTATTCGTAACAAGGAGACTCGGACAAATGAACGATAATTGGCGCAAAATGACCGCATTATCCCTGAAAAAGGGCCCCACTCTTTTTGTTTGTGCTGCAGTATTGGGAACCACCTTGTCACTATCTGCTCCGGCATATGCAATTCCAGAACCTTCGAACTACTTTCTTCCTGTAGTAAACAATGATCTGCACTGGGTTAAAAATGATTCCAATGCGAATGCGGGAATGGGATCAACCATTAACGTTTATGGCAGCTACTTCTCATTGGATTCACAGAAGCTCTTCCCCCCATCAACCGTCATAACGATGTTAACTGCTACTTCCAGCGATACAAGCGTCGCGTCTGCGAACGCTTATTTGCCCAACTTTGAGATGGAAATATTCGGCCCGGGAACGACTGAAATCAGGGTTGAAGGCGTTACCTCTGAAAATGAAAAGCTGACCGAACACTTTCGCGTGACGGTAGACCTCTTCGCCGATACGAATAAAGACGGCATGATTACGTCAGCGGATGCCTTTCACATCGTTCGGGAGCTCAATAGAAATTCCACCCTTACTCCCGGAGACTTCAATTTATATGATATCGACCGCGACAGATCCGTAACGGCAGCGGACGCTTCCGCCTTAATGGACCTCTACACTGGCAAAACCGTTCTAGACTCGTCTAAAAAATATATCGTCACCTTAAGCGCCATTGACGATGCTCCAGCTATATATAACGGCTCTTTAAGCGCGGATACATGGGCACCAGGCCAAACGGTGACCGCGGAATACAGTTATTTTGATCCTGAAAATGACTTCGAAGGCAATAGCCGCTTTAAATGGTTCCGCGGCCTGCAAGCAGATGGCTCGGACCGTACGGAAATCATAGGCGCAACGTCGAACAGCTATACTCTTCAGCAAACCGATCTCAATTATTATGTTTTCGCAGAAGTGACGCCAGTTGCCGAATCCGGCGATCTGCTGACGGGCGAAACTGTCCTATTGAAGCCCGATTCTATCGTATTGAGTGCTACTCCTATCATTGTTAGCCTTACACCCGAAAATTACAGTGTAAATGTCGATAGAAATGCTGATATTGTCTTCACTTTTGATAGAGAGGTTACGGCTGTTCCTGGTAAGCACATTCGTTTTTATCATTCTGGAATAGACAGCTTTGTATTAGACTATCTTGCCAATGATGATTACAATATTGAGGTTGTTGGGAAAACCGTCACTATTAAACACCTAGCTGGAAAACTGTCATACGGTACGCACTTTGTTCTTTTCATTGATCATGGTGCCTTTAAAGATGCAAACGGTAATGATTATGCAGGCTTCGATCAAGGAGAATGGGAATTCACTACCAACTACCCGAGCTAACTCTGCATTAGCCATTGATTTTTCAACAAATAATCAAGTTTCATCCATCTACTTACTTTCATGGAGGTTATTATGCAACCATTCTTGAGACAAGCTCCTGCTAAACGCTTTCTGCTGCTCATGCTGAGCTGCCTGCTCGTATTGCCAGCTTTTTTTGTCCCTTCTGCCGCACACGCTGCATCAGATGCCCCTGCGAAGGTTACCATTACGAATACCAATGTGACAGCCGGACAATCAGCAACCGTGCCCGTCATGCTCACAGATCCAGGGGACGGCGTCGGCGCTTACAATATGCAAATCGACTTCGATCCTTCCGTGTTAAGCATCGTCAGCATTACGCCTACACATGGTGAAGTGGCGCCAGAAAACGGCGCTCCATCAGCTACAGGCTATTTTCAGTCCAACTTTGACAATACGGCGGGCTGGGCACGCGCCATCTGGATAGACTCTACGGGCGGAGACTCGCGCATTAACGATCCTATCCAACTGTTCGCTATTGAGGTTAAATCGCTCAGCAGCGAAACGACAGGAACGTATCACCTGACTGTAGATACGACGAACGCTGAGAAATGGGCGTTCTACCGCAGCCCATCGTATACGACGCCTTCTACCGTTGATGGCGGAGAAATCGTCATTTCGAAGGCCAACTCAGGATCTGGTTCAGGTTCAGGTTCAGGTTCAGGTTCAGGTTCAGGCTCTTCAGGCGGAGGTTTCACTACGACTCCTGCTACAAGCACGCCAGCTCCGACAACTACAACAACTCCGGTTATTGTATACATCGACGGCAAGGAGCAGCAATATGCAACGGCTCAAACCTCTGTGCAGAACGGCCGCAAAACGGTACAGCTGGACGTAGACAATGACAAGGTTCTTAAGCAAATCGACACAGCAGGCATTAAAGAGCTCGTGCTTCCGATTCAAGACAGCACAGTCGCTGTCGTCAACGGAGGCTTGAACGGCCAACTGGTGAAGGAGCTGGAGAAACGCGGCGCAACTGTTAAAATCGAGACGCCTGCAGCTAGCTACACCTTGCCTGCGAGCGACATCAACATTGATGCGATTTCCGCACAGGTCGGTACAACGGTGAAGCTGTCCGATATTAAAATCATCATCTCTATTACCGCAGCAGACAATGCAACCATCAATACTGTACAAAGCCAAGCGTCCAAGCAAGGCGTAAGCGTCGTTGGCGCTCCGGTAAACTTTGAAGTCATTGCGCAGTACAATGGACAAAACATCAGCATTGGCCAATTTAATCATTATGTAGAACGCTCGATCGCTCTGCCTGCCGGCGCAGGCGGCTCGAAGATGACAACGGGCGTCGTGCTTGGCGAAGATGGTACGCTGCGTCATGTGCCAACCTATATTTCCGTAACGGGCAGCACGTATTTTGCAAACATCAACAGCTTGACGAACAGCAGCTATGCGGTCGTCTATGCGCCTGCTTCGTTCAAGGATGTTGAAAATCACTGGAGCAAAAATGACGTCAACGATCTCGGCTCCCGCCTGATCATGAAGGGCGTATCGAGCACGGAGTTCGCACCGAATGCTTCCATTACACGCGCTGAGTTTACAGCAACCCTGCTGCGCGCACTTGGTATTCACAAGGCTTCCGGCAGCACTTCGGTTTCCTTCTCCGATGTAAAGACAGGCAGCTGGTATGAAAATGAAGTGAAGCTTGCTGTAGCAAACAAGCTGATCAGCGGCTATTCGGACGGAACCTTCCGTCCAAACGGTTTGATTACCCGTGAAGAAGCGATGATTATTTTAAACCGCGCTCTTGCGATTACAACTTTGCCAACCGTCAGCGATGCTGCTGAAATCGACAGCCTGCTGGCTGTTTACGAGGACAGCTCCTCGGTGTCGGGATATGCGAAAGCCGCTGTTGCCAGCGCTTTGAAAAACGGCATTGTGCAGGGAGCTGACGGTTCCCTGAACCCAGATTCCAACGTGACCCGTGCCGAAACGGCTGCTATTGTGAAGCGCCTGCTCGTCAAGGCTGGCCTGATTAACGGCTAAGCTGCTAGCAAGCTTGTTATAAAGCTGTAAGATTCTGAGCTTGGAATCTTACAGCTTTTCAAACTCAGCCGCTTGAATTAGACAAGCTATTCGGAATAAAGGAGACTTAAGACAAATGAAGCATTCTTTGCGTAAAATGGCTGGTTTTTCACGAAGCAAAGGTCCCTCGCTATTGTTGTGCACCGCTGTACTAGGAACAAGCTTGTCATTGTCAACCCTGGCGCATGCAGCATCTGGACCATCGAACTACTTCCTACCTGTTGTAAACAACGATATTCAATGGGTCAAGCCTACTTCTAATTACAGTCCTGTCCCTAGCTCGGGATCGCAGATTATTACGTACGACTCCTCCATTATGCTGGATACGACGAAGCTGTTCCCTCAGGCAGCCATCATCACTACGTTAACCGCTTGGTCCAGTGATACAAATGTCGCATCGGTTAATGTGCAGCTGCCTTATATAGACGTTGAAATTTTAGCTGCTGGAACGACTGAAATCAGAATTGAAGGCGTTACAGCCGGAAATGAAAAGCTGACCGAGCATTTCCGCGTGACGGTAGACCGCTTTGCGGATACGAACAAGGATGGCATGGTTACAGCAGCGGATGCGTTCCTGATCGCTAGAGAGATAGACCGGAATACCGTCCTGACCCCAGGCGACGCCAATCTGTACGATATCGACCGCGATGGCAGCATCTCCATGGCAGATGTCGCGGCTCTGATGAATCTCTACACCGGGAAAACCGCCCTTAACTCAACTGAAAAATATATCGTCACTTTAAGCGCCATTGACGATGCTCCTGCTGTGTACAACACTTCCTTAAGTGTCGACTCATGGGTGTCTGGCAAGACGGCTACTGCGCAATACAGTTATTTTGACGCCGAAAATGATGCCGAGGGCAATACCCGCACGAAATGGTTCCGCGGTACTCAAGCTGACGGCTCTGACCGGGTGGAAATCATCGGTGAAACGGCGACTACTTACAGCCTTCAGCAAGACGATGTCAATTATTATGTGTTCGCAGAGGTAACGCCGGTTGCCGCATCAGGCGATCTGCTGACGGGCCAGGCCGTCCTCTTGAAGTCAAATGCTGCCGTAGCAAGCGCTGCTCCTTTCATTGTAAGCCGCACCCCTGTAAACGGAAGCGTCAATGTCAATCAATATGACGATATTGTTTTTACATTTAATAGAGACATTTCCGCCGTTGCTGGTAAAGAGATCAAATTTATTGATACCTCAACTAACAGTGAAGTGCTGAGCTTTCCAGCCGACTATCCGGCTCACGTTATCATTAGCGGAAATACGGTTACCCTTAGCGGTTTAACCATTTTCCTGCCATCCGATACACAATTCAGCATTATCATCGATGATGGCGCCTTCGAAGATATCGACGGAAATGATTTTGCAGGCGTCTCACTTTCTGAATGGATGTTCACAACCCAATATGTAGGTTAACAGTGTCAAGACTATCGAAGATCAAAATACCCAGGCCCCACACATCTACCCTTACTATCATGGAGGTTATTATGCAACCATTATTGAAGCAAGCTCCTGCAAGACGCCTTCTGCTGCTCATACTGAGCTGCCTGCTCGTATTGCCAGCCGTTCTTCTTCCAACTGCCGCACACGCTGAATCTAGCGCCCCTGCGCAGGTTACGATTACGAATACCCGAGTTGCAGCTGGACAATCAGGAAGCGTGCCTGTCATGCTGACGAGTGCTGGCGATGGCGTTGGTGCTTATAACATGCAGCTCGATTTCGATCCTGCTATTTTCAGCATCGTCAGCATCACGCCTACCTATGGTGAAGTTGCTCCAGAAGACGGCAGCCCCTCTGATACGGGCTATTTCCAGTCCAACTTCGACAATACGGCTGGCTGGGTCCGGGCGATCTGGATCGATTCCACTGGCGGAAACTCGCGTATTCATGACCCGCAGCAGCTGTTTACTATTGAAATTAAAGCGCTTAGCAGCGAAACGACAGGAACTTATAATTTGACTGTAGATACGTCCAAAGATGAAAATTGGGCCATTTACCGCAGTTCCTCTTATAAGGTGCCGTCTACACTGGCAGGCGGAGAAATTGTCGTTTACAAGGATTCTCCGAACAATCCAGATCCAGGCTCCGGATCGGGCTCAGGCGGCGGTTCCACAACACCGGCACCTGCTACAAGCACACCGGCGCCGACAACAACATCGACACCGGTCATCGTCTACATCGATGGCAAGGAGCAGCCGCAATTTGCGACTTCGAAGTCTTCTGTACAAAATGGACGCAAATCGGTACTGCTTGAAGTAGACAACGATAAAGTAATCAAGCAAATCAGCACTTCCGGCATTAAAGAGCTGGTGCTTCCGGTTCAGGATACAACTGCCGCTATCGTGACCGGCGAGCTGAACGGCCAACTGGTGAAAGAGCTGGAAGGTCGTGGAGCTTCCGTTAAAATTCAAACGCCTACGGCTACTTATACGCTGCCTGCGAGCGATATCAACATTGACAGCATTTCCGCACAGGTTGGCGCTTCGGTTGCCCTGTCGGATATTAAAATCACGATTTCCATCACAACAGCCGATGGCTCCGCGGCAAGCGCAGTAAAATCCCAAGCCTCCAAGCAAGGGCTGAGCGTTGTTGGAACGCCAGTTGACTTTGAAGTCATCGCGCATTACAACGGCAAAAGCATTGTCGTTAACCAGTTTAATCATTATGTAGAACGTGCGATCGCTCTTCCTGCCGGCTCTGACGGCACAGCGATTACAACGGGCGTAGTGCTTGGTTCTGATGGCACCTTGCACCATGTACCGACCCATATTTCCGTTACGGGCAGCACGTATTGGGCGAGCATCAACAGCTTGACGAACAGCAGCTATGCGGTCGTTTATACCCCGGCTTCGTTCAAGGATGTTGAAAATCACTGGAGCAAAAATGACGTCATCGATCTCGGCTCCCGCCTGATCATGAAGGGCGTATCGGGAACTGAATTTGCACCGAACGCTTCCATTACTCGCGCTGAGTTTACAGCAACCTTGCTGCGCGCGCTCGGCATCCATGCCGCTTCCGGCAGCACAGCGGTTTCCTTCTCCGATGTGAAGGCAGGCAGCTGGTACGAAAATGAAGTGAAGCTCGCGGTTTCGAGCAAGCTGATCAGCGGCTATTCGGACGGCACCTTCCGTCCAAACGGCTTGATCACTCGTGAAGAAGCGATGATTATTTTGAACCGCGCCCTTGCGCTTACCTCACTAGCACAAGTCAGCGATACCGCTGAAATCGACAGCCTGCTGGCAGCCTACCAAGACAGCGCATCGGTATCAGCTTCGGCTAAAGCCGCAGTTGCTGCTGCTTTGAAAAACGGCATTGTCCAAGGCGCCGATGGCGCTCTGAACCCGGATTCCAATGTAACCCGGGCAGAGACCGCTGCTATCGTGAAACGCCTGCTTGTCAAAGCTGGTCTAATTAACGGTTAAGCTTGATCTGCATGATTTCAATCCGGCTGCAAAATTCTATCGCTAGAATTTTGCAGCCTTTTCCTTCGACTTATTTCGACAATAAGATTCAGAATCCGTTCAACCGCTTGTTTTACAATAAAGGCAATATCTCATCAACCCTCTTATAAGGAGAACTGGACGAATGAATAATTATTGGCGTAAAATGACTCATTTCTCCCGCAGCAAAGGACCTGCGATTATTTTGTGCGCGACTATGCTGGGGACCGCTCTGCCACTGCCAAATGGAGCGAATGCCACTCCGGCCACCTCCAACTTTTTCACCCCGATCGTCAACAAGGATATTCCCTGGATTAAGCCTTCCTCGGATTCTACCACCCCATTTGGTGCGGCTATCGAGCATCACGGCTCCCGTATTTCCTTGGATGCAAGTGTGCTGTTCTCCGGTGTTGCTGGCCTTTCCCAGCTGACAGCCTCGTCCAGCGATTCCGCCGTTGCTACGGCAAATGCTTATCAGCTTTATACAGAATTAGAGATTATATTGGCGGGGACAACTACGATTACGCTTGAAGCGCAAACCCCAACGCTTGAAAAACTGACGGAGCAGTTCCAGTTGACCGTAACCCGCATCGGGGATACGACTGGCGACGGTGTTGTCACTGCTGCGGACGCCCTGTACATTATGAAGGTCGTGAACAGCGGCGCTGTACTGACGCCGGAAGAGATTAATCTGCTCGATATTAACCGTGACGGCGTTGTCACCGCTGCGGACGCAACCAAGCTGCTAAGCAGCTATGCGGGCAAAGGCTCCTCGGCAACCAGCTCCAATTACATCATCACGCTCAGTTCTATCAACGATGCTCCTGTGCTGCACGGCGCTTCGCTCGCTGGCTTGCTGAAAGCAGGCGAAATGATGACGGTGCAATATAATTATTTTGATGCTGAAAATGACGCCGAAGCCGCTTCCCGCTTCCAATGGTACCGCGGCACGCAGGCAGATGGCTCGGACCGCACGGCCATTGCCGGCGCAACTTCGCCAGCCTATCCCGTTGCGTCTGAAGACGTCGGCTTCTACTTATTTGTAGAAGCTACACCAGTTGCGGCGGCAGGCACAATCGATGGGCAATCCTTCTTGCTGGCCACCAGCACGGTAGTGCCAGATACGTCCGCACCCTATATTCAGAGCCGGGTTCCAGCTCATTCCGCGGGCGACATTAGCGTAGCTGCCGATTTGGAGCTGACAATGAATAGGCCCGTTACAGCTGTTTCCGGTAAAAAAATCTATATTACAAATACGGCGAATCCGCTTGATGTTTTGGCCTACGATGCAGACGATGCTAGTCATATCATCATAGATGGCAAAAATATATCGATTAAGCATGCCGATCTAGGCAGCGAGACAAGCTATTCCGTCACGATAGACGCTGGCGCATTCATCGATCAGGCGGGCAATACCTTTGAAGGCATCAGCAGTTCTTCAGCTTGGAGCTTTGCAACTGCCGATGTCGCCGCTCCTCTGCTCGTGCAGACCTCTCCTGCAAATCAGGAGCCGAACTATGCTTTGTCAGCCGAGCCTTCCCTGTCCTTTAACGAGGATATTGTTCCGGTCACAGGCAAAAAAATTACGATTCGGCAGGCCTCAGACGATACGGTCGTGCAAACCTACATCGTATCTGAATCAGATCAGGTTACGATTCAAGGCGGTAAAGCGATTCTCCATCCCTCATCACAACTTTTTCAATTCACGAGCATAACTGCTTATTACGTAGAGGTTGAGGAAGGCGCATTTACAGATGTGCATGGCAATGCATTTGCAGGCATCAGCGATGATGCAGCCTGGACGTTCCTGACCGCAGATGCGCGGACGTTAACTGCTGTCGATCTTGAGGATTTGACGGAGGATCAACTGCGAGCTTCCGGCGGGGCTATTTTCGCTGTCGCATTAGAGGAGGATACGTTCGATTCGGCGGCAAACACGGGCGACTTTGAGTTGAACCATGCTCCACAAGGCATGACCATACTCGATGTGTCGCATTTATCCCCCAATGAGATTTGGCTATCGGTAGATTACGATGGCACCGACTTTGATACGGATATTACAAACTTCAGCATTACAGCCAAGGCAAGCGCTTTGACCAGCGGACGCACACTTAAGACTATTGACATGCTCATTAGCGCAACGAATGAGCTGGAAATTACCAGCCTGTCTCCTGCTAACCATGAGCTAAATACGAATAAAAATTTGACGCTTTCGCTTACGTTTAATCGGCCCGTTACAGCGGCAGCAGGCCAAACGCTTACCGTGTATAAAGCATCAGACGATACCGTTGCCGCCAGCATCGCCCTCAATGACCCATCCCAGGTGACGTTCAGCGCCAATATGGCAAATGTCCAAGTTGCCGGGCTCTCAGGCGCGACCGCCTATTATGTAAAGTTTGCTGCCGGAAGCTTTAAAGACAGCAATGGTCTGGCATCGACGGGAATGACCTCGAAGACACAGTGGACGTTTACAACCGCTGCCGACGCTCCGAGCTTTACAACCTCGCCTGTTTACATTGCCGAGTTTTTACTTGAGGATGAATACCGGTCAGCCGTCGAAATTTATAGCGACAACAGTGACCTTACAGGCTATAGCTTGTTTGTTTACGGCCGCAATTCTACCAATGGGCAGTACTACGAGAAGGAGCTAGCGTTTCCTTTCCTCATGCCCAACAATATTACCGTTATTATAGACACAGCATTTTATGATTTTATGGATATAACTTCAGCTGTTTATTTTAATTTTGAAGATAAGTTTGCTCCAGAATGGAATATTACGGTGAGCGGCCTTGCTCTTAAGAAAAATGGCGTGGTCGTTGATGTAGCTGGCGATATCAGCTCAAACGGAGCTTTAACCAGCACCCTGTTCCCAAGCGGTGGTACTATGGTCCGCAAATCGGGGGAAATCGGCAGGAGCTTGTACGATACGAGCCAGTGGTCGTTTTATCCTAAAGGGACGTACCAGTATATGGGGCATCACACACCGTAAATAACGATAACACTAAAAGATGGCTGGCATTGCCTTGAAAAACAACACGGTGCAAGGCTCGTATAGCTAACGGCATCAGACTGGAGTCCGTTCTGGGGACGGCTCCGGTCTCTTTTTTTGCTCCGCCCAAGGTGAAACGGCTGTGGCCGTCCTTTGGCGGCGCGGCGCGTTTCATTCCGAGAAATAGAGAGGAAGGATGGAAAAATCATACTTTCTCTATATTTTGAAAAAAAGCTTGCCAACCTTCACCGAACTAGGTAGAATCGACAAGGATTATAGACATAGAACACTCGGGAGGATCATTGGTTTATGAAAAACCGTCATGCAATTGGAATTATGGATCGCCCTCCGCTAGGGCAGAGCCTGATGCTGAGCTTGCAGCATCTATTCGCCATGTTCGGCTCCACCGTGCTTGTGCCGAATTTGCTCGGCGTCGATCCGGCTGTGTGCCTGCTTATGAACGGAATCGGCACCTTGCTTTATTTATGGATTTGCAAAGGCAAAATCCCCGCTTATCTGGGCTCCAGCTTTGCCTTTATCACTCCTGCCGGAGCGGTAATCGGCCAGCATGCAGCTGGTGAGCCGGGCAATTACGCCGCAGCTTTGGGCGGCTTTATTGCCGCAGGCGTTATTTTCACACTTGTCGCCTTGATTATTCATTATGCGGGAACGGGCTGGATTAACGTCGTTTTCCCTCCTGCGGCGATGGGCGCGATTGTCGCGATTATCGGGCTGGAGCTCATTCCGGTCGCAGCGAAAATGGCGGGCTGGATTATGCCTGACAACTATAAGGACCCGGCAAACTGGACGATGGACGGTTCAACGGTCGCATTGTCTACCATTACGCTGGCTATAACCGTGTTTGGCTCGGTGCTGTTCCGCGGGTTTATGAAGATTATTCCGATTCTAATTGGAATCGTGTCCGGCTATGTTCTTGCTCAATTTATGGGCATGACTGACTTTTCCGGCGTTAGTGAAAGCGGCTGGCTGCAGTCTCCTCAGTTTACAATGCCAGTCTTCCAGTGGGCAGCCATTCTTGCCATCGCTCCCGCTGCGCTCGTCGTCATTGCCGAGCATATCGGCCATTTGGTCGTGACGAGCAATATCGTCGAAAAGGATTTGTCGAAGGACCCGGGGCTGAGCCGCTCCATGCTGGGCAACGGTATTTCAACGATGATCTCCGGCTTCGTCGGCTCCACGCCTAATACGACCTACGGCGAAAACATTGGCGTACTCGCGATTACGAAGGTATATTCGACCTTTGTCATTGGCGGCGCTGCCGTCATCGCCATTGTGCTCTCTTTTTCAGGAAAATTCTCGGCGCTCATTTCGGGCATTCCGACTCCTGTCATGGGCGGCGTTTCCCTGCTTCTGTTCGGCGTTATCGCCGCATCCGGCTTTCGGATGCTTGTGGAATCGAAGGTCGATTACAGCAAGCCGACAAATCTGTTTCTGACAACGGTTGTCATGGTAACCGGACTCAGCGGCGTCACCATCAAGCTGGGCGATTTCTCCATCTCCGGCATGGCGCTTGCGACAGTCGTAGCGATTTTGCTAAGCCTGCTGTTCAAGCTGTTTGATGTGCTGAAGCTGTCCAACGATCATGAGGCATCGGGGCACTAGAACAAGCAGCAAAGCTCGAATTAACTATAAAATGACGCACAAACTAACCATAGTTTGATGCGTCATTTTTACTGTAACATCAAAATTTTTATAGAGGAGAAATGACTATGAAATTCGCATGTCCTTGTTGTGGTTACATGACTTTAGACTATGAACCGCCAGGCACATATGACATATGTGAAATTTGTTTTTGGGAGGATGACGCTGTCCAATTTAATGACCCTGACTTTGAAGGCGGAGCTAATATTGAGTCTTTAAGACAATATCAAAAAGCTTTTTTATTAGGAAGAACTAACCGAAAGCCAACAGATAAAGATAAACGAGATGAAAAATGGAGCCCCCTACCAATGCCTAATGCCCCTGCTCCCCCTCTTACATAGGATAGAAGCAAAGGAGGGAAACCTTTCATGCCTTCATACCGCATTATCGTTGATCTATCTGACCGCAGGCTGTATTTGCTTGATGGCAATACGGTTGTAAACGCCTATCCTGTTGGCATCGGCAAAATGCTGACGCAATCGCCACTCGGCGAATTTACGATAATCAATAAACAAGCCAATCCCGGCGGACCGTTTGGCGCTTTCTGGATGGGATTATCCAAGCCGCATTACGGCATTCATGGCAACAATGATCCTTCCTCTATCGGGCGCATGGTGTCGCATGGCTGCATCCGCATGTACAATGACGATGTTGTCGCTCTCGCCCATTTGGTTCCGATCAATACCCGTGTGACCATTCGGGAATAACGGCTGACCTAGCCGGTCTCCATTAGCGCAGCTGCGGCGCAAGCGATCTGGCGATTGCAGCTGCAAGAGACCGTATCTATAATTGAAGTGTATGAAGAAGACTTAATTACCTACAGTAACCACTGAACATAGCCCTGTTCCCAATAGTCTTTAGAATGGAGACAAACATGATCAAGGAAACCCGTAAAATACTCATTATTGAAGATGAACCCGCGATTTCGCGTATTCAGAAGGATTATTTGTCCAAGCATGGCTACGAGATTGCTATTGCCGAAAATGCCCGCGATGGGCTGCTAATGCTGAAGCTGCTGCAGCCTGATTATATAATTTTGGACATGATGCTGCCCGACATGGATGGCATTGATTTGTGCCGGGAAATTCGCAGCCGCAGCAATGTTCCCATTCTAATTTTAAGCGCCCGCGGCAGCGATACCGATAAGGTTCTGGGACTTGGCTTCGGTGCCGATGATTACATGACGAAGCCTTTTTCATTAAGCGAGCTGCTCGCCCGCATAAATGCTCATTTTCGCCGCTATGACAGCATGCTTCTCCCGCCAGCACCAGAAAACAAGGACCTGCTCTAATTAGGAGCGATTACCATCGATAAGCGGGCTTACCTTGTGACAGTGGATGGACAGACGATCTCCCTCTCCGCTAAGGAGTTTGAGCTGCTTCATTACTTAGCCAGTCATAAAAATCAGGTATTTTCCAAAACACAGCTGCTTGATGCCGTCTGGGGCTATACCTCCTATGGAGAGGAAAGCACCGTCACCGTTTACATCCGCCGCCTCCGCGAGAAATTTGAAGCTAAGCCCTCCGCTCCCGTCTATCTGAAAACCGTATGGGGCGTGGGCTATAAATTCAGCCAGGACGATGGGAGATGAAGCATGCCTTTACGCAATCTACTACATAGATGGCAACGATAATGGCAGTTTTAGTGCGGCTTCATCCTCCATCAGCCTCAATCTGACGATTGTTCAAGGGGGGTACGAGCAGCTTGGTTTTGAAACGATTTCTGGCTACAATCCGCGGCAAAAAAATGAAATTGCCCTCGGTGTAAACGCCGCCCGCAATCTAGGCAAAAGTGTAAGGGATACGGTCGATGCGTATATCGCGGGACATAAACAGACGCTAACCGTCACCGGCATTTATCAAGCGATTGCCAATATGTCCAATTCAGCAAGAGTGACAGCCGATGCGGTAAGAGCTGCCGAGCCTGCTTTTTCCGATATGGATGTGTATTTCATTAATGCCATAAACCCTGCACAGTCAGAAGCGCTTGCCCAGGATTTGAATACGCGTTATAAAGCCTCGGCTACGGTTGTGACACAGCAGATGCTGCTCGACTCCGTGTTCAAAGAAGCAACCGCTATTCTCATCTACCCGATGAGCCTTATGGGTCTCTTGTTTATGGTGGTCACCTTTCTCATAACGTACAGCACCTGCCGCATTCATATGCGGAAAGAGGGCAAAACCTACGGGATTTACAAATCCCTCGGCCTGACCTCATTTCGCATCCGACTCTCCATCACTCTCGGTATCGGGATTTTATCGACGCTTGGTGCCTTGATCGGACTACTCGCAGGCGTTTATGCGCTGCCGCTACTGCTTGAAACGATTTTGTCCGGCTACGGCATCGTCGCTATACCGCTGACCTTCAGCTGGGCTGGCGTGCTCGTCGTCTCGTGCCTGAGCATTTTCTCGGCGGCGCTTGGCTCATGGGCCTCGTCGAAAGCTATTAAACATGCTACCCCACGTATTCTCGTGACGGAGTAGACGTTTGGGCATAGACAGGTATAGACAAATATAGATAGATTTAAATAGATTTAGATAGATTTAGATAGATTTAGATAGATTTAGATAGACATAAATAGGCACAGATAATTGCAAATAGACTTAGATAGGAATAGATGCATCAAAGCTGTAGGCTTACTCGTTCGGATATGTGTGCGGAGTCGAGATGATTATGCGGAGACGATATGAAGTGGCTTAATAACCGAGCAAAGTCGGCAGCTGAAATTTGGCGGACACAGACGACGCTATTTTAACCAAATCAGGGTTTTTGGCGGTACTTGCGGACTCAGGAGACGCTAATGAGCGCCTCATACTCATTTTCATGTGATTATGGAGACAATAACGGCTTTCCTGTCCGCTCAGAGGCTGAAATCGCCTTAAATGCTAAAATAGCGGCTTCTCAGTCCTTCAAAATGCAAGGTGCCCTTCACTTCCCCCTTCCTTACCCTGTCCTACCCTACCCCACCCCACCCGAGCTGCCCAAAATTAATTCCCCTTGCTCAACCTCTTCATTTTGATTTGAGTCAAGGGGTTGCCCTAGTTGTTGCAGCTACTGAGGACAGCCCCCTTGCTCAAAAGAGGTGATTTTCAGCTTGTCATCAATAAAGTCCAGCACCTGCTGCAAATCCGCTATTTGCTGCCGAATTTGCTGCTTATGATTCAGCATTAATTGCACCAGCTCGGGGTAATCCGACGGTTTATTGATGAAGGACACACCTATAAACGGTCTAATCTCGTCAAGCGACATGCCTGTTTTCTTCAGGCAGACCAGCATCTTCATCGTTTCAATATCCTTCATCCGGTAAAAACGATGGGTGTTGTTTTTACGCTCCGCCTGCGGCAAAACGCCGATTTTCTCATAATAACGGATTGTATCCTCTGATAATCCTCCCAACCCAGCTGCCTCTTTAATCGTGTATTTTTCCTTCATTCCCTTTGCATCCTGCGTTTCCAGCATCGTGCGTCCCTCCCGCTCTATACTTATAGAGCAATCGTAACAAGATTTCACAGGTATTGCTACTTCCGATTAACAAAGAGATAACTTCCCGATTGTGTATAAATTACTATTATAAATGCGAGGTTTTGGTCTACTAAAGGCTATCTCTTACATTAAGCTACACTTCAACCGATTAAATAAACATGGATATTTTTTAAACACATTTTATAGCTGCAGTATCTAAAAAAAGAGAAGGGCTGGGGAAAATGTCTATCATTCAACGCACATTCATTTGTCTTTTGCTGATTTCGACTATGACCGGAGGAATGTCGGCTTATGCTGAATCGTATGAGCCAACAGGTCATTGGGCAGATACGTTATTTCAATGGGCGAGCCAAGAAAATATTATAGGAGGTTATTCAGACGGAAGTTTTCAGCCGGACAGGCTTATAAGCGAGGCAGAGTTTTTAGTCGTTTTGTATCGAGCGTTTGATGTCCAGTTAGACAAAAGAGACACCGATGGAAAAATAAATAATCGGATGAGCACAGCATATCAGCTTGCGAAAAGCTGGAATCACCCCATACAAGGTTACACCAAACCAGCCCTGAGGTCAGTGCCTATAACTCAAGGTCAAGCAGCAGCCATTATAGCATCGGCCAGAGGAGTTCACTACGAAGGCAACGATAATATTGTTTATTTACTCGGAAATGGCATGGGAAGCAGCCCTGATGCTACATTATCAACCTTTAAATCCGATGCTAATTTAACACGCGCAGAAGCAATCCAGTGGATTAGACAGTTGACTGTAGCAGGTATGCTTGACATTAAAGAACGGCCAAAAGCACTTTCTGATATCGGCAAGCTGCCGGATCTTGCAACTGCTCCCAAGCCGCTGCCTTTATTCAGTACACAACCTGTTACAAGAGCAGATTTTGATTTAATTGGAAATAATCCAGCTATGGGAGTAAAGCTTTGGGAAAGTAAACAGGCCATTGACTCCCGCTTCGGTGAATCATATCAAGCCGGTACGTTTAAACGCAACCAATATTCCACTTTCACGGTTCATTATAATAAAGCAGGCCAAGTGGACTCGTGGGATATAGCTAGCGATAAAGATCATTTGGAAGCGAGCAAGCTCTTCTCAACTTATAAAGGCATTGTATTGGAGAAAAGTACGATAACGGATGTTCTACAGCAATATGGAACAGCCGGATATTTAAAAACGGGTAGCGCCTTTTATTATTATGAAGAAGCGGAAGATGGCAGCTATATGCAGTTGGACCCCTTATTCAATAGATCACAAATTAAAAACGAAAAGAAGACCTACACCATCTACTTTAGCTTCAACGAAGAAACTTCAAAAGTCGATTTTATAATGGTTAATTGGCTGCCGTATATAATGGGGAACTATGACTACAATTAACTCTTAATGCTTGCAGTAAAAAAATCCCCTCCAGTTCCCCCTCCCCCACGATTTGTATGGGAAACGGGTCAACCAGTGGGGATTACTGCTTCTGCTTGTGATTGTAAAGCTTTAGTAAGCCAGCCAGCCCGCATCGGCGGTTACAACCGTGCCGTTGACGAAGCTTGCATCATCGGAGGCCAGGAACAGAGCAACCTTCGCAATTTCCTCCGGCTCGCCCGTACGCGGGTTGAGGCCCATGCCTGCCATCGCACGCGAAGCTCCGAAAGCGTTAGGCTCCGTTAGCGACGCCGCAATGTTCGTTTTCACACCGCCAGGTGCAATCGCATTGCAGCGAATGCCGAGGTCGGCATATTGGAAACCAATATTTTTCGTGAGGCCCACGACAGCATGCTTGGAAGCTGTATAAGCAGCGCCCGCTCTAGAGCCTTGCAAACCTCCAGCAGAAGCGATATTGACGATAACCCCACTCTTCTTCTCGGTGAAAAGAGGGAGCACTTTCCGAATCGTACGCATCGGTCCCGTTGTATTAATAGCGAATACCCGCTCCCATAGCTCATCCGTTAAGTCCCCTGCCGGAACAAAGTTATCCATAATTCCCGCATTATTAACTAAAATATCCACTGTGCCGTATGTTGCTACGGTCGTATCGATTAATTGCTGAACATCCTCTTCCTTCGCTACATTGGCAGCGATTGCAATGGCTTGTCCGCCGCTTGCTTCAATAGCGGAAACAACCGTTTGAGCAGCATCTACGCGAAGATCGGAAACGACGACTTTAGCTCCTTCTGCTGCGAACAGCTCGGCAATCGCTTTCCCCATACCTGAAGCTGCGCCAGTTACGACAGCTACTTTTCCTGTTAGTCTCACGGTTCATTCCTCCATTTGAAATCAAGGATACAATAAACACATGCTCATTACAGAACATCTGTTACTTCGAGTATAATAAAACGTAAGGTTAAGAGACAATCAGCAAAAAAACCACATTTGCCCGGTAACAGACACAATGCGGTTTTTTGTATATAAACACGTCAAGAAGGTGGAGCATAATGTCTGAAAACAATCCAAAAATCGACCGCCGAACTTTGCGCAGCAGACGTGCCATGCGGGAAGCACTGCTCACTCTAATGGCGAATAAGCCATTCCAAGCAATCTCCATTACGGAGATTGTAGAATGCGCTGGCTACAACCGGGGAACCTTTTATGCCAATTATGATAGTAAAGAAGCGCTGCTAGATGAGATTACGAATGAGCTGCTCGATAAGCTGCTGCAATCGTTTCGGGAACCCTACGAGCATGTCGAGGTCTTTAACGTTAGCGAGCTTCCTGCCCATGCAGTCACGATTTTCAGACATATTTACGAGCATTCGGGCGTCTACACGATTCTAATGAAAAATGATGTGCTGCCCAATATGAAGGAAAAAATGCTTCATGTCCTTAAACAAATTTCGATGGCGGAGCTTTTGAATCCTACGGATGATATTGATCCGGAGCTGTTAGCCACCTATAGCATGAGTTCTGTGCTTGGCCTCGTATGGCACTGGATTGAAACCGGCTTTAAGCATCCGCCTGAATATATGCAGGAACAGCTCGTTAAGATCGTTAATATGAATCCCAATGATGCAAATATGGCGCGTCCAGGAAAGCGGCCCTAATAGCTGTCTTAATAATACGCTCCCCCATTCCAAATTTCGACCTAACTGCAGGAGCATTCGAACTGCATGCCCCTTGCATCTGTCATGTCGTTCTCCGAACCCAGACATCCTTATAATTGATGTTGCCCCAGGCATTCAAGGCAATGCCCTGCAAGGACTGGTGATGCCCAACCAGCTGCCGGCTATGATGCAGAAACAACAGGCTGAACTGCTGCTTGAGCCGCTCTTGAATACGCATTAAAATGTCCAATCGGGCCTCCTGCTGCTGCTCCCGCAAACATAATGAAATATGCTCATCGACAAAGGCGCGGTCTTCAAGGCAAAGACCGCTAGCTACGAAGCTCGTCTCCGACTTATACAGCTCAATTAGCGTCATATCCGGCTGCTCCCCCAGCACCTCTCCGCCTAAAATAATATCAGCTTCCTTCCGATGCTCAGCGCACGCCACCAGCTCCTCAATTGGGAACACCCCCATTTCGATTCGAATACCCAGCTTCTCGCATGCCTTCCGGGTCCATTCCGCACTTTGCTCATTGCTGGGCATCTCATACGTGTACAGCTTGAGCGTTTCGCCTGCGTAACCCGATTCGCTTACCAGCTGCACCGCATAGGAGAAATCATAGCTGGTGCAATCGTCAGCATCTATCCCCTCTTCCAAGAAGCCCGTTGACGCCTGCTCGCGAATGCCGCCCAGATCGGCAATCATCTGCTGGCGGTTCAAGCCGTAATGAATCGCTTGGCGCAGCTTCAGCGACTGCAGCGCTCCTTTTCTCGCAAGATTAAAGGCTAAATACGTACTGCCCTGCTCCAACTGCTCCACTTGCTCCAACTGCTCCTTCTTCCCATCCGCCTGCTGCTTTAGCTGTGCTTCAAAATAGGCCAGCTGCGACTGCTGCTCTGGAACAGACCACCCTTCGCTTGACTCATAGTTTGGCCACACCCACATTTCAATGCGGTCCAGATGGGGGCAGCCTTCGAAATACAGCTCATTCGCCTCCACAATGAGCATCGATTCATCATTTCGGAGCATGCGGAAGGGCCCTGTCCCAATCGGCATTCTAGCAAATTCCTCTGCTCCCCCCAGCTCGCCCGCATGCTCCGGCACAATGCTGAAGCGCTCCGTGCACAAGCTGTGCATAAACAAAGCATTCGGCTCCTTCAGCGCAATGGTGAGGCTGTACGTTCCGGTTATGTTGATCGCTGCAATCATCGAGGTCAGCCACTCCGAAGGAGAGCTTGCCATCAGCCGCTGAAAGGTAAAAGCAACATCACGCGCGGTCAGCCGCTTCCCATGATGGAAACGCACGCCCTTGCGCAGAAAAAAAGACCACTGCGTATGCTCCTCATTGCTTTCCCAATAGTGGGCCAGCTGCGGTTGAAACGTCCCCCGCGAAAACTTGACCAGCGTATTAAAAATCTGTTCAACCCAATGCGACTCCGTACGCCGGAACACATAGGCAGGGTCCAGCCTTAAGACAGGACGATAGAACGGGAAGCGCAGCACATCCTTCTCCTCCGTATCCTGCTGCAAGCCAAACTGCCGGGTCAGCCATGCCATGAACTCGGCTTTAATCGCTTGATCCTCAAATGGCTCCATGAGCTTCCATGCCTCATTGATTTTTCCCTTTTCAACCAGCTCCTGCGCTTTGGCGAACGCCAGCTCTCTATAGGATTTCAGAAATGCCAGCTGCGATAAATTTCCCCGTCCGCGCCCTGGCGTCCATTCCACAAGCCCAAGCTCCGTCATTTTGTGCAAAAGCATTTGCGTGTTGCGGCGTGTGCAGGCAAGCAGCTCGCTTAGCTCCTCCATCGATACAGCAAACCGCTGCCGCTTCGGCATGTCAATATAATGCTTCCTTAACTGGCCGTAATAGTCGTGGACGTCCATTTAGACTCCTTTTCCAATAGGCAAATGCTAAAAGGCGAAAAATAAAATCCTCACCTTTCGCTTTTCCTTCGTCTTTTTCGAAAGTATACTTTGATCCATAAATACGGTCAAGAGGAGCAGCCCCACATGTTCATAAAAACTAATCGTCTTCCCCTATCACGGCAGCAGTCGCACACGGCAATATGGGGCCATCGGAACTTTCTTATTCTTTTCTTTACTAGCGGCATCATAGCCTTCGGCAATAAAATCTATGAGCTGGCGCTGCCGCTCATTTTATATGATTTGACGCAGTCGGCTGTCGCTATGTCGACGATGAAGGGCATCGAGTTTCTGCCGAATTTATTGCTGGCCGTGTTCATTGGCGTATTAGTGGATCGGGTGCATAAAAAGAATTGGTCGCTCGCTTCGATTTTGCTGCAAATGCTCGTTCTGCTCGGCTTGTATGCCGCACTTGCCTATGGCGACCCTTCGCTGTATATCCTCTACGCAGGCGGATTTCTGCTGATGGCCTTCGGCTATGCCTTCTCCAATGCGCGGGTAGCGATCGTCAAGCAGGCGATTCCTACCGAGCTGCTCACCTCGGCCAACGTATCGCTCAATTTCGTTACGACGCTGATCGGCATCATTGGGCCTGTACTGACGGGGCTTTTGCTCATGCTGCCGCGGCTTCATGACGGTTTGTTCGTGACGGCGGTGGCGTTCGGCTTTGCTTTCATTTTGCTATTATTTCTGCAATCGAATGAGCAGCCGCGGGCGCAGCGGGAATCAAGCTTTTGGAAGGAGCTGCTGGAGGGCTGGCGCGAGCTGCGCCGCAACCGCTTATTATGGCTGATTACGTTAACGGTTATTTTCCTCAATTGCGCCTCCGGCATGGTCGATACAACGGTCATTTTTTATGCCAAGGACGCATTGCTGCTGAGCAATTTCGAGCTGGGACTCGTATGGTCAGCGGCTGGGGTTGGCGGCCTGCTAGGCAGCTTCATCATCGGCTGGCTGCGCCGCAGGCTTAAGGTTGGAACGTTAATTACGCTAACGACTTTATGTCTAGCCGTCACTTATTTCATGATGTATCTTTCCCATTCTGCTGCCATGCTGGGCGTGTCGCTGTTTCTGAATGGCTGGTTCGAAACGATCAGCGTCGTCTGCATTTGGACGTTCCGCCAGGAAACGACGCCGCAGCACTTGATCGGGAGAATTAGCGGCATTACCGGCTCGCTGTTCAAGCTTGGCATGCCCTTCGCCGTCGCGGCGGCTGGCTGGATTTCCGTGTTTACTGCGCCATCCATCGTCTTTCTTGTGGCAATGCTCATCAACTTGATTTTGTTCGTCTGCTGCCGCTTTAGCCCGCTATGGGAAAAGCAGCGAAGCTTGCTTTAAAATCGGATTATACTTGTGAGGAGCAAGTGTTTATAATAAAATTAAATATAATTAGATATAAATAAATATATTTAGCCGCAATAGGAAATGAGGAAATCATATGATACAAAAAGCAACGTTTGCCGGAGGCTGCTTCTGGTGCATGGTCAGTCCGTTTGAAGAGCAGCCCGGCATTCACGGCATTTTGTCCGGTTATATGGGCGGAGAGCTGGAGAACCCTACGTATGAGCAAGTATTGACAGGAGAGACCGGGCATTTGGTGGTTGTACAAATAACGTATGACGATGACATTTTCCCATATGAAAAGCTGCTAGAGCTTTATTGGCCGCAAATTGATCCGACCGATGCAGTCGGACAAGGCAATGATCAGAAGAGCCAATATCGGGCGGCGATCCTCTATCATACGGAGGAGCAGCGCGAGCTGGCCTTGCAGTCCAGAGAAGCTCTCGCGGGCAGCGGCCGCTTTGACAAGCCTGTCGTAACAGCGATCGAAGAAGCTTCCGTCTTCTATCCGGCGGAGGAATACCATCAAAACTATCATCGCAAAAACCCGGAATTTTATAAGGAATCGCGTATTTATTCCGGCCGCGAAGCGATTATCGAGAAGTATTGGAAATAAAACGAATCCATTTAATAAAGGCAGCCCGCAATTAGGGCTGCTTTTGCTTTTGCTTTTGCTTTTGTTTTTGCATTTGCTTTTGCATTTGCTTTTGCATTTGCTTTTGCATTTGCTTTTGCATTTGCTTTTGCATTTGCTTTTGTCGGGAACTTCACCTTGTTATACAGCATACGCTTGGGAAAGCTGCTTTATTTTTTCAATAATCGCGCCTTCGTAATCCCCTTCCACTGCGATGCTTGCCGTCGCATATGGTCCCAGCTCCGCATGATCGCCGATTCTTACCGCATAAAGCGCCGCCTGGAACATGCTGATGTCATTGGCATCGTTGCCGAAGGCGATGAACTGCTTCGCTTGCAGTCCCGCTTTTTGCAGGGCGCTCCATTTATGGATGTTCTGCGGGCCCAGATCAAGCACATTTTCCCGGCTATGCTGGTGGACCACTAGCTCAAGTGCGGCTAATTCTGCAAACAAGCGCTCCATATTCACCGACGACAGGATGAGGATTTTTACGATTGTGTTAAGCGACTCGACGGACACCTTTTTAGCCAGCTTTAAAGGATCTACATTGTTCAAAATAGGATGGTCGCTTGCTCCTGTATAAGCATAATCCCACTCGATATCGATTAAGTATGTACCCTGATACGCTATAATTAATTCCATTATTTTACTTACTTGTTCGGTGGTAAACGCTTCTCCAGGCAGTGTCTTTCCCGCTCGAGAAATCAGCGAGCCATTGCCGCCAATGAATAGAAGATGATGAAATCTCTGGTCCACCACAGGAAGCATGTCCCTGATTGGGCGGGCTGAAGCAAATACAACCTCATGTCCTGCCTCGATTAAACCCTCCAACGCGCAAAGCAAACGTTCCGATATCGGTTTTCCTTTAAAACAAATTGTTCCATCCAAATCAAATACAAATTGCATCCTCAGCCTCCACTTTAGCTGCATTTCAACTAAATTTTATTAAATAATAATTCCTACGTAAAAAATAATATTTAAATTGACTATCGCCAACTATTTTGCAAGCGATTTCATTCCCAATTCATTAAAAATGAAAAATTTTCAAAATAAAATGAAAATAATAGTAATAAATTTGCAAGCTGCAACCGATATTAGAAGTACACACATTTTATCAAAAGGAGAATAGTAATGCCATTAAAGAACTCGCGTTTTATTCGTAATTTGCTCATTCTTGGTTCGATTCGTCAGACAGCGGGTCGAATTGTTTTGTCCACCCTGCTTATTATCGTCGTTTGTGTCTCCGTGCTCTCCTACACCTTCTACGTTCCAACCTCCAGAGAAGTCCAAACCCAAGCCGAAAAACAAATGGAGCTCTACTCAAGCCTTCTAGCCAAAGAAATTGATGCCAATTTAGTTGAAAAGCAGGCGATTATGCAGGTCATTGCGGAGCAGGGCTCCAAGGTGGAAGCCGAACGGCAGCAGCAGCTTGATTTTCTCGTCCAAGCCCATAATCAGCATCCCGAATTTGAATCGATTTTTTTCTCGCTTGATTTAATCGGCGCCAACGCCGTTAACATTAAAAATACGGACGTCGATTTAGCTGATCGGCCTTACATCAAGCTTGCTCAGGAAGGCAAACCGTTCATTTCTGAGCCGGTTATTTCCAAAACGATGGGCACGATGGTTGTTGTTGTCGGTGCTCCACTAATCAAAGATGGCAAAGCTTATGGCTTTTACGGAGCCTCCTATTCGATTAGCCAAGCGGTAGAAAGCGTCAGCAAAGCTCAATTCGGCGAGACCGGAAAAGCTTATATGACCTTAGCTGACGGAACATTCCTTTCGTACACGGATGAATCGTTTGTGTTAAACAAAAAACTATCCGATCTAGGTATCGCTGCACTTGATCAAGCGCTCGCCAATGCGACCCAAGGCCATACCGCCCCGATTCATTATAAGGAAAATGGCGTTAATAAAATTGGGTTTATGAGTGTGACTGGCCTGGGCTGGGTCATTACGATGTTCGCAGACGAAAGCGAAATTTTAAAGCCTGTCGATACTTTGCTAAACTTGATTATGTTGGTCGGCTCAGGCATTATCATCCTTGCCCTGATTATGACGGTTCTCATTGCTCTGCGGATTGTGTATCCGATTCGTCAGTTGACACATGGCATTGATGTTTTGGCGCAAGGCGATTTAACGTATCGCATTCCGGTGAAAGGCAAAACCGATATTAGCAAGGCGCTGCATTCCTTTAATACCGCTGGCGATCAAATGCAGCTGTTGATGAAGGAGGTTAATGGCTTATCCGAGCAGTTGACGGATTCTGCGAAGCAGCTTGCTGAGGGAGCGGATCAAGGCGCACGTGCCGCGCAAAGCATTTCCGAAGCGATTCTCGTCGTAGCCGAAAGCTCGGAGCGCCAAACGTCCAGTCTGCAGGATGGAAGCCAAGCAGCCGACAGCATCGCTGTGCAAATTGATGGTATCGCCTCTTATAGTACAAATGCGGCTGACATTGCTTCCGAAGCCTCCAACCTCTCCGATGACGGAGCAGCTTCCATGGATCAGCTTAATGGAAAAATGGTCGCGATGGAGCAGGGCATCGGCGAGCTTGCCCAAACGATTCATGCGCTCAGCGGCTTGTCCGGCAAAATCGGCGATGTCGTAAGCAGCATCAGCCAAATCGCCCGCCAAACGAATATTTTGTCGTTGAATGCAGCCATTGAGGCTTCACGCTCGGGAGAAGCAGGACGCGGCTTTGCGGTTGTAGCGGATGAAATTCGCAAGCTTGCCGGCCAGTCAATGGAATCAGCCGAGCAAATTGCTGGCTTTATCGGAAGTATCCGCCTCGAAATTGATCGGACGCTGCAAGCCTCTGAACAGACCGTCACCCAAGCGGCTGAAGGCAGACATACAGGTGAAGAAGCCCGTGAGCTGTTCGCCCGCATTCGCTCTTCCATTCAGGAGGTAGCCGTGAGCATTCAAGGCGTATCAACCGCATCCGGCGAGATGGTGTCCGGTACAACTACGTTGGTGGAATCCATTCGCCTCATCTCCGACTCGGCCAGTGAAACGGCGGCCGAATCACAAAACGTGTCCGCTGCGGCAGAGGAGCAAATGGCTTCGATGGAGGAAGTAGCGTCGTCTTCCGCAGAGCTTGCTAATATGGCCGAGAAGCTGCGTATTCAAATTAATAAATTCAAGCTGTAGCCTTAAGTTGAACGAACCGTCCCGGTGCATCGTCAAAAACAGCAAAAGCCTCTTGCTTTTGCTGCTGACGATTCATCGGGATTTTTTAGCTTCCCATCCATTCAAAAAGCTTTCCAGCAGCGCTTATGCCATTTCGGCCACGCAGCTCTATAAGCCTGCTGCTGCTTTGATTTGGGCCCGCTGCTCCATAATCAATTTTTTCAGGCTGTCTGTTCCGAAGGCCCCAGCTGTAAAAGCGTTACCCTCAGGATAATACACGAGCCGGAAAGAGCTGCCATCCAGCAAGTATACCCTTAGAAAAATACCGGATTCATGCTTCGTTTTTTCATAAACCTGTTTAAACCCTACATGCTGCAGAGGAAGCAGCTCCTGAATAAATTGTGCAGACGCTTCTGCACTAAAGTCGCCGATCGGACTGCCATCCTCGGCACTTTCCAGACCTACTTTATCAACTTTGCCTTCGATATCGAGCAATTGTCCCAGCGTTGCCGCCTTTGGATTATCCATCACCTCATAAACCTTGTTGAATGCTACGACACGGAACTCCGACTTGTAGCCCTTTATCGCATAAATTTCTGTGCCGATAGGCAAAAAGGCGGCATTCCCATCCTTCTCCACATAATCCGTGCAAGCATGATCGTTCAGCATATAAGTTACCTCGCCTACTTTTTCACCAAGCTGGTCGTCAGATACCTTCCCGCTTCCCTCGTAGTTGTATTGATATTTGATGCCATTAATCATCAGAAAATCGACCCACTCGATAATTGCATTACAAGTTTCAGCCGGTTCCTCGGGTTCTGGACCCGCAGCCTTAACCTGATTTTCGGTTGCCTCGGGCGCTTCACGTTCCATCGCACTACTCCCGCAGCCGACAGCTGTCAGCATAAGGAGCAGCACGATTAAAGCCTGGCCCGTCCGTTTTATTCCATTCATCGCCAATCACCTCCCTTCCCTAGACGCTCCCGCGAATCACAATGTTACAGAAAACCGGGAAAGGCCGCGCTGACCTTCGCTCCATAAAAAAAGGGCTGCCCCCAGCCATTAATTATGGCTTTGGGACAACCCTCACAGCATAGCTTGCTCAGCTCAGCCGTCTATACTGACCTTATTTCATTAATTGATCAAATCCTGCCGAAGCGGCGTGAAGGTATCGAGCAGCTTGCTTGCTTTCAAGGCGCGGCAGCCATGCTCGGCATTGCTAGGAATAAAGATCGTCTCGCCTGCGGAAATGACGGTCTTCTCCCCATTTATCGAAAACTCCAGCTGCCCTTCCAGGCAGTAGGAAAACTGCTCATGCACATGGCTGTGCAAATAACCTTCCGCTCCTTCCTCAAAATGCACCTCCATCATCATAATCGTCTCGCCCGGTGTGAAAATTTTCCGTTTTACGCCTGGCTCGGCATTTTCCCAATTGTTCAATCTGCTCATCATTCGTCAATCCTCTCAACTATTATTGGATTAGATTACATCTACTTGCGGTTACACATATTGCGACTTGTTGCTGCTGCGGACGAAGCTCAGCTCATAATCATCCGCTGCGGTCAGCTTGAGCGCCGATGAATCGAAGGCCGGAGCAAGCCGGTAGCATTCCGCTTTAAACTGCTCCCAGCTGCCGAACTCCTGCTCCGAGCCCAGCTTGCAGAAATACGCATTTTTGCGGCTGTATGCCCGGTATTCGCAATGGAATAGGCGGTCGTGATGGGGAACCATCGGCTCGCTGCACCAGATCGCGGCGTAGCCGCTGCCTTTTTGCCCAAACAGCCATTGTCCGTCCTGGACGAAATCATCAAACTTCGCCTCTGGGAAAAAGAGATGCGTAAACGCGACCGGATGCTCCTCCCCGATTTCATAAATCGCGCCCAGCGCGCTGCCCTGCTGCTTAACCGCTGGCATGATGCCATTTCCATACCAGTAGCCCGGCCGCATGCCGCCATCGTCAGCCAGCTCTCCCGGATGGTTCGTATACAGCACCGTATCGTTGTCCAGCGCCGCATACCACATATGCTGCTGATACCCGTACACGCCCGGCTCGAAACGCGATGTGCCGTGAAAACGCTCATTAAACGATTTAACATAATGGCCCGATTCAATGTCAACGGACTCGTCAAAGCTAATATTTTGCCAGAAGGACGGGCTGGCATCATATCTCGGTGATTGAACCGAGGTCAGCATATAATCAGGCTGCTTGTTGAGCTTCACCCATGCGTTCCCGGTCTGGTACTCCAGCTCCAAGGATTCATCCATCAGGCTTGTGAAATGCTGCGGCATCACGTATTTGCTGTTCATCAGAAAAACGATCCATTCGCTGTTGCCCATTGGCGTATCCGGATTCAGCAGATGAATTAAAGACTGGGCCGACTGGGTGAATGGCAAAATGACGGAGCGGTAAATGCGCGCTTGCGGCGCGACGATTGAACCGCGGAACGTATGATAAGCGAAGGATTTCAGCATCTCGTCAATTAACCGGCTTGCCCGAGCAGACTCCTCTTCCTCCATATAATCGACGACATTTAGGAGCGCACCTAGCGTCACGCACATGTAATCCGCGCTGAGAAACTCCTCAAAGCCATATTCCTCGACATCATCCAGCCACTCGCGGATTTTGCCGAGCGCCACATTGCTTGCCTGAACGCCCGTGCGGCCCGATCTTGCGAATAGCTGATCCGGGTACTCGCGGCCCGCCATATAAGCGCAAATATAGAACATCAGCGCGTGATTTTCGCTCCAGAAGCACATGCCATCTGAGCCGTTCTCCGTCATCCAGAAGCGGTAGTCTAAAATCGCCTGCTTGGTCCGTTCGGTTAAATGGGCCGGAAGCTCTTGCTGCTGCATGAAGCGAAGCAGGCCCGCGAGGATAAAGTCCGAGCAATCCTCGCGCCGCTCAATTTGTCCAAGCGCGTGCAGAATATGCTGTTCATCATTAACAGCGGGTTGTCCCAAGTTCCAGCGCGCCAGCACATAAAATAAACCAAAACGCAGCGGTTGAAACGCCTTCTCCGTGCCTATGGCGGCAATCTCCTCGAACATGGCGCCTTTAACCTCGGCCGCTGCCGCTCCTTTGCGATAAACCGGCTTTTTGTTTTGCAGCAGCTCGATTTTGCGAACCAGCTTTCTTTGTCCGATTTCACCATATACGATTGCCATTGGCGCACCCTCGTCAAGCTTCACGCTGCGCTTGCCGCTAATGTCCTCGGCGATCAGGCTGTCATTTACTTCTTCTCCATATGCCAGATAGATGCTGCAAGGCGCTTCCGCCGGGAAGCAAAGCTCATTGCCCTTCAGCGTAATGCCCGACAAAAAGCGGTCCAGCGCAAGAAATGGCTCGGCCTGCTCCGCATCCGGCAGCGTCACCGTAATCTGGTCCAAATGCTCCAATAGTTGGATGCCGAATATGTTCCGCGTATCACGCACTGCCAAATTTTGCATGCGGATGACCATCGTGTTGCTGCCTTTGCGCAAAGGCAGCTGTATTTCCTGCTTATTAATCGGCTTATACACCGGCACGGCAACGGAGCTTACCTTCTCTCCATTAAGCCATACTTCAATCGCCGTATAAGTCCATAGATTTGCCAAGACGACAAGGTCTTCTTCCGCCACAAGCACGGTAGCGGCGAGCAGCTCTACTTTTTGGGGCGTAAACGAAAACTGGCTGAAATTAACGAAGCCGCTGCACGGGTAAAGATATTCCCAAGGCAGCCCCAGCTCGCTCTCAGCGCCGATTTGGATGGCTTCTGATCCCGCTGGCGCTGGAAGCTCCCTGTCCGCGACAATCGAGCGCAAATATTGCTCGTAGCGTATTTGGTTTTTATCGGATTTGTCCGATATAAAATCACTCAAACGCAGTCCTGAAGTTAGATAATGAGTAATAAATCCGTTTTGCTTATCCACATGCTTCACTCCAATCGATTCATTCAGGCATTGCGAACACGGTAAGACGCCCGTCACGGTTTAAGCTCAGAACAGGGCGGCCCTGCTCGTCCATTGCGACGCTCCATTCAGAGATCGCCAGCTGCTGCGTGCCAAGTGATGGCTTCATCACGGTAATAAACCATGCACCTTCATTTTCCGTTGTCAGCAAACCTTGAAGCACCTTCAGCGGCTGCATCTTCATTTGGTGCACGGATTCCCAGCTATCCTCCACGTCAAGCTCCAGCTCCGGTGGTCCAAATACGAGCAGCTCGCAGGCGAGCGGCGAAGCGGAAGCAGCTTCTGCTCCATTGGCCAAGCCGCCGCCTTTCGCATAGTAGCAGGCAGGCTCAACATTGGAGCCTGTTTCATTAGCCGCAGCAGCGCTGCCCGCTGCCCGTTTGTGTGTCTCCCACTCCAGCAGCCTAGTGTGCAGCCGGTGCTGATACGTATGCTCGCCAGTACCCGTCAGGCGGTCATAAATGACCCATTCTCCGCTGTCCAAAAACCATAGGGCGCGCCTGTGCGCAACGCCGCGGGAAGCATATCCGTCATGCTCCGCGCAAATCATTTGCTGAGCCGGCTCCCAAGCGATTAAGGAAACGGCAGCCTCCGGCACGCCCCATCTTTGGGTGCGCAAATAAGGCGTCTGATCCTGCCCGTCCACAAGAACAGTATTATGGGCAGATGTGCTTTTGAAATAACGGCGCCATGGATTTTCCATATACGTGTACGTTCCCGGATCGACGAACAGCGCTTCGCCAAAGGCGCACCATTCGAAGGACAACGCATCGGCATGGCCATGAGGGCCTCCAAGCGCAGCTGCATCGAAGATGAGCTGCTGCTCCGTATCGCCAAGCCCGTAATAGCCTGCCGCAGGGAATGCAAAGGGCAGCCGCTCCTCCATATGGACACTCGTCGCTTCTGCTTCGCCTGCCATTGAAGCCGCCCGCGATACTGCTGATTCTGGCGACTTAGCTGTCGCTTCCGGCATCTTAGCTGCCGCTGCCAGCAGGCGGTCGATAGCCTCAGGGCCGACCGTCCAAAACTGCTCATACAGCTGATCTTCCAGCAGCAGTCCTGGACGATCATAATACAGCGCCGCCGCATTCAAATCGGGCGGCTGGTTCGCGAAGGAATCGGCAAACGGCGCCATGCTGCCGTCCTGTCTGATCATCAGGCTTGCGAAACGCGTCATGCCGGCTACAATGCGCTCGTATTCGCCTGAGAACGCAAGCCCGCGCTTTTTCGCCATAACGGCACAATCGACGAACAGCTCCAGCGATACCATATGGTAGTGCGGCGTAAGCTCCGAATGGACGCCACCCTGCAGCACCTGCACGCGTATGCATTCCTCCAGCCGCTTCATCGCGGTGCTGCGCCATTCCGCGCTTTCCTCCCACGTCACAAAGGTCAGCCCCGCGCCCAGCAGCCCAATCATATGCATAATCGAATGATTGATTTCAATGCTCGCTTTGTAGGTGGAGAGAAACCAAGCATGCTCTTTTACCGATTGGAGGAACCGCTGCTTCGCTTCAGCATTCCAGCTTTCCGATTGATCGAAAAAATGATAGGCATATATCCATTGGCGCAGCCTAAGTCCAGTTTCCAGCAGGCGCCACGGGCCGGGCCTTTGAAAATAGGTCAGCTCCTCTGCCGGCAAATTCCGCGGGCATGGCTGCGTATCGATCCAGCCTAAAATATGCTCCAGCGCTTTAGCCGCATATTTCTCGTCTCCGGTGCACGCATAGGCGGTGCCTAAGGAGCGAAGATGCTTAAAGCGGTTAATGCCCCAAGTAAATTCCTTGTCTCCAGTTGGGTTGTAAAGCCAATTGATAGGCTGGCCCAGATCGATTTCAAAACCTTTCCAAATAATAGGCTTATTCTCGCACCAACGATCTGCCTGAGCCATTGCAGCGGCCGCCTGCTTGGGAAAATGCTGCTGAAAGCTTGCTCCCCACTCGCTTCTCTGCTTCGGCCTAAAATACAAATGATCCATTTAAGCACTCGCTCCTCTCCCATCCATAAAAGCAGAGGCTGCCCGCAGGCAGCCTCTCTTTTCCTTCAGCTATACGGCTACTGGCCGAGCGAGCCTTGCAGGCTCTTGGCGCTGAACGACGGATTAGCCTGAATATTAGTCAGCCCTTCCGTACGAGCCGCTGCTAGCGCTTTGTTGTATCTCGTATTCAAATCCTTAATCGCAGCATCCAAGTCCTGATTGCTGGTCAAAATATATTCAATAAATACGTCGCTTGCTTTTTTGCCTTCCAGCTTCGTTTCGGTAACCGAAATCGGAGTTGCTGGATAGATGCCATCATATTTCGTTGGAAGGAAGCCTTCGATGCCTTTCAGCTCTGGCTTGCCTGCCGCTTCATTGACGTAAGGCAGAACGGATAGTCCAAGACCTTTCTCTTGATATTCCGTACGAAGCTCCGTGTTATACAAGTATTCTAAGAACTTCACAGCTGCTGCCTGCTTGTCCGATTGTGCGTTGATTCCGATATAACCGCCTGCATTAACCCATGTTACACCATTGATTTGACCATCTTTAGTCGGTACAAGCGTCGATGACCAATTGATTTCCGTCGGGAATTGCGAAGTGTAAACAGCTGGCTCGCTGGAGTGGTTCACATACATCGCGATTTTACCTTGGGCAAACTGTGCGCGAAGCGGATCAATATCCAGCGATTCAGCGCCTGGGATCATGCTGCCATCTGTTTTCATTTGGTGCAGCGCTTTTGCAATGTCGGCGTACATGCCGAAGTCGAATTCACCGGTTTGGTAGTTAAAGCCCTCATGGCTTGTATCTGAGCTTAGCGAGCCCGATGCAAAAGCCGGACGCGTAAAGCCGGAGCCATTTTTGAAATTGCTAGCGAAGCCGTATACGCCTTCAGCCTTGCCTTGCTCTGTCACTTTTTTCGCGATTTCTACCATTTCGTCGAGCGTCTTAGGAGGCTCTGTGTAACCCGCTTTTTTGAGCAGGTCTACATTGTACAGCAGGCGCCAAAATTGGCCCGTGTTTGGAAGCGTATACACATGTCCGTCTTTTGTATATACATCCTCTACCAGCAAACCGTCGAATTTCGCCAGAAACTCTTTGCTAAGCAGCGTATCAAGTGGAGCAAAATAGCCTTTGTTCACATAAGTTTGGAAGTCTCCGCTGCGGAAAATATCCGGAGCCTGATTGCTCGCAAACGCAACCTCAACCGCCTGATTGTAGTTATCCGCCATAACCTTCATTTCTACTTCAATGTTATCTGTATTCGTTGCGTTATATTTGTCTACCTGCTCCTGCATATAATCCATATCATGACGATCTATTGTCCAATAGGAAATTTTCGTCTTTGCTGCGCTGCTTGCACCGTTTGTGCCAGCGCTTGCTTCTGGTGCGGCGTTCGTTCCGTTACCCGTCGAGCATGCCCCCAGCATTAAAGCCATTACAAGCAAGCTGCAAAGCAAAAACGAGCGTTTCGTTGCGAATCTTTTTTTCATCTGTCGTACCTCCCCTTTGTTTGGCAAGCGGCGTTCAAGCGGTGTCTACCACCCAGCCCCTCCTGCTGACCTCATTGTAGCACCGTTGCACTCTTGCCCATGAAGGACAAAAACACGATTCTGGGAGGGCAAAATCACTATGATTACGCTTCCGGCTCCGAGCTTTCATATTTGCTGCGGAATTCCGTAGGCGTCAGCCCCGTATGTTTTTTGAACAGCTCGGTGAAATATGGACGATCCCGATAACCTAGCTCATACGTAATATCCTGCACCTGCATGCCTTCCAGCAGCAGCTCCTTCGCTTTGTCCATCCTTGCAGACGTGACGTATTGCATAAACGTCATCCCAGTCTCTTTTTTAAACAAATTGGAAAAATAGCTCGGGCTCAAATGCACGACATTCGCGCATTCCTGAACTGTCAAATCGGTGCCGAGCCGTCCGCCCACATAATTCATAGCTTGATGGATGAGCTGGCCGACATTGTTTTTCTGGCGCTTCTGGAGCCAGTCGCAGCCAGTCAGTCCTAATTCCTTCACATCTTTAATCAGCTCGGAGGTCGATGAATACCGGCCTTTCTTGATGACGCTCAGCCGTTCGTCAAGCCACATGCGCTGCTTGCTATCCGCCTTCTCGGCTATGACGCGGTAAATGGAGAAGGCCAGTCCATAAAACAAATTGGTCATCACATCGGGATCAGGCGGCGTCGGATAACGCAGGCTTTCCTCGGCAATGCTCACCAGCAGCTTCTCCGTCCCTTCCCGGTTGCCTGAGCGCAAGCAATAAAGCAGCTCCACTTCCTTGTCTGCGGAATAATGCGGGGAAATATGATTTTGCCGTTCAATATCGCTATACGAGATAACACAGCCGCTGCCGGAATAAAACTGATAGCTGAGCGCTGTTTTCGCCTGATTATAGGAAAGGGCGATTTCGCTGATTCCTTCCACGCAGCTTCCGACGCCAATGGAAATGTCCCGCTTGGCATAGCGATTCACATTGTCCCGGCACGCCTCTGCCAGCGCCAGCATTTCCTCTTCCTCATTCGGATTCAGCAATATGACAAATTGGCCCAGATGCTCCCGAAAAACGACACCTTTCGCCTGTTTTTTAATCGTTTCCTCCATAATGTTTTGCACAGCGAAGCGGGTTAGCTCCACTTCCCGCACGGACAGCGGGGAATGCTCGTCCATTAGCCCCTCAATCTGCACAGACATTGCAACGAAACGTCGGGTATCCATATCGATGCTGAGAAACTCCCATTTGTCATAGGCCCGCTCGGGCAGCTCATCATGCCGGATCAGCAGCCGAAAATACTCCTGGCGCAAATAAGGCAGGCTTTCCCTTACTTTGCGCTCCAGCGTCATCCGGTCCAGCTGCTCCAGGCGCTGCGTTTCAATCTTCGCTTTAGCGCGCAGCACGACCTCGACAATTTGCTGCGTCGTAAACGGCTTGACCAAATAATCGAATGCCCCAAGCCGAACGGATTCCTGGGCATAGGTGAAATCGGTAAAGCCGCTGAAAAAAATAACCTTAGCCTCCGGTTCTCCGCTTTCCTTCATCTCACGGACCATATCAATGCCGCTGCGCATCGGCATCCGAATGTCGGTCAGCACAATATGCGGATGCTTCACTTTAATAAGCTGCAAGCCATCATGGCCATTTGCGGCCGTTCCTACAATTTTGATGCCATGCTCCCCCCAAGGGATTTTGGTCACTATGCCATCGATGACCGTCTTTACATCGTCTATAATGCACATCGTAATTTCGCTCATTCGCTTATCACCTCTTGAATGGGAATAATTAGCTTAACAGAAGTCTGCACGCCAGGCTCGCTTTCAAGCTCCATGGAAGCTTTATATCCGTAATACAGGGATAGTCTTGTTCGTACGTTCGCCAGTGCGTAGCTCGTCCGCTCCACTTCCGGACCATTCAGCATTTTCTCCACACGCTCGGCCTCCATCCCAGTACCATTGTCTGTAACGGTTAGCATGAGCAAGCTCTTGGCAGCATCGGCTTCCACCTCAATGCGGATAACCCCTTCATGAGGCAGCTCCTGAAAACCGTGCAAAATCGAATTTTCCACTAGCGGCTGCAGTAAAATTTTGAGCACGGGCGTATCCAGCAGCTTCTCATCGACCGTCTGTATGCTGTACCTAAACAAATCCGGATAGCACATTTGCTGCAAACTCAAATATTGCGCCACATGCTCCAGCTCCTGCCGCAGCGTCGTAATTTCCCGGCCATTGTTCAGGCCCAGCCGGAACAGCAGCGATAGCGAAACGATCATGCCGCTGACCGCCTGCTGCTCCTCCATCTCGCTTTTCCAATAAATCGTATTCAACGTGTTGTATAAAAAATGGGGATCAATTTGCGCCTGCAGCGCTTTGATTTCTGATTTGCGCTTGTCCTGCTCGGATGCTTTCACCTCTTCGATTAATTCGCCGATTTGCTCCAGCATCCGGTTGAACTTGTGGCCGACCTGGCTGATTTCATCCTCAAATACGCTCTCGAACCTAACGTCCAGCTTATTCTGCTCCACCTTCACCATAAGATTGCGCAGTTTGAACAGCGGCTTAAGCAGCAGCTCCGACAGCATGCTGGACATAACCAGCGCGAGCAGGACGCAGCCGCCCATAATCGTCAGAATCGTCCAGTTCATGTGCTGAACAGGCTTCAGCAGCTCTGACTTGGACTGATAGCCAAGCAATATCCAGTCGGGATTCATCCCTAGCGCCGCGTAATTGAGCAGATAAGCTTCCCCGCTCTGGCTTGTATATTCGAAGTTCCCTCTTGCGCTGGAACCGACACGCTCATAAATTTGCTGATTGCTTTGCGGCATGCCCTCAGTGGAAGCAAGAACGTTTTTCCCCGTACGGTCAACCACAAGCTGGCTGAGGCTGGCGCTCTGCATATCCGCCTGAATCAAATCCAGCAGGTGATCCTCACGAATGTTGACAATGACATATACACCCGGCAGCTGGATATCAAAAAACGGTTTAAGAATTAAGGTAATAACGGAGCTTTTCCGGCTGAACAGCTCATCGGCATGTCCCGGCACCCATAGCTTGCTCCATTTTTCCTGCGTTTCCGTTATTTTCTGATTAATAATCGTGCTCTCAAAATCGCTTTTCGGGCTGCGCCGATTTCCCGTCGGATAAAAATCCCCGATTGGCGTATGCACCAGCACCGAGTCAATCGACTGCTCAGCCAGCATGAGCTGGGCAAAAGGCGTTTGCAGCTCAGACAGCCGATTATAATATTCCTTCTTGCTGCTCGACTGCACATCTTTCAGCGTGCGCTGGAAGGGCTCGCCCATCATGAGCGTAGATACGAGCACAACGATATTTTTCAATCGCTCATCCAGCACCCTCGCCGACTTATTGAGCGTATCCTGGCTCGTCTTCGTTGCCTGTGATTCCATTTCACGAGAAAAAAACACGGAAACATAAGTTCCCGTGACGGATATACAAACGACGGTCAATAAAACGAACGAAACCCACAGACGTCTTTTAAGCGACATTTTTCGAAATATACGTTTCATGCTGTTCATCGCCTCAATGCATATGGAGTTTGTTAGCCTTTAACCGAGCCAGCCGTAACTTGCATAAATGAACGGTTAGCGAAAATATATACGATGAGCATAGGGAAAATCGAAATACATGCGCCGGCGAGCATCAGTTGATTTTCAACTGCGGCTCCCGCCCCGTAGCGCAAGTTCGCAAGTCCCACGGGCAAGGTTTGCAGATCAGGGCGCGAAAGGGAAAAGACGAGCGGCAATATATATTCATTCCATGCATTACGGAATGTGAATAGCGATACGACAGCCAGCGCCGGGCGCAGGAGCGGCAAAATAATGAGCCAGAAGGTGGAGTAGAAATTACAGCCATCAATGAGCGCCGCTTCATCCAGCTCCCGCGGAATGCCGCGGAAAAAGCCGATTACCATAAAGAAGGCAGTTGCATGCGCACTAATTAGAATAATTATGACGCCCCACAGCGATTTCTGCAAACCAATGGATACCATTAAATCAAATTGCGGACGCAGCACAACCGCACCGATCGAAATAAACAAAGTGAACGATTGAAGCAGAATAAACAGTTTCTTTCCTCTGAAAGCAACGCGATCGACCGCATAAGCAGCCATGGAAGATACGAGCAAAGTGCCGACCGTAGCGAACACAGCTACATATAAGCTATTGAAGGTATAAGCGGAGAAATCAGCTTGATTCCACGCCTGCAAATAGTTTTTAAACTGCCAGGTAGAAGGGAGAAACGTCGCTCCCGTTGTCAGCTCCAGGTTCGTCTTGAAGGAGCCGAATAGCGCGATTACGATTGGAAAAAGCATCAGTGCTGCCGTAACAAGAAGAAGCAGCCATACTGGTGTACGAAGTACTATTTTACGAATGGTCATGATCGTTCCCCCTTTTTAATAAACGTTATTAAGCTTTTTCGACATCCAGAAATACAGCCATGTGACAATACCGACAATAACAGCCGTTGTAAAGCCGACCGCGCTGCCGTAGCCAATATTTTGCACGGATGTGCCAGACGTCGTCAGCGGGAAGAACAGTTTGTACAGGTACAAATACATAACCTCGGTTTTGCCGAAAGGACCGCCCTCCGTCAATACCATAATGCTCTCGTAGCCTTTAAGCGACGTTGTAATCGCAAGCATAATAATCATTTGCAAAACAGGACCGAGCATTGGAATCGTAATGTACCACATCCGCTGCACCGGGTTTACGCCATCCAGCGATGCCGCTTCATACACATCCTCTGGAATGTTCTGAAGACCGGCGATAAATAGCAGCATATAGTTGCCGACTGCTCCCCACACCGCAATAATGACGATCGTCGTCATGGCATGTGCAGCGCCCAGCCAGTCCACTGGAGCGGATACGATGTTCAGCTTCATTAAATACTGATTAATAATGCCGTTGTAGGAGTTGAACACAATATAGAAAACGATGGACATGACAGAGGCGCTGAAAATCGTTGGCAGGAAAAAAATCGCCCGAAACGCATGCCGTCCCCGCAGCTTCCGATTCAATATAACCGCCAATATGAGCGATAGCGGCAGCGTAATAATTAATTTTCCACCCGCATAGATGAAAGTATTCAGAACGGAGTGCCAAAATTCAGCATCCCTTCCCACTCGCGCAAAGTTCTCAAGTCCGATAAACTTCGGTGTCCCAAACCCTTGATAATCAAAAAACATATATCGAAGCGCCCATACAACCGGATAAATGCCGAGCGCTATGGTTAGAAAAAAGCTTGGAAAGCTGAACAAATACGCCCCGATTCGATTTTTATGCATGCCTTCATCTCCCCTTCTTTTGTAGCTTCATTGTATAGGATGGCGCCTTTCATACGGGATGGGGCAATCAATGATGCTGGGGGGACGAAACGACTATTGTCGCTGTTGACTTGCGGACAATTGTCCGCTAAAATGGTTTTCAGCAGTGCGGACAATTGTCCGCACGTAAGGAGCGGCATAGGCTGCCTGAATGGAGGCTGAGTGAACCAGCGGGAGCGGGGACATACTGATTTTAGAGCGTTAGCAGCATTGGCACACAAACGAAAGGCATGAGGAGGAACGATTTTGAACACAGGAAGTCTAGATACAGCACCCAAGGATTTGAGTGGAATAAAAAGAGGACCTATTGTAGCGGCACTTATTATAGGCGCATTTGTCGCAATACTGAACGAAACCCTGCTTAATATTGCTTTCCCCGATTTAATGAAGGAGTTTGATATTAGCTACGCGACTATTCAATGGTTGTCGACGGCATATTTGCTCGTAGTCGGCATTTTGGTTCCGATTACGGCATTGCTTCAGCAATGGTTTACCACCCGGCAAATGTTTTTGTCGGCGATGATTTTATTTCTTGTCGGAACCGTCGTCTGCGGCACGGCAACCGTCTTCCCGATGCTGCTTGTCGGCCGCGTCATTCAGGCGCTTGGCACCGGCTTAATGCTTCCGGTCATGATGAATACGATTTTGGTTATTTTCCCGCCGGAAAAACGTGGCGGCGCCATGGGCATGATCGGCCTCGTTATTATGAGCGCGCCAGCTATCGGTCCGACGCTGTCGGGGCTTATTATTGAATCCTTCAATTGGCGCTGGTTGTTTTTCTTAGTTATTCCGCTCGCCGTTTTCTCCATTGTGTTTGCGGCGGTTTATTTGAAAAATGTTTCGGATATCACTCGTCCAAAGGTTGACCTGGTATCGATTTTATTGTCATCCATCGGCTTTGGCGGTCTGATTTACGGCTTTAGTAAAGCAGGTGAGGATGGCTGGGGCAGTTCCATCGTCATTTGGTCTATCGTCGTCGGCGCAATCGCCTTGCTGCTGTTCATTGTGAAGCAGCTCATGTCGAGCCAGCCGCTGCTGGATTTGCGCGCCTTTAAATATCCGATGTTCAGCCTTGTCGCCTTGCTCATGCTGGTGATGATGATGACGCTGTTTTCCACGATGATTTTGCTGCCGCTTTTCCTGCAAAACGCGCTTGGCAAAACCGCTCTGGCTGCTGGACTTATTTTGCTTCCGGGCGGCATTATCAACGGCCTGATGGCTCCGGTTTCCGGCGTGCTGTTCGACAAGTTTGGACCACGGGTGCTCGTCATTCCGGGGCTCGCTATTACAGCGGCAGCGGTATGGATGTTTAACGGCATCGACGAGCTGACAAGTATAGGTTATATTATCTTTATCCATGTTGTGCTGCTAATCGGCGTTTCCATGGTGATGATGCCTGCGCAGACGACGGCGCTCAATCAGCTGCCACGCAAGCTGTACCCGCATGGCACAGCAATTTTGAATACTTTGCAGCAGGTTGCCGGCGCAATCGGTACTGCTTTATTCATCAGCATTATGTCATCCGGCACAAAAAAATATTTGGAAAGCTCCACTGATCCGGGCTCTCCGCTTGAGCAGGTCAAAGGCTTTGTATCCGGCATGCACAGCGCGTTTCTGGTTGGGCTTATTATTGCCTTCATCGCCTTTGGGCTTGGCTTGTTCATCCGGCGCACCAAAGCACCTGATGTGGAGGAGAAAAGAGCGGCTTAGGGAGTAAATTAAAACTGGGGTTTTCAGTTTTAATTTACGACCCAGGAATAACAAAAAAACGGGCCTTTTCGTTTTTTTGTTATTCCCCTCCGAAGCATTTTTCCTAGAAAGTCGGTTTTGTGTTGCTCCCTCGGAGCGGCTTCGCAGTGAGCATAAAGGAAGTGAAAGCTAGTTGAATTTTGAAATGGATGAGGTGGGCCGGGATATTATCGAGAAGGCCCGCCAGCTTTTTAACGAGCATGGCGTTGAAGCGGTCAATATGCACCAAATTGCGAAAAAGGCAGGCATCGGTCAGGGCACGCTTTATCGGCGTTTTCCAAACAAGGGCGCGCTGTGCATGTCCGTTTTGGATAGCCAATTCGAGCAGTTCATGGCGAATACGATGCGGGACCTAACGGAAAAAGCCGCGCAGCCCGTCGTCATACGCCTTTCGGCCTTTATACAAAGCCTGCTGTTCTTTTCTCTTGAGCTGCGTGAATATATACGTCCTATTCTTTCCGCTATTTGCGCCGAAGAGAAGAACAACCAAGAATGGTTCCTAGCTGAGCCATATACCTTCATGCATGCGACGGTCAGCGGACTGTTGGAGGAAGCCGCAGCAGCAGGGCAGCTGCGACCGCAAATTTTGCCAACCATCGCCGCATCCCTGCTCATTTCCTCATTTTCACCAGAGCTGATGGCCCATTTCGCAGAACAGGGCTACAGTAAGGAATTTATTTCTGAGCAATATAGAGCGACCTTTATTGAGCCAATGTTTATAGAAGCGCCAGAGGCGGGCAAGGACGGCAATTGATTTGCTCCTTCGCCAGCCCAGCTAAGAAATGTACGTATATCCTTATTATCAAATAAGAGGGTGTCCTATCGGCCTAAATGGCCGTGGACACCCTCTTTCTGTTATATAAGATGGTTTATATGAGCTTATTGTATTTTATGTCCTTGTTCCGTTAGAACCCGCCGAAGCTCTACATGAAAAACGGCTGGGCAGGGCATTACTTTTAACAATAGAGGTGATCTTCTGTGCTGCGAAAAAAATCCGTGTGCACGGTTACAAATTACGAGCAGCAGCTGGGAAGGATGGGACGTCATGGATCGCCAAGTGAGCACCATACAAGTAGGTGAATATGTGCTTGAATACTCCATTGTGGGCGAAGGTACGCCGCTGCTGCTTTTTCATGGCGGGCACTCCAACTGCTATGAAGAGTTCGGCTACCAGAACCTTGTCGCTTCAGGGTATTCCATTATCACCCCATCCCGAGCAGGCTATAGTCAGACCTCCCCTGTTGCCGAGCTGCAGCAAGCCTGTGATTTATACTTGGCTCTGCTGGATCACCTGCATATTGCAAAAGCACATGTTATTGCCGTTTCAGCGGGTGGGCCGACAGGCATCCTTTTTTGTGCGCAATTTCCTAAACGAGTGGCAAGCCTGACCTTGCAATGTGCAATCACCAAGCCCTGGCTCTCTTCAAACGATACAGCCTATCGCATTGGAAGGCTGATTTTCAAACCCGGAGTGGAAAAAGGAACTTGGCTCATCCTAGCTAGGATGAATAATCTTCTGCCGCGGCTCACGTTTAGGATGCTGCTTTCTTCCTTTTCCACCCTAACACCAGCTGAGGCGTATGCCAGGCTGGATAATCTTGCTGTAGAATTATTTCGCGAAATGAACAACAGACAGCGTTCATATAAAGGCTTTCTTATTGATCTCGAGCACACCCAGAAAGATTATACGAGAGAGTTACGTTCCATTAAAGCTCCTACACTAATTATGCATAGCAAAAATGATCGCTGCGTTGCTCCCAGCCATGCTGAGTATGCCGAAGCCCATATTGTACATTCTGAAGCTTTTATGCTGGATGCATGGGGCCACCTGATCTGGATAGGCAAGCACGCTGCCGAATTTGATCGTAAGCAGATTGCCTTTTTAGCTGAAAATCAATAACAGCCCTCTTCCTTCTTCTTCCTTAAGACAGTCGGAATAAGAAGGAAGAGGGCTGTTCGGGCAGCTTTTAGAAGCTAAGACAGCGGCCCTTGGCTCCCGTGAGCTGCCATCAGCTTAAGCTGCTCCCGGTACTGCTTCGGCGTAATGCCTTCATATTTTTTGAAAATCCGTATAAAATAGCTCGCCGTCTGCAGGCCGATTTGCTCTGAAATGCCATCCAGGCTGAGCGGAGAATGATAAAGCAGCTCCTTGGCCCGCTTCATCCGCAGCCGGATGACATAGTCACTGAAGCTTACGCCCGTCTCCTCCTTGAATAACACGCTGAGATAGCTCGGATTCAGATGGACATGCTGGGCGACCTCCTTGATGGACAAAGGCATGCCGATACTTTCATGGATATACTTAACGGCACTAAGAATATAAGCATTGGTCGATGGCACGCCATAGGAAAGCCCGTTTGCCGCTTCCTCCGACTTGGATTGAAACGCTTTTCCGACCGCCTGAATGAGCTGCTCCTGCCGAATCGGCTTCAGCAAATAATCGACGGCGCCAAGCTTCAGCCCTTTCTGGGCATACTCAAATTCTGCAAAGCCAGTGAGCAAAATCGTATTTATGCCATTCTGCTCGCCGCGCAGCGCCTCAAGCAGCTCGATGCCCGTCATGATCGGCATCCGAATATCAGTTATGAGCAGATCATACGGCTTCTCCCGAAGCAGACGGATCGCCTGCTTTCCATTGTCGGCCATATCGACCTGCACCTTGTCCTCCCCCCACTGCTCCAGAGTGAAGGCCACCCCCATGCGCGAGTTGTATTCATCATCAACGACCAATATGCTGTGATTCATCGTCAGAAGCTCCCCTCTCCGGCTCGGGCTTTAGCGGAATTTTCAATACGATCGTCGTCCCGGCGCCCGGCGCGCTGTCAATGGTTAAGCCGTATTGCTTGCCGTAATGAAGCTGGATCAGCTTGCATACATTGAACAGGCCGATCCCGTTTTTGCCCGTAACAAAGGCAATGCTCAAATCATTCTGTAAGCGTTCTCTTATTTGATGCAGCTGGTCCGGGTCTATGCCAATGCCATTATCGTGCACCGTAAAGGAAATGACGCCCGCTTCCTCCCTTACGCGCAGCTTGATCGTGCCGCCATGCTCCATAGGCTCTATGCCATGCACAATAGCATTTTCAACCAGCGGCTGAATCGCGAGCTTGGGAATTCGCACGCTGCCGAGCTGCTGCTCGCAGTCGATTTCAATGGCGAGCCTGTCGCGCCAGCGCATTTTCATAATATCGCCATACCGCTTGACCTGCTCCAGCTCCTCATCGATGGTGACAAATCCGTCCTGGGTGCTTGAATGAATCGTATACCGGAACAAATCGGCCAGCTGAATGACGGTTTGCGCCAGCTCCTGCTCTCCTTTGCGGATATGATCCCAGTAGAGCGAATCGAGCGTATTGAATAGAAAATGCGGATTGATTTGGGAATGAAGCGCTTTAATTTCACTTTTGCTCTTCACAATTTCAATCTCGTATACGGATTTAATCAAATAATTAATCTGCTTAACCATCTGGTTATACGTCATATTCAGCTGATTAACCTCGCGGTTGAAATACTGGTCGGGATTTTCCCGCGGACTGCCGTGCTTGCCGCCCTGAATGATGCGCGTCAGGCTTCGGATCGGCGAGGTAATAAACTTGGACAAATAATAAGACAGCAGGGCAAATACGAAAATGCTCAGCACGCTCGCCCACAGCAGCACATCACGCAAAAAGTAAATGTCGGCGGTCAGCGTTTGTTTGGGAATCATTATTTGCAGCTTCCAGCCTGTCGACCGTATCGCCCGCTCTACCGTTACATAATCGCCGCTCTCCCCTTCAAGTGCGCCGACAGACAGAAGCAGGCCGCTGTCTTCCCCCACGTTCATGCTGTTATTGTTCTCGTCAAGAAGACGCATCACCCGGCCTTTATCCTTCGCCTTGTCCGTAGTGGCCAGCTCAATAATCGAAGGCTTAAGCCGAATGAGCAAATAGCCGCCCTTCGCATATTTCTCTTTCTCCAGCTTGACCTGCCTGACAGCCAGCAAATATTCCGGATTATCCGGATCACGTCCGATCCATATAATGGCTCCGGCCTGATGAATTTCATCCGCCTGCTTTAAATAACGCTCCTCTACCCGCTCTGCGATGCTCTTCTCCACGATGGGGTAGAGGCTGCGAGACAAGCTGTAAAGCTCAATATCCTTTATCGTATCTGAGTAGGCCGTCTTCTCGATGAGCAGCCTCCTCAGCTTCATTCGTTCGTCATAAACCGCCAAGTGCCCCTGCTTCTCGAGGCCGAGCGCTTCTTGTATCCGGTCATCCATGGCGAGCTGCAGCGTCAGAACGTTAACCTCGTTAAGCTGCGATTCCAGCCTCCCGCTTGCTTGCAGCGCAATCTCGTCAATGTACAGTGCCGCATTTTCCCGCTGCACCTTGGACAGCAGCACATAGAGGCTGCTTACCGTAATGAGCAGGACAATGGACATGGTCAAAATAAAGCTGACAAAAATTTGGCCTCTCGTCTGATCCAGCCCTATTTTTTTGAAATAGCCCACTTCGTCTTCCTCCAGTAAAACTTGCACAAAACCTATCCTCTCGAAAGTTCATGAAAGGATAGGCTTTGTCCGCATACGATTATTTATTAGGATAGATCATGATTTTTATACTCGTGTCCTTCTGCGTGCGGGCCATTTCAACCGCTTCCTTCGTATCCCGCAGCGCATATTTATGGGTAATGACCTTCTCGATGTCCACGCTGGACTGGCTGAGTGCTTGAATGGCGCCCGGGTAGGTGTTCGCATAACGGAACAATCCGAGCACATCTACCTCAGCATCGATGATCGCGTTCACATCAACCGGAATTTCGGAGGCTGCCGGCATACCGACAAGCACAATGCGTCCGCCGCGCTTGACGGTGCGAACCGCATCGGCGATAGCCCTTCCGTTCCCCGATGTCTCAACGATAACGGTAACGCCTTTTCCGCCGGTCAATTCGGCAATGCGCGCCTGCACATCTTCCTTCATCGGATCAATAACCGCCGTAACGCCCATTTCCTTCGCCAGCTCCTGGCGGAAGGGCACAACGTCCGTCGCATAAATTTCACTTACGCCAAACACCTTTGCTGCCTGAATCGCAAGCAAGCCGATCGGACCAAGCCCGGTTACGAGCAGACGGTCTGCGGGAGTAACCTTTGCGCGATTCATCGCGTGAAGACCTACCGACAACGGCTCCAGAAGCGCGCCCTGCTCAAAGCTGATTTCACCCGGCAGCTTGAATAGGAAATCGCTGCGCACCGCCACATACTCAGCCCATGCGCCGTCAACCGGCGGCGTTGCCATGAAAACAACGTCTGGGCACAAATTGTAACGGCCCGACTTGCAATATTCACAGCGGCCGCAGGCTACGCCCGGCTCTACCGCTACCCGGTCGCCAATCGCGACATTGGATACACTTGCGCCGACAGCTACTACCTCGCCAGCCAGCTCATGGCCGAGAATAATCGGTTTTTCCACGACGTAGCGGCCAATTCTTCCGTGCTCATAATAATGAACGTCCGAGCCGCATACGCCAATACAATATACTTTGACGAGCGCCTCATCGTCTTTCGGCGTCGGGACGGGTACTTTTTGAATCTCGATATCCAGCGGTTTGTTCATTACGGCTGCATCCATTACGTTTATGCTCATCATCAGCTCACCTTTCAGAATACTTGAAATAATCAAAGTCCGCATACTTGCCTCGCCCGCTTAAATCCTGTACGCAAATGCCGATAAATGCCCCGGTGAAGCCTTGATCAAGCGCAATGCCATCCTTCACCAGCTCGGCGTTTTCATCCGATATTTTGCTGGCATCCAGAACAGGGCCAATTGGCTGCCAAGCCGCTCCATCCAGCGAATAATAGAATTGCAGCGCCTCATGGCGGACTTCCGCCTTTAAATAGCAGCGCTCGGCCCCATCAATCGATACGGGCTGCTCAAGCGGCTCATCATAGACAGAGCGGTCGCTCGACATAATGCCAAGGCATTTGCCCAGCTGCTCATCGCGGCTGATCCATAAGTAATAATAATTCTTTGTATTGTAATAGTATACAAGCCCAGCAAGCTGCTGATAAGTATCTGGCTCAAATTCAACGACCGTTTCAGCATCTACTGTGAACGATTGCTGGCGGCGTGCGATCAGGCTCTGCCGGTGGGAGGAATACAGCGATTCTCTTCCCTTCAGCCTCATATGGCCCGGACGCTCCTTCAGCGTTGCCCATTGCTCGCTCCGCGGCTCGCGCAGCGTATGAAGATGAATGCTGATCGCATCCCCGTCAAAATGCTCGATCTCCGGCTCCGCCGCAAAACGATGCTCCGGAAGCGCAGACGCGCTCACCTGAACTTCTGGAGAATGGCCTCCGCTGATAAGGCGCAGCCAGCCGTCCTCCGTCCAAACGACCCTCTGAAGGGCCGTTTCCCGTCCAAGCGTGCAGCTTCCCGAAGGGCTGAGCGGCCGCGCGCACAGATGGGCAATGTACAGCTGCCCAGCCTGCGTCTCAACCAGACTGACATGACCCGCCTTTTGCAGTTCAAGCTCTGGGCGGTCCGCCGACGTAAGGAGCGGCCCAGCCGGATCGGCCTCGTAGGTGCCAAGCAGCGTCCGGGAGCGAGCAACCGTAGCCGCATGGCCAAAACGCGTGCCGCCCTCGGCGGTAATCAAATAATAATAGCCGTCATGGCGGTAAATGTGAGGACCTTCGGTCAAGCCAAGCGGCGTGCCGTCGAATATCGTTTGAATCGGCCCCGTCAGCGCCTTTAATTCCTCGGAATACTGCTGAATAACGATGCCGCCAAACGGGTTTTTCCCTTTGCGGTGATCCCATGTCAAATTGACCAGCCATTTGGTGCCATCCTCATCATGGAACAGGGAAGGGTCAAAGCCGCTGCTGTTCAAATAAATCGGCTCTGACCAAGGCCCCATAATCTCGGTTGCTGTAACGACATAGTTATGCGTGTCCTTGAAAGGCCCCATATGGCTCTTCACATCGGTAAACACCAGGTAGAAGATGCCGTTATGGTAGCTCAGGCACGGCGCCCATACTCCGCCGGAGTCGGGATTGCCGATCATATCGAGCTGGCTCGCCCGGGTAAGCGGGTGCGTGAGCACCCGCCAGTTTTTCAAATCGCGAGAATGATGAATTTGGACACCGGGAAACCATTCGAAAGTCGAGGTCGCAATATAATAATCGTCTCCGACACGAATGATCGAAGGATCGGGGTTGAAGCCCCGAAGTATCGGATTGTTAATTACGTTAATCGTAAACGCCTCCTGTCTCGTAAGTTCTAGCTGCTATTACTTGATTTTCGCCAGCTCGTCTTTTACGCTGCTTGCGTTTTGACCGACGATCGCACCGACCGAGTTCAAAAACTGCTCCGCACGCTTCGCGTCAAGCGCTTGGTCGTAGTAGCTGAAGAAGCCTTCCAGGCTGCTGCTGATCGAGCTGTCGTAGGCAAACGCCAGTGGGTTCATTTTCGCCTCGTCAAGTCCAGGGTTTTTCATCGGGCTGATGTTCGCGCCCTCGTTAATTTCTTTCCGTTGCAGCGAGTCTGTGAGGAAACGGATCGCCTCATAAGCAGCTTCTTGGTTCGTCTTCGAGGAAATCGCCATGCCGGCGCCGAAGCCGCCTTGGTAAATGTTAATGCCGCCTTGGCCGCCATCAACTGTCGGGAATGGCACAAAGCCTACTTTATCGGCAAAGTCGCCATCCAGGAAGGAGTTCATTGCCCATTCGCCTTGCAAATACATCGCAGCTTTGCCGTTCGTGAACAGTGATTCAGCCGCTGCATAATCAAGGCCAAGGAAGCCATTGATGAAGCCTTTATGATCGACAGCAAGCTCACGCAGCATTTCGCCCGCTTTCACAAAGCTGTCCTGAGTGAAATCGGCTTCGCCTTTTTTCGCTTTCTCGAACGGCTCCATGCCGCCGATGCGCTGTGCCAGATAAGAGAACCAGTGCAGAACCGGCCAGCGGTCTTTGCCTGCAACTGTAATCGGAACGATATTTTTAGCGTTCAGTTGGTCTACAACGCTTAGCAGCTCCTCGTAGGTTGTCGGAGGAGTCAGGCCATTTTCCTCAAAAATTTGCTTGTTGTACCACAGGGATACTCCGCTGAACAGAACGGGAATACCGTAGTTTTTGCCGTCGTAAGAGAACGTTTCCAATCCGCCGTTAAGCACATCGTTTTTGAATGCTTCATCCTTGTTAAGCGGCTCGGTAATATCGCCCAGCATGCTGTTGGATACGAGCGTGTCGAAAGTTTCACCGCTCCAATACGTAATAATATCCGGCACCTGGTTGCCTGTAATGGCTACTTTCATTTTTGTTTTCAAAGCCTCGTCTTCAAAAAACTCAGCCGTAAGCTCAACATTTGGATGCTCATCGTTGAATTGCTTGATCGACTTTTCAATAATATCTTTGTTTCTCGTCTCCATGCTCCACATGGTCAGCTTCGTTACATCGCCCGATGCTGCCTCCGTCGCTTCGCCTTCCGCCTTGTTTCCGGCGTTAGAGCAGCCTGCCATTACTACCATCATCATTGCCAACAATAAAATAAGACCCTTTTTCATGTTTGTTTCCCCCTTGAATAGTGTCGAATGCCGCAGCTCATAAATAGATGTTTCGATCAACCTTTAACCGAGCCCGCTACAACCCCCTTTTGAATATACTTTTGCAGAAACATATATAAAATAATGATCGGAGCTGTCGTAATGACCAATGCCGCGCTGATGAGCGAATAATCGGCACTGAAGTTGCCTTTGAACATCATAAGGCCGAGCGGCAGTGTTTTGAGCGATTCTTTGGATACCATAACGAGCGGAAAGACGAAATCATTCATAATGTTGAAAAAGGAAAGAATCGTAATCGTCGCCAGCACAGGCTTCGCAATTGGAAAATACACTTTGAAAAACGTCTGGTAGATCGAGCAGCCGTCAATCATGGCCGCCTCCTCCAGCTCCTTCGGCACCCCTTGAAAGAAACCATGGGCAATAAAGACAGCGACCGGAAGATTAAAGGCGACATAAGGGAAAAACAACGCCCAGAACGAATCATACATGCCCAGCTTGTTCGCCATCGTAAACAATGGAATCAAGGTGCTGTGGATCGGAATCATCATGCCGAGAAAAAATGCCCCCAGCAGCAGCTTCGAGCCTTTAAACGGCCGAATCGATAAGTAAAAGCCAATCAGCGTCGATACGACCAGCAGCCCGATAACCGAGAAGAAAGTAATGTACAAGCTGTTGAACAAATAGCCGTTGATTCCTTGGTTCCAGGCCTGCACAAAATTATCGAAATGCCACGATTCCGGCAGCCCCCAAGGGTTGGCGAAATACTCTTTGTTGGTTTTGAATGAGGAAATGACCATCCATACGAACGGATATCCTGTAAATACGAGATGCACCAGTAACAGCACATACAGCAGCAATCGGGAAAAACCTTTGCCACGCGTCCCCGCCGGCTGCATTGTTTGAGTCGCGCTCACCTTCATCTCTCCTTTCTCTTATTCGAATCTGGCGCCTGTACGGCTCAGAAGCTTGGAAATAATAAATGCGAGGCACAGCCCGAACAGCAGCAGGAAAGTAGAGATGGTGCTGCCATATCCGAAGTCCATCATGCGGAATGCATTTTTCATCATATAGCTTGCTAGCACTTCACTGCTATTATTCGGCCCGCCGCCCGTCATAATATAAATCAGGTCGAAATATTTCAAAGAATTAATCACACAGTTCAGCACCGTGAACGTAATGGTCGGCCAGATCAGCGGGATTTGGATGCTGAAAATAATTCTCCACTCTCCTGCGCCCTCTACTCGTGCCGATTCCAGCACCTCTTCGGAAATGCCCTGAAGCGCTCCGAAATAGACGATAATATAAAAGCCGATAAACTGCCAAGCAACAACTGCGATTACCGACCCTAGCGCCGTCGCTTCCTCTCCGAGCCAGGCATGTGCCCAGTTGTCGAGCCCAAGCTGCATAAGCAAATTATTCAGCAGCCCGAAATTCGGGTCGTAAATTTGCCCCCACAAAATGCCAAGCACGGCTGTAGACAGCATAACCGGCGTGAAATAAATCGTTTTCAAAAAATTCGACCCTCTCAGCTTGTAGCTAAGCACAATGGCAAAGAACAAACCGACAGGCAGCTGAATTAAAAGCGCTCCCAAAGTTAAGTACACGGAATTTTTGAGCGAGGTCCATAGAATCGGATCATGAATCAGCCGATTGAAATTGTCCCCTCCATTAAAAATCTTTGCCGAAACTCCGTCCCATTGGAAGAAGCTATAATAAATGCTCATACTGATCGGCACAACTACGATTGCCAAAAAAATCAACAGCGCGGGACCCATGAAAAACAGTCTGCTGCCCAAGCGTCTGACGCCTGTCTCGTTCATCCGTAACACCCTCTCCTAGCTTAATGCGCATGATGCCTGTTGCGTTGTATCCGTTTTCATTATTTTATCAATGACATAAATCATTGTAATGACACGTTGATTAGGTAAAATAGCACTTTCATTGGTTCGTCCGGTCGGGCGATGGAATAAAACAAAAAAAACCGCATTCGTCTGAATGCGGTTCTTTTGAGAGGAAGCTTTTAGTTTGTGCCGACTATTGTAGTAGGACGTGAATGGGAACATAATACCCCCAAATCCTGCTAGAAGCAGCCCGCGTCAAACGTATTCCCGATCGATAGGCTTGGTGGACACAGAAGACCCTATTTCTATCGAATAACGGGTTATGGCATAGTTCGCGGACTCAGGAGCAGCTATTGCGATGCCAATCACCATTTTGAAGGGATAATGAGGACGATAACAGATCTCCTGTCCGCATACTGCCCGAAATCGCATAAAAAGCCAGAATAGCGGAACCTCAGTCCCAATCATCCTTAAACTCTTCTGGGCCAACATCCATTTTAAAATCGCCTTTTTCATAAAGAAGCGGACTGCGCTCCACCCCGTCATTGGAATATTTTTCAACGTGGCTGACTCGCATTTTCTTGGCATTTGTGAAATCGATGTGGGCAATTGCCACCCAATAAGCGTAATCGTTTTTTTCGAGCAGTGGTGCTGTTACGGTTTGGCCCTGATGATTATCAACAACTGCACGAACCTTCATCGATCTAAAGCTACCCGATCCATTGCTTATTGCGCTATAGGCGGCAAATAAAACGAATTTTAACGCTTCCGGACGATGAATAACTATCGTTTCTTTACCATGCCCCGCAGCATCCCCATCCAGTTGAATGTACGGAGCAGTATGAGGCGATCCAAGGTTGCGATAATAGATTTTGCCAACCTGCCTGTCCTTTGTTACATAAAAACAATACAAATCCAAATCCTTATCCGTTTGCCATTCCAGAGTCGCCGTAACCTTGGATGACTTTTGAATGCTAATGCTCTCTTTCTTCTTGAGCTCTATTTTTAGCAATTGGTTTGGCTTTGCAGGGGAAACAGCGGGTTCAGCAGCAGCAGCCACTTCCGCATGTGATTCGCTGTATACTTTGAGTCCAAAGTTGCTAACAAGAGCGGCGAGCCCTCCCTCAAAACCGCTTCCGACGGCGCTAAACTTCCACTCCCCTTTATGGAGATAAAATTCGCCAACAACGATGGCTGTTTCTTTGCTAAGGCCTTCTCCGAAGTTAAATCTTCCTATCTCTTCTCCGTTGATCGGGTTATAGATTCGCCCGACAGCGCTACGAACTTGCGAAAAGGCTTGGCCGTTCAATTCCCCATCATGAATGGTGAGTGTTACCGCGATTTTATGTATATCACTCGGTATCTTTCCTACCGAAATTTTTATAAGCTCTCGATCACCATTCGCCGGACCTGAGTGTGCAACGGCATGCTGCCGGCTGGACTGTTGATTGTAGAAGATCATATCTTCATCCTGGGCACATACACCTGCTTGATTTAAGAGAAAAGCTGATGCATTTATATCGATTGCTGGATCTGCCGCCTGCCAAGAAAGCCCAATTGCAATATCAGTAATCCCGCGACCTTTTGTAACATCGATTTTTTGACCTTTTGTGAGGATCATGGATAACCCCTCCTTATCAATCTCCTATTTTACAAAATGACACATTTTTAGTATATCACACGAATTAATGACTATAGACATCGTAACAGCTTCTTAGATTTCTCTTCACCCAAGTCATGCAAAAGCAATGAACCAAACACAAAAAATAAAATAACAGGATTGACTTTCTGCTCAGAAGTAACTATGATAGTTACAACGGTGGTGATAACAATGAAACAACTCAGCAGCCGCTTCTCGATGGGAGTCCATATTTTGACGTTGATTGCTGTTATGCCGGGAGATTGCACAGGGGATATTATTGCTGGCAGCGTGAATACGAATCCCGTCGTCATCCGAAGAATTATGGCCCAGCTGAAAAAAGCCCGCTTGATTAGCGTCCGGCCCGGTGTTGGGGGTGCTACTCTTTTGAAAGACCCCGCATCTATTAGCTTATTGGAAGTGTATCATGCGGTTGAAGTCATTGATGAGGGGCCCTTGTTCAATTTTCATCAAAATTCTAGTCCGCGCTGCCCTGTAGGCAGAACCATTGAAGCCTCGCTTACGGCAGAACTGGCTGAAGCCCAAGCTGCTATGGAGCAGAAATTAAGCAGCGTGAGCATCGCGAAGATGATGGGACAAGTAGGTTGAAAAAAGCTCTTGCAGCAGCTTTTTTTATGCGCTCGTTGTAACCACTTGAGTTATAACATTGAAAGTTTCAATAGTAAATAAATCTAGGCTACAAGGGGAATTCGATAGTGGAGTTCCGTTTTATTACACACAAAACCACCTAATGGAGGAATGAATCATGAAAATTTTAGTAACTGGCGCAACTGGACAATTTGGCTCTCACGTAATCGATTCCCTGTTGAAAAAGCTGCCCGCTGAACAGCTCGCGGTAAGTGTGCGTACACCAGAAAAAGCCGCGCATTTGCAGGCACTAGGCGTTGACGTTCGCTACGGTGATTTCGATCAGCCCGAAACCCTCGATAAAGCTTTTGCCGGTGTAGACCGTTTGCTGATCGTTTCCGCTGATGCAGATAATGCTACACGTATTCGCCAGCATCAAGCTGCTATCGATGCAGCTAAAAAAGCAGGAGTAGGCTTCATCGCTTATACAAGTGTTGCCAAAGCCGATAAGAGCACGCTTTCGCTCGCAGAAGTACATCGCGCTGCGGAAGCAGCCATTCTGGCGACGGGCATTCCCTATTCGCTGCTGCGGAACAATTGGTATGTTGAAAATGAAGCAGGCAGCGTGCAGGGCGCCATTCATGGCGCTCCATGGCTGAATGCCGCAGGAACTGCTCGCACAGGCTGGGCCTTGCGCAGTGATTATGCCGAAGCGGCGGCGGCTGTTCTAGCTGGCGAAGGACATGACAATACTGTTTACGAGCTGTCGGGCAAGCCTCGTACGCAAGCTGAGCTGGCAGCTATCACTGGCGAAGCGTTGGGCAAAGAGATCAACGTCGTGGATGTAGACGATGCTGCATTCGGCCAAGCATTGACTCAAGCCGGATTGCCTGATTTTGTCGTAGCGATGTTTGTGGATATGCAAGGCGCAATCCGTGAAGGCTCCCTCGATGTAGAGAGCAATGATCTGGAAACGCTGCTTGGACGTCCGGCTGCTCCTTTGAGCGCATTTGTTACAGCTCTATCTGGACGTTAAGCTATCGCGGATAATAGGATATTTATGGTAAAAAATGAAGCGAGGCTGTCTCGAAAGGTCAGAAATGACCTCCGGACAGCCTCGTTTTAAATACAACGGCTTGAAACCGGACTTGGATATGTGCCCCCCTTGTCAAGGCGATCATACATACCGAAAGGCAGCTTCATGCTCTTCGTTTCAGGGATTCGGGGATTCGGGGATTCGGGGATTCGGGGATTCGGGGATTCGGAGATTCGGGGATTCGGGGATTCGGGGTTTGCACCCGGCACAAAGCTAGACTCGGCGGACACAGCAGACGCTATTTCAACAAAATCAGGGTTATGGCACAGGCTGCGGACTCAGGAGACGCTAATGCTCCACAATCGGCCATTTTGGCGGGGTACGGAGGGCAATAACGGATTTCCTGTCCGCTTAAGGCCAGAAATCGGGTCAAAAGCCAGAATAGCGGAACCTCAGTCCTCCAAAAAAGCAGTGAGCATCCCGAGCTTCGAATTCTCAACTACAGTGCTTCAGCTAACTTGCTCTCAGCTACAGTGCTCTCAGCTACAGTGCTCTCAGCTACAGTGCTTCAGCTAAAGCGCTCTGAGCTACAGTGCTCTCAGTTACAATCGCAAATTAAGGTTCCCCTTTCCTTGAATCATCAGATGAGATTAGTCTTGAATAAACACGCAGCAAGGAGTTGCACCCCAGCTCCGGTTTACATACACACCTAGTTACTCAAGTTTGGCTGTCCGTGCTCCTATTTGGCGTTTTAAACACCTGTGTGGCTGTTCATGTTCCTGTTTAGCAATTCATGCTCCTGTGCGGCTATCCATGTCCCTTCGCGGCTGTTCCTACTCCTGTCTGGCTATCCATGTCCCTTCGCGGCTGTTCCTACTCCTGTCTGGATATCCATGTCCCTTCGCGGCTGTTCCTACTCCTTTCTGGCTATTCATGTCCTTTCGCAGCTGTTCCTACTCCTATTTGGCTGTTCACGCTCCTGCCTTCAACCGATCAAAGGCCTCTTGATTTACCGTAATGTCCACCGCTTTTACCTTTTCCTCAAAATAACGCTCGAATTTATGATGAAGCACTTCGCTTTGCAGCTGGGACTCCAGGCTCGCAAGGGGAACCGCATACTGTTCATTTTTGTCGATCAGCTGAATAATGGAGAAGCTGCTGCCCTGATCAATAATGGCAGAATGCTCGCCAACCTTTAATGTTTCAGCGGCCTGCTTCAGCAAGGTGTCGGCCTTGAGCGGAGAGGCTTGCTGCTCTAGAATGAGCGAGCTCTGGCGTATGCCGTCTTTGCCGTACTTCCTCCCCACTTCTGCAAAAGGCGTGCCGGAGTCTAGCTGCTTAAGAGCCAGCTTTATTTTCTCGCCTGCCGCTTCCCGTTCTTCCTTGCTGTAGGAGACGGACAGTTCATTAAAGGTAATTTGGGTTTGATTTTCAAACTTTGCAGCATGGAATTGATAACGGTCCTTCACTTCGTCCTTCGTTACCTTTAATGCCCCTTCTCCCAGCTTCTCCTCAAGGTCCAGCCTTAATTGGCTTAAGGAGTAGAAATAATATTGGCTGAGATCGTATTGGGCCAGGCCAAAAATTGCCTTCCCCTGCTCTTTGCTTTCGCCCCGCTCTGCATTGTTTTTCTCCCAACGTTCAACGAAGCTTCGAAAGGAGCTGTCTGCCACAAGCCCATGCTCTACGGCCAGCAGCTGCAAGGTTTTTCCTTTGACAGCCTCGTCCATTGCTTGCTGTCTAAGCTTATCAATTGGACGCTCTGCTCCGAACGTTTCCGTCCAGTAGGCTTCACTATCTTCGGCCCCATAGGTTACGTTGAAATAGTTGGTGACGGCCCCTTTTTCCTTCTCCATATAAAGCAGAAATTCGGCTTCGGTGACAGGCAAGCCGCCCACCTCTAGGATGATCTCCTCTCCTTGAGGCTCGGAGGGCAACAAGGCTGCGAACCCTGCGACTGAAATAACCGCCACTACTCCAACAACGACAGCAAATAGCACAATTCGAGACTTAGCTGTGTTGAAAAACATTTGGTTAGACCCTCTCCGATTCATCCGTCTCCTCCATTCGCATCCGATATCCCCTGTTCCTCTCAGTTAAAGCTGCACTCCGCCTTTCACTCGGCCCTTCACTCAACCCTTCACTCCGCCAAGCGACATGCCATTCGTTAATTTTTTTTGCAGCAGCGCGTATACAATAATGGTAGGTGCAAGCACAATGACTAGGCCGGCGAAAAGAGAGCCCCAATCGGTAGCAAATTGCTGGATTTGCATCAAATTAGACAAGCCAACCGGAATCGTTTTCTTGCTGTCGCTCGTAATGAAGGTCATAGCCAGCACGTATTCATTCCAAAAATCGAAGAAGCTGAAGACGGTCAGCGTAATAATGCCCGGCCGGGCCATCGGCACAATAATGCGCAGCAATATGCCAAAATAGCCGCAGCCATCCATCATGGCGGCTTCCTCGTAATCGTGCGGAATCGACTTCATAAAGCCGGTAAGCAAATAAATAGAAAATGGCAAGCTGCCTGTCGCATAAACGGTGCTTAACCAAAAGCGATTATCGAGCATATGCCATTCATTCATTAAAATGAACAGCGGCACAATAATATAAACGCCCCCAATAAACAGCCCTGCCATATAAAATTGCGCAATAAATCCACGCAAGCGGAATTTCATCCTCCCCAGCACATAGGCAGAGGGAACCGCCGCAAGCAGCAGCACCGCCATCGATAATAGAACGATAATAACGGAGTTGATCATGTAGTCGCCCATTTTCGCCGTCGTAAAAGCATGAACGTAATTGCTCCAATTTAGGCTCGACGGCAGCCGCCAAGGGCTTCCCATAACCTCCGTATTGGTTTTGAAGGACGCCAGTACATTCCAGACAAGCGGATAGACGACTAAGAGCGCCTGCACGAGCAGAAAGAGGCGAAGAACGATTTTCCCCGGAATGGCTGTTAAAGAGGGCATGTTAATACGATCCCCTTTCCGTTAATTTATTGCTTACAAGCGCGAGAAGCATCGATATGACAAATACGACAACCCCGATCGCCATCGCATAGCCAAAATTCGAGTTCGTGAAAGCTTGGGCATATAAATAAGTCATCACAACTTCCGAATGCCGATCGGGCCCGCCCCCCGTCATAATCGAAACAATGATAAAGCTAATGCTAAGGACCCCATTAATGCTGAAAATAATCGTGACGCGAATAATCTCCCACAGCATCGGAATCGTAATGCGGAAAAATTGCTGTATGCGGGTTGCCCCATCAAGGTCGGCAGCTTCATAAAGCTCCGGCGAAATGCTGTCGATCCCTGCCATATACATGACCATGTAATACCCGGCCGCCTGCCAGATCAAGGTAATCGCCAATGCCCAAAGGACGGTGCGCTGGTCGCCCAGCCACGGCTTCGCCCACTCCCCAAGTCCAATCATCTCTAGGCCAGTGTTCACAAAGCCCATCGTAGGGTGATAAATAAAGGACCACAGAATGGCGATAACAACGAATGACAAGATGCTTGGAAAAAAGAAAACGGTGCGGTAAAAGCCGCGTTCCTTGAGCTTCGATTGCGTTAAAATGGAGGCATTAATTAAAGCGATCATAATCGTAATAATTGGCACGACCAGCATTAAGAAGCCCGTATTGCGCATAGACAGCAGAAACGTCTCATCGTGAAGCATATCCGTAAAATTTTTAAGCCCGATATATTTCGGCTCATCACTTAACCCCGTCCACAGGTACAGCGACTTTTGAAAAATTTGAAACGTAGGGTACACCTTAAACAAGGAGAACAGCAATAGTCCTGGCAATAAACATACGAGGATGAAAAAGGTTCTTTTGGTTTTCATGGTCATCGTTTTCATTCCTTCCCCTTGCTGCACGTACTGCGCTCATGCTTGCTGTCCTTTTGCTTTTGCAGCACAATGGTCTACTATGGGCGTATTATTGATTTGCAGAAGCCGCCGTGCTAAGGTGAAACGGCTGTCGCCGTCCTTTGGCGGCGCAGCTCGTTTCATTCCGAGAAATATAGAGAATGGATGGGAAAATCATATCCTTTCCTATATTTGAACGATAAACGGCGGCCACTGCCTTCCTTTTTAAGTGAATAAACCGATCTCAGCGAGCTGCAGCTGTGCTGCACCGCCGCTATTCGCCGTTACGTTCAAGCGATAATACGAGTAAGCAGTTGAATTGCTGAACGTATACGTCTTGGTCAAGAAACGGGTGGCAAATGCTTCATTCGTGCGTGTATCCAGCGTCGTCCAGTTCGTTCCGTCGTTCGAGCCTTGCAGCGTCCAGTTTTTCGGGTCCCTCGCCGGCACATCGTTAGCGGACGTTATCGCATACGAGGTCACGATATGAGAGACACCGGTTACAAATTTGTACTGAATCCAGCCTGTTCCGGTTGTGATGAGCCATTTGGTCGAAATATTCGCATCGAAGGCCTTCTCCTTCTCTTCTCCTGACGGGCTGCTTGTGGAGCTCGCTGTTACCGTTCCACCTACCGTGACCGATGTCGGTCCACCGCCTCCGCCGCCTGTGACGGTCGATTCAAAAGCGCCTATATCCGGAGCTGCCCCATTAAATAAGGCATTTCCATAAAAGTCGGTCGTTCCTAATTGCGGAACATTATAACCGGCATTTATGAGTGGAGAAGTGGCTTGCAGCTTGTAGCCATCCCATACGGTGGCGCCGCTTGTAAAGCCATTGGCTCCTAAAGTCGGCGCTTGCCCCGGGTTAACCATTTGAGGCGGCGCAATCACCTTTGCCGGATCATTCGGTTCGCCAGCCGCATGGCTGCCGGTAGTTACATAAAACGCATTGTTTCTAAATACAGCCGTTCCATAGCTGCCGGAGCTACTCGGCCAAAAGCTGGAGGAAGGGGTATTTTTGTCATAAAAAACATTATTGTAAAAATAATACGGCACACTTTTGAAATAAGTAGAGGCAAGGTTAGCGTTGGAATTCGTAAATTTCGTTACGCCGCCATTATAAATAAAGACGTTGTTCAGGAAATACGTAGCCGAGCTATCGACGTCGAACCAGCCAAATTTGATCAAATAGGCAGCGTTATCGTCACTAATGTTGTATCTGGCAATATTATTGCTGCTTCGGCCCAGATAAGACATCCAGCCCATAGGGTTGTTATGGGTATAGTTGAATTGATAGACGATATTGCTGTTCGGCGAATCAAAATCAAAGGCGGTTCCATCTCCGTTATTAGCTCCCGTCGTCGTTGGTCCGCCGTAAACCTCGTTGTTTTGGAACGTTACATTTTGAGATTTCCACGGATAAATACCTGCGCTTTCCGCGTTATATCGCTTGGACCAGCCATCTACGACGTTGTATTCGATTATTGCCCCCTTCGCATCACATACGTCAATGGCACCTTGGCCTATATTGCGCATGTAGTTGTGCCCGATATAAATATTCGTTTGCCACAAGTTATACGGTTCGATTTCGTCTTGGAACGCCGTTGTCGTCGTGTAATTGAAATTGGCAATGGCGAGCAGATCGACCTTCTCGATGGTGTTATTTTCAATCCTGACATCATTGAACGTCATGTTGGCCTTTAAAGCGCCAATGACATAAAACATAATGCCGCCATTGAACGAGGCGTTGCCATATTGGTTCGGCCATTCGTTCGGACTATCGACATCATGCACGTAATTATCATGAATATAAATATGATCCATGATCGTGTCGCCGCCTGCCGCCACTTGATTCGTATCCAGCACAACCAGAATGCCGTCTCTTATGTTGGTAGGCTTGCTGTTTGCATAAGTAGTCGTTACCAAATCTACGTTAAAGTTGTCGTCATTCGTCACTTCAAGATTGCTGATTTCCCAATACTGCTGGTTGCGCAGCATGACGGCGCCTGTCGCTTGATAATCTCTCTGCGTTCCGCCGCCGTTGATAATCGGCTTTGCGGTTCCGCCATATTTATCGATTTTGATAGGAGACCCTGCTGCTCCTGAGCCTTTAGGCCACAGCTGCCCGTTCCATACCCCGCCCGATTTAAACAAAATTTGGTCACCAGGCTGGAACGTCGTCGCGTTCACTTTCGTTAACGTTTTCCAAGCAGTAGTGGTCGAGGTGCCATTATTCGCATCATTCCCACCAGCAGAATCAATATAATACGTCGTATTTGCTGCACTTACCGCCACCGGCCCAATCATGAAAATAGAGGAACATAAAATCAGCAATACCAATAAGCCTGACATGCGTTTTTTCATTCTATTGCTTCCTCCCACATGTATTTGATTCAGACGCAAAGCTGAGCAATGGAGCAATGGATTGCCTTTTGATTCCGAATATCGCTACATGCTAATCAGCCCCTCTCCAATCGAAAATCTGTCGATCTTTGAATGAGACGGCGAAGCCACATCATTTGGAGCGCAAGCTGGTTTACCAGCTGGGTTTGCCAGCTTAGCTTCAGTATAAATTCATAAGGGAGTTAACCAAATGAACAAAAGGGCAGATTTATATAGAGGATTTTTAGCTGTTCATCGAAAAATGCAGGAAATCATAAAATCCTTCAGGTTTATGAATCATGAGGTATAAAAAAGGATGAGCCTGAGGTAAACCCTCATCTCATCCTGCCTACCGCCTGTCAACTGTTATGCTCCAGCAGCCTCAAGCTCCTTCTGAATTTCCGAATACACCTTATACAGCTTGGCAGCATATTCATCCAAGGTCATCTGCTTGCTCATAATCGAGGAAAATGGCTTATAAACTTCATCACTAGGGTTGAACTTGCTGCCTTTGGCCACCGGCTTAAAGGCGCCATTAACCGCAAGCATGCCGTCATCCGCCGCCTTATAAACGTTGTAGGTTGTCTCCGTAATATACGCTTTAACGAGATCCGGCGCGCCTTTGACCGCCATAACTGCTTTAGCCTTGTCGCCATTGAGCTGGACGATCTTATCTGTGTACAAGTACTTGAGGAATTCTTTGGCAAGCTCTGGATTTTTAGCCTTCGCCGGAATGACTACCGTTTCCACATTCGTCAGGGCGGATACCGGTTTGTCTGATCCAAACGAAGGAACGCCTAAATAACCGAAGCTGAACCCTTCCTCGCGCGGCGCATCCTTCATTTCATCCTCAAACCAGCTGCCGTTTGGAATAAACATCGCTTTGCCTTGAAGGAACGCCGTCTGCGATTGCGTATGGTTAAGCGCAACGGTGCCCGTCATCAATGCATTGTCTTCGGTTGCGATTTTCTCCAAGAGCCCCCATACCTGCTTATACGTATCGCTTTTCCAAAACTCAGGATCGTAGTCGAAAAATTGGTTCAGCGCTTCCGTGCCGCCCGCTGCATAAATGGCAGGAACGATCATTTCCTCCAGGTAGCCTGGATAAATGCCTTGGTACGTAAATAAAGCGCGTCCATTCTCTTTAGCCGCCGCATTTGCCGCAAAGAAATCATCCCATGTTTTAGGCGGCGTCATCCCTTTCGCCTCAAACAGCGCTTTGTTATACCACAGGCCCATGACGCCAAAGTTATAAGGGGCCAAATACACTTTGCCATCATCATATGGGGACGTTGCCCGGGAATTCAGAACGCCATCGAGAATTTTATCCTTAAGCGGGGTACCGTCTGGCGTCAATTCCTCGAATACTTCCGTCAAATCAAGCAGCGCTTTGTCTTTAATCAGCCCATTTACAAGCGGCGTATTGTCGCTGCCGGAAATGTACATAAAATCGGGCGGATTGCCCGCAACGATTTTTGGCCGAATGAGCTCGCCGATTTTCGGGCTGGCGGTAATGTTGATTTTAGTGCCGGGGTAATCCTGCATAAACGCTTCGGCAGCGCTATCCCAAAATTCCCGGCCATAGCCGCCTTGGAAGACGGCAACGTCCAGCTCTGGATTTTCAAACGTTTTGCCGCTTGCTGGCGAAGCACCCTCAGACGGGGATGCAGCAGCTGTATCCGAAGCCGATGGGGCGGCAGAGGATGGCGGTGTCGCTTCATTGCTCGGACTGTTGCCCGATCCGCAGCCGGCTAACGTCGTAGTAAGGGCGATCGCTACAGCTGCAAAAGCAAACCCATTGTTTTTTTTCATTGATTTAGTGACCCCTTTCATTTGTAATGAACTTCATTATAAGTTCGCAAGGAGCGTCGCTAAATGAACAAAAGAGCGGATGAGTATGGACAATTTTAAGATTTTCATGATTAGACGGGCGGCATGCTTTTTACATTTTTCGGGGGATGGCCGTAGCGTTTTCGAAATAGGCGATTAAAATAAAACGGATCTGGAATGCCCACCTCAATGGCAACCTGCTTCACGAGATACTTGCCAGACAGGAGCATGTCATAGGCTCTGTTCATGCGGATTTCATTGAGCCTGGTCAAAATGCTGCTCCCCGTTTCTGCCTTGAACAGCTGGCAAAGATACGGCTCAGACAGTCCCACATAGGACGCTACATCCGAAATCGACACGCGATCCGCAAAATGTTTATTTAAGTAGGCCAACGCTTGCCGTATTTCCTGGCGCAAGGTAGAAGTGGATGCAGCAAGCTGCGTTCCTTGTCCTAAAGAGTCCAGAATTTCATCCGAAAGCTCTTTAATGATCAGCTTTAAGCTGGAATCAGAGTCCGCTGCTTCGACTTTTTCAATCCAGCCCTTCTCGTTCCAAGGCGTGTCCATTTGCAAGGCTGCCGCATTAGAAAGCCCCCAAATGCCCCCTGCTACTATGCGCTTCAGCGATTTCGAATGAATGCCATGCTCGGCGGCGGATTCCATCAATAAAAAAGCTTTTTCCACCCACCGTTCAATCGCGCCGTCGCCAGGGCCGCGCAAGCACTCCCGCAGCTGGGCTTCTGCTTCACGAAACCGCTCATTCGTATCTGCGGCTAGCCTGGCATTGGACTGGCACCCTGCTTGATACGCCGTATAAAAGCGAAGCGCCTCGGCCTGCCTATTTAAGCTCATTTGCTCGATGAGATGTTTAAATGACGTTGCCGGCTGCCCATAAATGACGCTAATCACTTGGCCATAATACATTTCCGACAGCTTAATCAAACGTTGAGCTATTTCTTCAGGATCGACAATATTTTGGAGCAAGGGAGTGGAGATGATTAGGGTGTAACGGTTCGGGCGGGGATGAAATACAAATAAAAAATGCTTGTTCGGGAACAGCCCCTCGGCAAGCTTCTCTAACGTTTCATGAAAGTCTATCACCTGATGATTAGCGCGCTCGCCTTCTAGCATATTTAGCGTAAATGTATAACAGCATAAGCCTTGTAGCCGAGAGATCGCTTGCCTTTCCTTTTGATTAAAAATATTCCCGTTCAGCTGAGGCTGCTCAGCTTGATCATGCTTTTTCAACAAATCATACAGCTGCGCCAGCTCATCATCGGCCTGCTCTACAGTCGTTGTCTGGGGTTGAAAATAACTCTGTTTGGCATCCAGCTTAGCCGCCATTTCTTCAAGCGTCTGCATAAACGTTTCGGTCTTCAACGTAAGCTTGAGCATATAATCGTAGGCGCCGAACTTGAGCGCCTCGCGCACGAGATCAAAATCATTATAGTTGCTTAAGACGAGAACTTCGCCTTTAAATCCGTCCGCCAGCAAGCTTTTAATCAGCTTAAGGCCATCCATTTCAGCCATTTTAATATCGGTAATGACGATATCCGCCTTGGTTCTTCTTACGAGCTCCATCGCCGATACCCCGCTCGAAGCAGAGCCTGCGTATTCGAAGCGGCTATCCTCCCATTTAATGATGGTTTTGACAGCATGACGAACGATCATCTCATCATCTACGATAATGACTTTATACATGTTCTACCCCTTCCTTCATCGTCATTGGCAAGCTGATTAACGTTTGCGTCCCGCGACCTGGCTCGCTTGAGATTTTAATCCCGTATTGCTTTCCTACATGAAGGCGTATTCTCTCTTCTACATTGCTCATCCCTATCCCTGACAGCTTGTCATGGGAATGCTTCCGCTCCTGCACCTCGGCCATATCGAAGCCTTTGCCATCATCGGAAATTTGAAGCAGCAGCCTGCCCTCGTTAATCGAGCCGTCTACGGTAATATGTACTCTGCGGCCTTCCCCGCTGCCCGCATGCAAGATTGAATTTTCTACAATCGGCTGAAGAATGAAGCGCGGAACTTGGCACTGATAAAGCTGATCATCGCTCATGCGGCATGCGAGTTTAAACGAGTCGCCATATCTCATGCGCTGGATGACGGCATAATGCATTAAGTTGTCGATTTCCTTCTCCAGCGTAATCATTTCTTCCGTATCCAAAATCGTATTATGAAGCAGCTCGGATAAAGACGCGATCCCTTGCTCCACATTTTCGTTCCCGCTCATCATTGCGCTCCATTTCAAGGAATTTAACGTGTTGAACAGAAAGTGAGGATTGATTTGAGCTTGAAGCATCTTCAGCTCTGCCTCGCGCTTCGCCTGCTGCTCCTCTTCGACTTGATAAATCAGCATTTTGAGCCGTGCGACCATTTGATTGATCGTTTCGGATAACCGCCCCATTTCGTCGGAATGTGTCGGACCGAGCCGGGTTTCCAGCCTGCCAAGCTTAATTTGGGTCGCATATTGGAGCAAATCGCGCATCGGCCGATTAATGCTGCGATAAATCCACATGGCCAGCAGTCCGGCTAGCAGCAGGATGAACAAGCAAATATACAGCAAGCTTCCTCTAATCGCAGAAAGCTCCGAAATGATATACGAATGCGGAATCAGGCCAATCATATGCCAGTCTGCTGACCGGATATAGGCGCTGCCTACAAGTACGCGTTCCCCATCGACTTTCGCATAAAAGGTTTTGCTGGGCCCATTGGACATCATGGCGCTAAATACCTCTTGCTGGTTATACGTCTGCCCATGGGGAATCGAAGGCGACACGGAGGACACGACGACGCCGCTATGATCCGTAATGTAGAGCCTGCCTCCTTTCCCAAGGTCCACATGCTCAAAAGTATTGCGCGAGAACACCTTCTCATCAATGACGATAACGAGGTAGCCCAACGTTTGATTCAGATTATCCTGGGAAAAAATAATGCGGCTCAAAGCAATTTTATCCGAGCCCCGGTTGGAATGCAGATACGTCCACTTTATGTTGCCAGCCGTTTCCGTTATGCCTTGCAGGGAATCCGCGATTTGGTTTTTCGGATACCATTCATACCCCAGATCAAAAAAGATATCGCCCTCATTAGTCAAAATCACGACATTCGAAATATTGCTTAGGCGAAACACTTGCTCCCCCAGAGCATCTTTAATATCGGTCTGCAAGCCGTATTTCTCAAAATCCGTCATGCTGTTCATATGCTGGAGCCCGCTTTGTATCAGGCTGTTTATAATAATGGATTCACTAAGGGTCTCGTATTGCGCAAGTTCTCTGGATGCATTCGTCGCGGATTCGGACAACACTTGAAGGGTGGATGTGCTTAATTTTTCTGAAATGGACGCCTCGTATCTAAGGTTCGAATAAAGCGCAACGGAGACGACAGGCAGAAGCGAGGTAATCAGGAAGGCAATTAACAGTCGATGCTTAATAGATAATTTCCGTAAAAATGTTGAAGCCCGTATAGGGTTCAGCTTAAAATTTCCGTTCATCCTACACCCCCGTTTGTTGCTCAAACTCAAAGCGTGCATCTGTTCATGAATAGAATAGCTTTATCTTAAGGGCAAATGGCATAGCCGTCTATACAACCAAACAACAATAACTTTTGGGGAGTTCCAAAAAAGGAATAAAAAAGGCGACCGACTATTATAGTCGGCCACCTTAAGTGGTGTCGGTTCAGCTCTATTGAGCCTTATTTACTTTTTTCCCATGACAGCGAAGTCATTTTCTTCATGATCCGCAAAGTTAAATACCCGTCCGGATGGCATTTCTACTAAAGGGCCGAAATGTGAAAAAAGAATAAAGCTGCCCGCAGGCAGCCGTGAAAACATAACATGTGGTTAGCCGCTCTAAATGGACAACGGTATTTCTTTAACTCCGCGCACAATCATCCCCGGTCTCCATTCCAATTCGGCAATATTAGCCTGAAGCTCAAGCCTCGGGAAGCGCCGGAGCAGCGTATTAATGGCGATTTCTCCTTCCAGCCTTGCGAGAGGCGCGCCCAGACAAAGATGAATTCCTTTGCCAAACGCCAGGTGCTGGCTTTTGCCCCGGGATATATCGAATACATCGGGCTGATTAAAATGCTCGGGATCACGGTTCGCAGAATCAAGCGCTACGATGACCATGTCATTTTTATTCATCATATGGCCTTTGAATTCCAGATCCTCGCTTGCCCAGCGGCCCGTACTGAATTCGACAGGCCCGTTGTAGCGGAGCATTTCTTCAATAGCGCCATGAATGTATTCAGGATGCTGCAACAGCCGCTCGCGCTGCTCCGGGTGTTCCAACAGGGCAAGCACGCCATTGCCGATCAGGTTGACCGTTGTTTCATGACCAGCAATAATGAGCAGGGTAATGACCCCATATAATTCTCCTTCCGTTAACTGATCCCCACTTTCATCCGCGACCACCAGTTGGCTGATCAAGTCATCTGAAGGGTTTTCCCGTACAAAGTCAAACCGCTCTTTAAGATAAGCTACGAATTCATCTTGGGCCTGCAAAGAGGCTTCCCGGCTGCTCTCCTCAAAGGAGGCTTCAATAATGGTATTTGACCAGCTTCGAAATTGCTCACGATCCTCAGCAGGAATACCTAGTATTTCGCAAATGACAATAATAGGAAGATGGAACGCATAATCGTCAATCAGATTCATGGTATGTCCAGCGGCCACCGCATCGAGAAGCTCATCGGCTATTTTCTGGATGTGTTCTCGCTTCCCCGCAATGATTTGGGGAGTGAAGCCTTTTTGCACAAAGCTACGTAAGCGTTTATGATCCGGCAGATCCGAGAACAGCATATTTTTTCCTATTACACTCTTTTGCTCAATACTGCTGACTTTAGCTATATCTTTAATAAAACGCGGGTCCTTGAGCACTTCCACAGCATCTTCATATTTGGTTACGATCCAGCCATATTGGCCATTCGGGAAAAACTGCTTAAAAATAGGATTGCTTGCTCGTAATTTTTCATAGACGGGGTAGGGATTCTGCTTAAACTCCGGTGTAAACATCTTCTGTTCTATCGTGTCTCTTGAATTCAATGCCACCATCTCCTTCCAACATATAGAATACGTGTGGTAATCTACGATTCGGCCAGGGACAAAACTAGTGAAAATTGACGAAGAGAAACCCGCTCATTCCGAAATCAATCTAAGCCTAATTCATCCAAATTTTAATAAAAAACCCTTTTTCTGATACACGAAAAGTATACCTCACCTACAGAATCAAAGTCAATTCGTGCCATAAACGCGAAAAAATCATTCCACCCTGAAGACTATTGTTGTACTTTTGCCTCCTCGTTGGAACTTTTCTACATTCCAATATTCCTTTTCTCTGTTCTTCATCAGTTCTAATATTTATGGTCCCCCACAGAATACTGCCCGTTACTATAGCAAAAAAATGAGACCATCTGCGAAGGCAGCGATCTCATTTTTTTGCTATAGTGTCCCGTCGAAGGCATCTATTTCAATATAATATCCGAAACGCCCTGCTGTTGATTCTCCCAATTAAATCAAATAATTATTCAATACAATTGCTTCAGCTTAGGATTAGAAACACTTTGGAAATCTGCGAATTCGATCCGATTGCGTCCATTTTGCTTCGCTTGGTAAAGGGCTTTATCTACTGCAGCAAAAAGTTGAATTAAATAGCCTTCCGGATTGTCCGGCACATGCTCATGATCAAAGTCCTCAATGGATAAAATGCCCACGCTTACCGTGATCGAAACCTGCTTGACTTCATGCTCTACCAAAATGTAGTTCGACTCTACCGCTAATCTCACTCGTTCCGCTAATTGCTCTGCCAACTGGCGTTCAGTATGCGGAAGGTAGATCATAAATTCTTCCCCCCCATATCGGGCTAAAATATCGGTACCGCGAATGGATTGTTTGACGGCTTGAGCCGTACGATAAAGAACTTCATCCCCTATTACATGCCCAAAGCGGTCATTGATCGCTTTAAAGAAATCAATATCAAACAGGATGAGTGAAAATGGCGTTTTATATTGAATATTGGTTATAACCTCATGAGTCAACTGTTGGGTCAAATAACGGCGATTGTAGCAGTTGGTTAAACTGTCCGTAAGAACTAATTCTTCAAGCTTTCGATTAGCTTCAGATAACTCATTACGGATGCGATCCAGTGAATGATTGCGCTCCTGGAGGATCTCATTTTGCCGATTCATTTCTTGAACATAAAAGCGCTCTTGCGAGACATCCTGGAACGTAATAATATGGCCGATTTGCATCGGGTAAGAATCAACAATTGGGGAAGCTTGTACAATAAAATGACGTTCGATATCGCGCTGGGCGACGATTTCAATTTGAGACAACGTATTTTCCTTTTGCTTATAACGCTCCAGAAATTCCTTGCTGCTGCCCTCTACATGAACAGTGCCAAGAAACGTCTCCATATCAAAATAGTCACCCACATTTAAATCCATAGACGATCGTAAAGCTTTGTTAACTTCAATAATGGATTCATTCTCATCTAATACAAGGATTCCATATGGAATCGTATTGATGACGTCCTCATGGGCGATGGAAACAAGATCAAACACATTGTATTTTTTAATGACATATACGAAAAATAAATCTGAAAGAAAAATGCCTAGAGAAGTAAATCCTGGAATGATCGGCAGCCACTGCTTTAACACCACATTAAGAATAGCGTCAATACCGGCAAAAGTGGCCAGCACGAATATGCCCCACAGCGTAATCTTCACTTGATTTTTGATCATGGGTGACGTTCTTGAAGAATGTAATGCCCCAAACAAAACAAAGAGAGAAGCAAAAAAGTAGCTCAATAGAATAGCGATCACAATCCAGAACCATATGCCATATGCTCTATCGACGTAACCGCCCCTCATCGGAGCTACAAAAAGATTAAACGGATTTATAATGACACCAACTGCTGCAATAACCGCAGGCGCAAATAATAAAAATAGTCTCCTATTTCCCAGCTTGTCTGCATTCCCGGTAAGAAAGATCGTGAGCAGAAGCCAACCGCTTCCCAACAAGGAGAGGGCCACAAAAGACATATTTACGTAAAACAACTGTAACTGCGGATCGTCAGTCAGATCTGTAGCAAATTGGCACACCGGCCAAAGCATCATTAAAAAATGAAATAAGAAATATACCTTATGTAAGTTCGTAATCCTAACGGTAGCAAAAACATAAATATATACGACAAACAAGAGGATGAATAAAAAGAGATCATACCATGCTAATGGGCTCACAAATTTTCTCCTTTTTTGATTCGACAGCTACGATATTATCAAATAGGTTTGGTTAAATTAACCACATCTTATCATACAGTCAAGACCGTGAGCTAGCCCACACAATGGCAGTCCAGCCAACCTCTGTCCTATTTCTTCATACATTCCTTTGTATTGCCGATGCTTGAACGTTTCATATTTGAGCTATGGGAAGAGAAAACGTTGTTTTGGGGAGAAATTCCGAAAGTGTTACGAGGGTCTTGCCTTAGGGCCAGCCGTTGCCGGACGGCCCTTTCTTTCAATCCTATTCATGATCCAATGGATGATTATCCGAGAACAAATCCGGATTTTCCTTGAGCATTTCCGTTATTACTTCCGCTAGCGCAGCCGCATCACAGACCCTTACATCGGCATCGCCTAGCCGCCCTTTATGCATGGCGCCTTTACTTTCAAGCACATCGTCTACCTTCCAAAAATGCTGCGACCACGACAGCCCGCAATGCCGGCGGGAAGGGACAGAAATTTCTGTTCCATCGGGCAATACCGTGAACAGCATCTCATGGCTATCGGTCATTCTGCCCGGTATGTCCACCCATTCCTCGACGCCATGAATAAAGGTGTTGCGCTTTAAATCGACTCCAACCAGCAATATCGTCGCTCTTCGGTCAAGCAGCTTTCCCCATGCAGAGCCTCTAGCGCAGGGAGTATCGAAATGATGATCATCGTTTGTGAACTCTATTGAATCCAGGCCTAATGCTGCCACCGAATGAGTGGGATGCAATGAACGCACCACACCAGGCCGCTTGCGAAAAAGCTCGGGCAAAATTCCGACGCAGGAAGGCGACTGATCTACGTAAAATTTCGGATTATCCGCATTGATGTAGGACCAAGTATGGGTGGGCAGCACCAACAGCCCAGCCTTCATATAGGCGGTGAAAGCATCCAGGACGGTGTCTGCGCCACCCTCGACTGGCCCCATGCTTTTCATCGATGAATGGACGAGCAGCGTTCCTTGGCCGTCAATGCCCAGCTGCTCTAATTGCTTCATTAAGCTCTCTATTGTGTGCATGTTCTCCCCCTCCTGGGCTCATTATATCAAAACTTGCCCTTACTTAGGATACGATTTAACGTTTCCTCTATAAAGCGAAAGCAAAGGGCACCCATCCGGGCGCCCTTCGCAGTTTGGGGTTGGGTTTTTGAAAACCGCAATCCACAAGTTATATGGCAATAAATACCTTATAAAGCATAGCTTGTTCTCCTGCTTATGAACATTAGTTGGTTAAAGAAGCCACCCACGTCTCGACAGATATTACCTCGGCCTGTTGGGGGAACACCTTCTCGGTTAACACGCGATGAACCTCGGTGTCGGCATCGATACAGGCGTCGGAAAGCACCGTAAGGGCAAAATCTTTATCTGCCGCTTCCCGCAATGTCGATAGAACGACGCCGCTTGTGGCAATACCGCTGAGAATGAGTGTGTCGATTTGTTGGGAGCGAAGGATGACCTCAAGGTCGCTTCCGGCGAACGCGCTCACTCGAACCTTCGTCACAATCGGCTCGCCTTCTTGAGGCTGCACGGCTTCATGAATCTGCATCATCGCTTCTGGAGCCGCCACACCTCCGGATCGACTGGCAATGCCCCCAAACATTTTGTTTCTAGCACTAATCTCGGGATAACCTGCACGAAAAGCAACACGTACGTAAATAACAGGAATAGCGTGGCTGCGTGCCGCTTCAATCGCTTTTTGGAACGGAAGCAGTGCCCCCGCGCCAGCTGCGTACCGCGACACAACGCTATTTTGCATATCCATGACCAACAGCGCGCTTTTGCTCGGTGAATTTTGCATATGTTTTTAATCTCCCACTTTCTCATCATAAACGGAGGATGTATTCCGTTTTTATTATTATACGGAGAACATTCTCCGTTTGTCAACAAATCGCTATTGATGTAATATTTATAAAGAGGTGTTATTCAAAAATGTCTAAAAAAAATATTCCAGCTGGAGACGCTGACCCTACAGTGTCCTTCATCGCCGCTCCCCCCGAGAAGGCATTGCGGGCAGATGCCAAAAAAAATCGGGATCATCTGCTCCATATCGCCCATCAGGTTTTTATGACCGAAGGCATCTCCGTCTCGATGGATGAAATCGCAAGGCGTGCCGGTGTGGGGGTAGGAACCGTCTATCGGCATTTTCCAAGGAAGGAAGATTTGTTTGGGGCCGTCATTGTCAGCCACAAGGCGCGGCTTATGGAAGAAGCCCAGCAATGGCTTGACCACGACGATCCGGGCGAAGCGTTCTTTCAATATTTTGCAACCATTATACGCGAGGGGATTGCAAACAAGGCGATCACCGATGCCCTTGTCAGCAGTCTGAATGTAGAGGCTGGTCGTTCGGACGTTGCGCGAGATTTTTGGCAAGGGATCGACAAGCTGCTCGCCCGTGCCAAGCAAAACGGCTCCGTTCGGGCGGATGCTCGCCTTGAGGATATCAAAATGCTGCTTATTGGCATTTTGCAAGCGACCGGGGACGGCGGTACTTTTCCAGACCGTGTCGTGTCGATTCTATGCGACGGTCTTCGCGGGTAAGCAAAAAATAACCGCTTGCCATTCCAGAGAAGGCAAGCGGTTATTCTTTTTACCCTAAACTACTTTTATTGAATAAGCTCCAGCAGCTCTGTCACGCTGGCTTCGTACTGCGGCTTGAACTGCTCTGATTCCATATATTTGATTACACTGGACAAAAACTGTTTTCCTTCCGGTGTATCTAGCACCTTATCCGCGTCGAGCGAGCAAATAAGCAGCTTGCCATTTCCTACGCGGCATTCGAACAGAAAACCTAATTTGTGATTGCGCTCAAAATTGTCGATGGTCTGTACGATAGGGCTCCATTCTTTGCTCGTACCGTCCATAATAATCGACTTTGAATGGGATACGATGCTCCACCAAGGATAAGTTGAATGCGGCTCGCACGGAAAGTCCCGGAAGACCGGGTGGCTGTTGTCGACTAGAAGCCCCATTGTTCCGACGGGAACCGGACGGTTCATGCTCTCCGAGATGGACCGAAACATCGGGTAGCACCAGAAATCGGTACTATAGAAGCCTTCGATACCATGGCTTATATGCTCCGGCTTCGGCATCAGCCATACCTTCTCTCCTTGCTTTAATAAAGCAAGAGCCTCAGCCGTAAGCGACTCAAAACGATGGACTTTGGACAGCTCCGCTTCAACCTGCTGCGGATAAATCCAGAGGTCATAGGACTTGCGAATATCCGTCTCCAAAATCCGCAGGGAAAGCACAGCTTTGGTCATCACATCAACAGCGGGCATTTCAATGCTCAGGTCGCAAATATCAATGTCATTTTGCTCCTCCCATATTTCCACCTCAGCCGTACCGGACGCCAGTACCCCCTGTCCATCCGCCAGCTCCCACTGGAGCTTGATTGCACCGGGCGGCTGATTTCTATACCAGCACAATTCCACATGAGCCTCGAAGCGTTCGGTCGACGTATAGTTGTATTTAGCAAACCTCGCCATAAGGACGGCATCGCTGCAGAAGGTCCGCCATTCCTCAGGCGTAATCAACCCCTTGGAATCCATAAAGGCATCTAATATGCCAACGAGCGCCGTCCCTTGTCCACTGAAATCCTGAAGATCGAGCAATTGAAAGCCGGCAAGCTTTCTGGAGCGAAAAGCAGCTTCCAGCTCTTCCTTATAACAGGCTACTGCCAGCTGCCCTGAGCTTTCAAAGTATGGGCTGGCCAGATGATCCAGCCCTTTCTCCCTGAGGCGCTCTTGGAAAATGATGAAATTTTCCGCTTTCAGCGAGCCTGTATACTTCTCTATTTCTCCATAGTTCGGATACGTTGCGTATTGCCCAATCTCATGGGAAATGACCGGAATGTGGGGAATCCATTCCCCCGAGGCGTCGCCGAGCTGGACAGCTTTCGCTTCCGTGCCGTACTGGATTTGAATAACGCCCCCTGCATCACCCGACGCGCCCTCGTTATGATGAAAATCTGGCGGCACAATTTGATCGTCATAATCCTTTAACGTACCTGGAACGTCGGTCTGAACATGGCCTAGCGGAGCATCACACATTGCATAAGAACCTCTGAACAGCCGCTCCTTCGAGAAACGCACCCCGCAGAAGAAATCATCATGTTCAAGAATAGCAGGAGAAAATTGATGATTATTGGAGCCTTGTGTATACAACGGCCTGCTGTCGAACGCTTTATAGGCTTGCAAAATCGCATCGATTTTGGCTCTGCTGCCCCACAGCTCATTGCCCAGCGACATCATGACAAAGGACGGATGATTGCCGAATGCCTTGAGAATAGCATACCCCTCGCTAATCAAGTAGTCTTGCTCCGCCTGGTTATGGCGCTCATCTGCTGCTTCGGTAATCGTTCCCCAGAAAGGCAGCTCCGGTTCCATGTAAATCCCCAGCATGTCCGCTGCGGTAAACGCAGCCTCAGGCGGGCAGCACGTATGAAAACGATAATGGTTAATGCCATAGGACTTGGAAATGCCAAGAATTCTCAGCCATTCCTCGACATCCGTCGGCGCATAACCCGTCAGCGGAAAAATCAATCCGTCATGCTTGCCCCGAAGGAACGTTTTGCTGCCGTTAATTGTAAATTTATTTCCATCCGTTCTAAATTCCCGCAGGCCGAAGCTCCGCTGCTGCTGGTCAACGATTTCGCCTGTCTCATCCTTCAAACAGATGCTTACGGTATACAAATGAGGAGTGGCTTCGCTCCATAGCAGCGCGTCCTGCCCCAAAGCATATTCAAGCGAAATGGTCTGCGAAGTGAAGCTATATTCCTTCTCCGCCACAGTATGCACGTTTTCAGAGTTCCAACTGGCTGCGGATACCGTTAGGCTGCCGCTGAGCGCTCCCTGCACACCAGCTTCCACCTTCACGGAGCGCGCGGACAAATTCGGATAGAGCTGGATATCGGTCAAATACGAAGCGTTATATAAATGAAGCTCGATGCGGCCTGTAATCCCGTTCCAATTGGTCTGTGTATCAGGGGAAGTCATATGGCCGCCCTTCGTTGGATAATCCGTATTGTCGACACGGACGGTAATCGTCTGCGGGCCGCTCTGAAGCAGTCCTGTCAATTCGTAGAGATGCGGCGTATTCAAGCTGTCCCGCGAGCCTACCTCGCGGTCGCCCACCCATACCGTCGTCATTCTCGTTCTTTCCAAATAGAGAAAACACGTTTTTTCAGCAAGCCCCGTGGGAATTTCTACCTCTCTCGAATACCATGCATACCCTTCGAACGCATACTCATCGGTCAAGGCCCCTACTAATTTCGTTTCGTTCTTCGGCCCTTTCCGGGCGTAGGATGTCGTTCCGGGCAGCTTAATCGAATCTGTAAACGGCTGCGACAACCCGCTCTTGTCCTTGTCCAGCTGCAGCTTCCATTCGCCCTCTAGGTTGATTTTGGTCAGCAAAATATCACTCCTCATAATAATAATCTCTAAACTCCTGCGGAGTCGTTCCGGTCAGCTTCTTGAATAAAAAGGTGAAGTAGGCCGCCGTTTGAAATCCAACCTGCTCCGACACTTCATATACCTTGATGCTTGGGTCCCGGAGCAGCTCCTTGGCCTTGTTCATACGCGCTTCCTGGACAAAATCAGATATCGTTCGGCCCATTTCTTTTTTGAATAATACGCTCAAATAGCTGGAGTTCAAATGAAACTGCTCCGCCAGCTGCTTCACCGTTACGTTATTATGCAGATGCTCCTCCAAATAACGGGCCACTTTCTGGATCAGGTTATGCTGCTGAACGGTTTGCTCCTTCTGCTTCAGCTGGATATACTGGGCGAGGAAGGCCATTACGACCGTTCTTATTTCCTCCACATCCGTACAGTCAATCATCCGCTGCCACATCAAAATATTCATCTCGGCGTCCGTTTCCTTTGTACGCTTCAATTTGCGGATCAGCTCACTAATTAATCCCATGCCAAAGGCCTGCACATATGAAAAGGACACGGGCTTCTGCGCCAGCAGCATCTCAAACGCATGGTTGAAATAAACGACGGCGTTCTCGCTTTCCCCGCTATCAAGCAGCTTTAAAATTTCCGGAAAATATTCCTCGTACAATCGAAAATCGTGATATTCATTCATTTCAACGTGGTCGAAATACAAAATTTGCCCATAGCCGGCCATTCTGGCGCTTGCCATCATATGCTTGATTTCTTTATATAACAGGGGGATTTCCGACCAAGTTTGGCATTCCCTGCTGATTCCGACGGTAACGGAAGCGTTGTACTGCTCCTTCAGAACATCCTGGATAAAAGAAAGCTGCTTCTCCAGCTTCACACGGTCAATTGGAGAGGCGTTCAATAAAATGACCGCCACTTCGTCCGCTCCGGTCTTGCCGATATACGTGCCTGCAAACTCGGACAGGCCCATTTTGACACATTTGATGAGCCCTTCGCTGAGCATAATTCGCTCCTTGGCGTCATGCGGATTGGACGGAAACAGACGGTCATAGCCGAACAGGAACAGCGTAGCCTGCCAGTCCTCCGACGGCAAATCGAGCAGACGGCACCAGGATTCGAGCAGCTCGTCACTTTGAATCGCACCTTCTATCAAATCCTTGACGTAATGCTCCTGCAGCACCTCATAGCTTTCCGTCATTTTTTCTTTAAGCTTGCTTGTCTCCAGCTCGATATGGTTTCTCTTCTCAAGCGAATCGCGAAATGCAGCAAGCTTCGCTTCCAATTCATCCGTCTTAATCGGCTTGAGAACGTAGGCCTTTGCCCCTAAATGAATCGCTTCCTGGACAAATTCGAATTCGTCGTACCCGCTTATCATCACCGTCTGCAGGGACGCAAGCTTCGGATAGTCCGACTTGCACTTGGCGAGCAGCTCTATCCCCGTCATTCCTGGCATCGACACGTCGGTGATCAGAACATCCACATGAGCTTCTGCCAGTATGGCAATCGCCTCTTCACCCGATTGTGCGGTCATTGGCTGTTCATACCCTAGCGCTTCCCAGTCGATGTGGCGGACAAGTCCTTGAATCTGCATCGGCTCGTCATCAACGATCAGTGCTTGCATCATGCTCCATCCCCCTTTTTAATTTCAGGAGCTTCCTTGCAGATCGGAATATGAATGGTCACGGCCGTCCACTCATCCTCCATGCTTTCAATTTCAAAACGTCCCTCTTGGCCAAAATAGAGCGCCAGCCGCTCGCGTATATTGTTCATTCCGAATCCGTTTTTCGTACCGATATAGCTGCCTGTCTTGATTCGCTCCAGCTTCTCGCGCGCAATGCCCTTCCCATTATCAAAAATCTGAAACGCAATGGCATCCTCTGTTTTGTTGATCATGATCTGTATAAAGGCACCCTTCCTTGTTGTAATACCGCCATGCAAATAGCAATTTTCCACTATGGGCTGCAAAATGAGCTTAATCGTATACAAATCAAGAACGTCCGTCTCCACCTGCCATTCTACGTGCACCTGATCGGGATAACGCAGCTGCTGGATTTCGACATAAGCCTTTAGATGCTCAAGCTCATCACGAATACGGGTCACATTAACGCGGTTATTGAGGGCCAGCCGATAAAAGGTGGTCAGGGCATCGATCGTCCGAATTTGAATGTCATCCTTCACATCCATGGCACGCCAGCGGATCAGGCTTAAGGAATTATAAATAAAATGCGGATTAATCTGCGCCTGCAGCGCTTTGAAGGACTGCTCGCGTTCTTTTAAAATCGCCTCTGTATGCTCTTCCACCAGCCTTCTGAGGCGTCCAGACATCGAATTAAATAGAACCTCCAGCTCTCCCAGCTCATCGTTGTCCCGGTTTCTCACCGTCGCTTCAAAATAACCTTCGGAAATATCCATCATGCGGGTTCCCAGCTTGCGTATCCGCCAGATGACGTTTTTGAGCACAACCATAATGAGAAAGGTCGATAAAAGGAGAAAAAAAGCGATGCCGCCCACTATATAGTAGAAAATTCGTTTGGACTGCTCCTCCAGCCGATCCAGATGCACAAGCGCCGCGACCGTCCAGCCGGAATTGATTTTCTGCCTGATTAATACCATGCCATCAACAGTTACGGCCGAGCCTTCCGGACTGCTCCAATACTCGCTTAAGGAGGATTCTGACAAACGGCTGCCGATCTCATTGGACTCTGAGGAGGCGATGATCTGCTCATCGCTGTCTACGATGAACATTTCCCCCGCGCCGTCAAACGGATGGTCAAACGACTCAGCAAATACTTCATTATAATTAAGCCGCAAATAGACGATGCCGTAGACGTCCCCGTACGTATTTAAAATTTTGTGCGAAACTACGAGCCGGGTTTTATCGTCGAGCGCATTCGTCCAGGTGAGGTTGTCCGGCGATTGAAGTCTTCCCTTATACCATTCCTGTTCGATTAAGCCCGAAAGTTTTCGGTCTCCTGGTTTCCATAGAAGCCCGCCGTCCTGTACCAGCGTGTCGTTCGTATGGTAGATGCGGAAATTTTCGATTCCGGGCAAATATTTGCTCGTAAATAAGAAAGCTCGATCCACATATTGAACGGTAGCGTACTGTTCGGAAATGTCCTGATAGTCTCTTGATAATCTGGAAACCAGCTCACCGTCAGTCGCTGTCCGCGTAGCAAGCAGATCATAGCTCTGCTTGCGGAACTCAATGCTTTGGGCGTTCTGGCGAACAGCCTCCTTAATCGTGAGCATATAGTTGCCCCGGACAATATGCAGCGTCATATAGCCTGCTCCGATAGCCAGCAGGACGGTCGGAAGAAATACAATAACCCCATAAAACAGCACAATTTTCTTTCTCATATTCATGGAGCGGGTCATACGAATGATCCATTGCTCTAAACGTTGTCTCAGCCTCATCTGCCACTCCTCCATGAACTGCAAAGGGAGCCCCCTTCCTAATAGGAAGGGATGCTCCGCAAATTCTTTATTTTATTTGCCCGCTTCTACTTGCTCATTTTACTTGCTCATTGTAAGATGCAAGCCATTCCTGCTTGACCTCGCTCCAGTGGCCGCGCTTCTCCAGAGCTTCCTGGAACTTCGTCCATTCCGTCTCAAATTGGCCGCTATCCTTCGCCATCAGCAGCTTGGCTCTATATTCCTTGCGAATATTTTCGATTTCAGGGGAATATTTCTCCCATAGGCCGCCAGCCTTCATTTCAATCAAATCATACGGCTCGGCAACCCGGATACTTCCCATTTTGCCGATCGCCTCGGTGAATTTGATCGTTTTGGCTGCTCCCGCTTTCCCGCCATCCGCTGTGTTCCACCATGGATACCACTCGTTGCTGTAGGAAGAAGCCATGTACAGCTCCGGCGTAACCTTCGCTTTTTGGGCCGCATCACCCGAATTCCGGCTTGTTTTATAAGCTTCATCCGTGAACTGCCATTTCCCAAGCGGCTGGTCAACCCAATCCCAATACAGTCCAACTGGGCCTTCATTAATGACATGCTGTTGTTCAGGCTTCGGCTGCAGCGTGTAATCAAAAAACTTTAAAATCGCTTCCAGGTTTTTTGTATTGGAGCTGACATACACATCGTAACCCGGATTCGGATTAACGACCTGGTTGATGCCGACTTTCTCTACGCCTTGAACTTTAGGGAAAGGAACGACTTCATAAAACCATCCCGGCTCCGTAGGACCGTCAAGCGTCTCCCATACGGAGGTTGGAATATTCCAGAAGCTTCCCGCATTTAGAGCGACACGTCCCGATTTATTTTTTTCGTTATATTGCTCTTTTTTATTCGTAACGACCTCTGGGTCAATCAGCTTGGCGACGTACATTTTGTTCATCCACGCATAAGCCGCCTTAAAGTTCGGATCATCGTAAGCGAATACAAAATCATCGCCTTTTTTCTCGATTCCCCTGCCGCCCGTCGTGACGCCAAAGGCGGTGAGAATCGCGTTCTCATCGCTCCAGCTGAGCGTATCATTCGTATCCATTAGAAACGAAAGGGGAAGCAGCGTTTTGCCTGACGCATCCTTTTGCTCAGCCGCTTTTTTCAGAAAAGCCTCTACGCCTTCAATAGTAGCCAGATCAGCTATGGTCATGCCAACGCTTTCCAGCACATCCGTTCTGACTGACCATCCTTGCGATGCCCAGCCCGGCCATGGATCTTCAGGATTTTGGTCAAACCAGGTCGGAATCGACCAAATATGTCCGTCCGCATCCTTCATCAATTCGAGATACTGCTTCGGAATCGCAGCCAGCCCCGGATATTTATCCGGCATATCGAAATACTGCTCCAAAGACATCAGCTGCTTCGAGCGGTTCATGGCGCTCTTCACCGTTTCATTTCGGCCAAAAATCGCTGCATCCTCAAAGCCGCCTGTGTTAATTTTCAAATTAAGCGCTGTCATTGCATCGCCCTGTGTCGTCTCCAGCTTAACATCAACACCCGGCTCTTTCTCGCGCCAATACTTCTGGACCAAGCTGTCATTATTCGTTGTTGCCGTCCATCCCAGCCACAGATTGAACGAGGTTGAACCGCCAGCTGCCGCGCTGCCTGTATCGGTGCTGCTTGGCTGATTGTTTGTAGAATTCGAACAACCCGCCATTACGGTCAGCGATACGGCAACGGTTAATGCCGTTAAGAAACGCTTTTTAGATTTCACTGTCATACTCCCCCTATACAAGATTGTACTTCAAATCGGTATATAAATGTTGCTCTAATACCCGAATAATCAGCCTTTGACCGAGCCCACAAGAACTCCTTTGACAAAGTATTTTTGCAAAAACGGATAAACACAAAGAATAGGAATTGCACTGACCATTACAACCGCCATTTTAATCGACATCAGCGTAATATTTTGCAGCTGCGAGCTTCTCGCCAGCGCCTCCTGATTCGTGTTGGAGCCGAGTACGGCAGACAAATCCGAAGCAGCTAGGAGCTGCTGCAGGAAGGTTTGAACGGGAATCAATTCCTGCTTCGTAACGAAGAAGGCGCCCGCGAACCAATCATTCCAATGGCCGACTGCCGTGAACAAGCCTAGTGCAGCCAGCATCGGTTTGGATAGCGGAATAATCATCTGCATTAAAATCCGCAGCGGTCCAGCTCCATCTAGTTCAGCGGATTCCACCAGCGCCTCCGGTATGCCCTGAATAAATTTCAGCATGACGAACATGTTCCAGACAGAGAAGAGGCCCGGCAGAACGTATACCCAGAACGAATTAATCAAGCCCAGATTGTTGAGCTGAATGTAGTACGGAACCAAGCCGCCGCTGAACAGCATCGTAATCAGAATATAGCCGAGAATGGTGCCTCTAAAAGGAAGTCCGCGATAGGACAATCCATACGCCACAAGCAGCGTAACGAGCAGTCCGCCAACCGTTCCAATGACGGTCCTGCCAATCGTGATCAGATAAGAATTCCGAATAATCTCATTGCCAAGCACGATCTCATAATTAATGAGGGTGAAATTCCGCGGCCATAAGTAAACCCCGCCCTTGGCAGCATCCGCCCCGTCATTCAAAGATATGGCGAGCATATACAAAAACGGATAAAGCACGGATACACACAGCAGGCCGAGCAGCGCTACGATGACGTATTGGGCAATATTTTCACCTTTGCTCATCTTCATACGCCATCACCATAATCCTTCGCCGTTTATTTTTCTTGAAAACTGATTCGTCCCCACAACTAAAATCAGACTGATAATCGAGGAGAGCAAACCAACCGCAGTTGCCATGCCAAAGTAGCCTTGCTGCAGGCCGCTGCGTAAAATATACGTATCCAGCACGTCGGCCACTTCCTGGTTAGCCGAATTCATGAGCGGATAAATTTGATCCATGCCCACGGTAATCAAGCTTGGAATACTCAAGATCAGGACGATCGAGATCGTCGGCAGCATGCCTGGAATCGTAATGTGGCGAATTTGGGATAGCTTGCCTGCGCCCTCTACCTTGGCGGATTCATAGAGCTGCGGGTCAATCGTCGTAATCGCTGCCAAATAAAGAATCGTATTCCAGCCTGTTTCTTTCCACAAGCCGCTTAACACTACCATCGGCCGGAACCATTCCGTCGAGCCCAAGAAGAAGATGGAGTCCCCACCCGCTTGATTGATAAACTGGTTGACCAGGCCGCTGTCGAGCGTCAAAAAGGATTGAAGAATGTAGGCTACTACAATCCATGAGAAGAAGTGGGGCAGGTAGCTGACCGATTGAACGAAGCGCTTGAACACTGGCCGGGTCACTTCATTAATCAGCAGAGCCAGCAGAATAGGCGCCGGAAAGCCGAATACAAACTTCAACACCGATATATAGAGTGTATTTTTGACTACGGTCAAAAACTGGGGGTCTTGAATAAAGGAAAAATTATCTAAACCAACCCAAGCACTATTCCATATGGATGTTCCGATTTGGAAATCCCGGAATGCAACCTGTATCCCTACCATAGGGATATAGTTGAAAAGCAGCAGCAGGACCACGCCCGGTAAAATCATTAAATATTGCCATCGATACTTATAAAGCTTTGCGTACAATCTGCATCCCTCCTTGGTCTTTCTATCATAAAGGTAAATTCGGAGCACTCCTACGCAACAGCGATTGGATATCTATCGTTCTGATTAGAATTCATAACGAAAAGGCTTCGCCCCATGTAAAGGAGACGAAGCCTTTTTGCAATTATTACTACTGAGCCGAAACATTTACACTATCCATATTCGGTCCCTCTGTACCCGTCGTTACAACTTTTAAAATATTGTTCCCGCTGCTCATGGATACCTGGATCGTTTTCTCGCCCCAGGTTGTCCAGCCGCCTGTCGCTGTAAAGGCAGCATTGCTGATTACTTTCGTTCCATTAACATAAATATCCAAATTTCTCATCCCTGACTCCAGCGCATACCGGAACTTTACATTTTTAGTTCCCGTTACCGCAGCATAGATGCTGTTCCACTGAATGGCTGCATCGGTTGCAGCATTAAAGTTGACATATCCGCTGCCGCTATAGCCTGTATTGATAGTTTCTACTGCGGAGCTGGTCAATGTTGTACCCGTCTCGGCTTCATAAGTGGTACCGCTGCCGCTGCCTCCACCGCTTCCTAATTCAGCTACAAAGGTTGTAACACTCTGGGCCGGAAGCTGGCCTGTAAAGGAACCGGCCGACACATTAATCGACGATCCGGCTGCAAGATTTCTAGTGCTGTCTGTTACCCATGAAGATACCGTCGATGCATTCCCGTTCTGCAGGACAAATTTCTGATTGACTGCCGAGGTGCCTTTGTTGATGGCAACAATAACCACCTTGTTGTCGCCTTTATATGCAGAGGTGAACACGTTTGTTTCAGGGCTCTTCGATGCATCAACCCTTACATAGCCAGGACGAACGAATTTGGAAAAATGAGCCATGTTATAACCGCGTTTGCTGATCGTGCCGTCCTCTTTCATCGGGCCGTATTGTCTGCGGATATACCACCATACATAGGCTTGGAAATCTCCTTCAACCATAGCACTGTGAATATGATGGGAAACATCCAATGCCTCGGGCCAGAGATCCGCCGAGTTGTTGTTACTATTTGGATAGTATACTTCCGTCATCCAGAGCTCTTTGCCCGCTCCTTTTTGTTTGAACAGAGGATAAGCGAAATTGTTAACGCTTGTACCATAAAGATGAGCACCAAGAATGTCCATATTGGCAAGAGCCTGCGGATCATTCAGAATAGGGTCTGACATATTTTTCAGGTATTGAAAGGACTCCGGTGCCATGACCTTCGTATTTTGAATGGATCCCGCATTTTCTTTCATAAAGCGAAGCATCTCTTGTGGGGTCCACCATGTCCAGTCATGCGCGTAGTCTGGCTCATTTTGGACCGAAATCGCATACAGGTTCACACCGTTATTTTTCATGTACGTGACAAAATCATTAAGATGCTGCGCATACGCAGCGTACTTATCGTATTTAAGCCGTTTGGCTGCAGTATCACCATTTTTATTGAAGGTCTCGATCATACTGCTAGGAGGATTCCATGGCGAAGCAAAGACGAGTGCGCCTTGCTCTATCGCACGTTTGGCAGTCGGCACTTCTCTGTACCAATTATTGCTATCACCGTCTACAAAGATTCTTAGAACAGAAAAGCCCAACTGATTTTGTCCATTGCCAAATGCGGTTTCTCTTTGGGCCGCTGTCAGGTCCCCAATCCAAGCCGGGTGGTTAATTCCTCCAAAGCCTCGTATCAATTGTTTTTCTGCCGATAAATTAATGACTGCATCACTTGCTGCTGAAACCTTAGGAGGAGCTGGCACGGTTAATACTAACGGAAGCACAGTTAAACATGCCAATAAGACAAACATTGATTTTTTCAGACTTGAGATCATTGTTTTCATCTCCTTATAATATTAATTTTTCCTATAAACTTCTCTGGCTGTTTAAACAACCGTCTGACCACCCCCTTTTTCAGCTATGAAGCTGCATTTTGCCTTAAGCAGTCATTATCCGTATCATTCAGCCCTTAACACCGCCGAGGGTCATCCCTTGAACAAAATATTTCTGCAGGAACGGATAGACCATCAGAATGGGAATGCTGGCAATGATCGTCATAGTAGCCCGGATCGAAGTCGGCGTCACCATCGTTCCGCTGTCGCCCGCCGCTTGATAGATATCCCCAGCCGTGGCCGTGGCCGCCGTCGTGGATGTTTGCAAAATTTTCATCAGTTCGTACTGCAGCGTGCTTAATTGGATATTGGAGGAATTGTACAGAAACACATCAAACCAGGAGTTCCATTGCCCTACCGCTACAAACAGCGATACGGTAGCCATGACTGGAACGGTCAGCGGCAATACGACGCGGACGAAAGTAGTGAATTCTCCTGCACCGTCGATCCGTGCCGATTCAAGAATGCCTTCCGGCAGACCTTCAATGAAAGAACGGATGACGATCATGTTGAACACCCCAATCACGCCCGGAACAATATAAACCCAAAAGGAGTTAATCAGGCCCAAATCCCGAATAAGCAAATAACCGGGAATCAAACCTCCGCTGAAGTACATCGTAAACACGAAAAACATCGTAACAAACTTGCGCAGCACGAATCCCTGTCGGCTGACGGTATAGGAGAGCATCGCTGTGCAAAATACGGCCACCACAGTTCCAATAATCGTACGCAGCGCCGATATGAGCGTAGCGTGATAAACGTCGGATTCTCCGAAAATATACTTGTAATTATCCATCGTCCATTCCCGTGGCCATAAATAAATCCCGCCCCTAATGGCGTCGTTAGCATCATTAAAGGAAACGGCAATCATATTGACGAACGGGTAAATCGTGACAATCATCAGCCCTATCATAAATAGGATGTTGCAGCTATCAAACACTCGGTCCCCAAAGCTGGAAGTGCGCAAACGGGACGTTTTTCCTTTTTGCATGGCGTAGCTCCCCTTTTAAAATAATCTGCTTTCCCCCATTTTCTTGGCAATAAAGTTAGCGGAGAAAAGGAAGATGAAGCTGACTACCGTTTTGAATATGCCGGCCGCCGTTCCTAAGGAGAAGTTGCCTGTCCCCATCCCATACTTCAGCACGAATATGTCGAGATTCTCCGAATAATCCATGTTCATTCCGTTGCCCAGCAAATATTGCGGCTCAAATCCAGCTTCAAGAATATTTCCCATGTTCATGATTAGCAGAATGATGATTACGGGCTTCATTCCGGGAAGCGTTATGCTGACTATGCGCTGAAGCCTACCCGCTCCATCCATTTCAGCTGCTTCATATTGGGAAGGATCGATCGCACTAATGGCGGCCAAATAAATAATCGTGCTCCAGCCCACCTCTTTCCAAACCTCAGTCGCCCCGAGAATTCCCCAGAAATACTCCCCCTTGCCCATCCACAGCACCGGGCTATCCATGAGTTGGAGCTTCTTCAGCAGCAAATTAATGATGCCATCCGGAGATAAAACCGTCAGAACAATGCTTGACGCCACTACCCAAGAAATAAAATGCGGCAAATAGCTGACGGTCTGAACGAACCGTTTAAAAATAATATTTTTCAGCTCATTCAGCAGAAGAGCCAATGTAATCGCCGTAATGAAGCCCAGTACTAATTTGATAGAGCTCATCACCAGAGTATTTCGCAGCACACGATAGAAGGTACTGTCCGCGAATAAGAGGTTGAAATGATGCCATCCTACCCATTCCTGTTCCCCGAAGGATTTTGCCGGCTTGAAGTTTTGAAAGGCCATAGTCCAGCCCCAAAGCGGTAAATATTTAAAAATAAAAGCCCAGAGGACGAACGGAATACACATAAACGCTAGCGTTTTCTGCTGAATAAGGCGATGATAAAACAGCTTTATTTTATTTTTATCTGGTCTATCAACACCTCGCTTAGCTCTACTCACCATTTGCCTGCAACGCGATCTTTTACAATCTTGGTAATCCTATTCTCATAGGTGTTCTTGCCCAGCTTGTTCAGCTCGCTGATATACTCCTCCCACAGCTTGTCGAAATTGGACGGTACCTCCATAACCAGAGCAGGCAAATATCTTCTTTGCAGGTCATCGGACTTCATTGTGAAAATTTGTTCAGGAGAACCTTGCTCCAGCGCGATGGACCATGCCGGGAACCATGGACGTGCTTCGGGTTTGGAAAACATCTCGCTGAACGTCTCGACGCCATAAGCGTTCAGAATCGTTTTATCGCCTTCGGTATACGAGGCATAGGCTACCTCTGGCTGATTGCCGGGGCTAAAGGCATTGCCGTCTGATAGGGTGGACTCCCCGCCATAACGCGGCCAGTCTGTTCCGAAGTAGGTAAAACCAAAAGTACGACTGAGCTCAAGATCATCATGGTATTTGCGCTGCTCATCGCTCGCGTAATAAAAACGGCCATTGTCATCTACACTATAGGTTTGATCCTTGATCCCCCATTGAACGAGGATTTGATTTTCTTCCTTCAGCAAATGATCGAAGTATTTAATGATGCGAATGGGATCTTTGGCTTTGATGGAAATGCCGACCGCGTAGTTGGCGACAAATCCTGGCGGATCCATGTACTGATCTTTTATGCCTTTGTCGAATACAATCGGAAGCGGAGCATAACGCTTCTCGTCAATGCCAGCCGCCAACAGGTTTTTGGAAGCATCCCCCACCTGCCATCCATAGTTAAAGTAGCCAAGTACACGTCCTGAGGTCAGCTTGGCCAAGTATTGATCCTTATTCATTGTAAAAGATTCTGGATCAAACAATTTTTCAGCGTTCACTTCGTTCAGCTTCTGAATCCATCTTTTCTGATAGTCGGTTCCTGCCACAACCTTGGCCTCATGGGTTTCCATATCGACCATGACACTGCCGTCGTTAGGATATCCCGCAAGATGCATCGCAGGATTTTGCAGCGTAAAGAAGTTATTCGCGACGCCGGCAAGGGAAACGAATCCGATCGTATCCGCGCCATCGATTGTCGGATGTTTCTCCCTGTATTGCTTGATTAGATCAAAATATTCATCCAATGTGGTGATCTTCGGATAGTTGAACTCCTTCAGCACCGAACGCTGGATCCAGAAGGCTCCCCCGCCAATATTGGGACTGCCGATATACTCGCCCTGATTGGCCGTATACGGCAAGGTGTAAACTTTCCCGTCCTCCTGCCGCATCTTATCGAGGTAAGGTCCGTATACGCGTTTGATGTTGGGCCCATACTCCTCAATCAAATCATCGAGCGGGATGTAGGCTCCAGCGTCCATCAGCTTCGCCATTTCGCCACTAGAGCTAATCACATCTGGATAATCTCCGCTGGCAATCATGACTCCAGCTTTGGTTGTGCTGTCGCCTACGACGTATTCCAGCTTCCAGTCGACACCGGTTTGCTTCTGCAATTCTTTTCCGATGACCGTTTCACTCGCCAGAGTATCCTTCTTGCCTGTCGAAAAATGATAATACGTAAAGGTCGCCGCCGTATGGTCCTCTCCGCTTGCTGCGGAAGGATCGGATGTGGACTTGCTATTAGAGGCGCTGTTAGGCATATCGTTATCTGCCTTGCTGCATCCTCCAAAAGTCGCCGCCAATAAAATAACCAATCCAGCGATTACTGCCTTGCTTTTGGACATTTCAACTAATTCCCCTTCCATTGACAAATTTGTAAGCCCTTTCAATATATCAAGAAAACGCTTTCTTGATTACCCGACAAAGCATACCTTCTTCTTTGAAAATCATACCGATCCTTTTCAATCTGTTATGGCTGCCCAGCTTCAAGCGGCAGAGTGATTTCTATTCGCGTTCCCGTCCCTTCACCCGCACGAATGGCGAAGTCAAAACGATTCTGGTAACACAGCTTTAGACGGTAATAGGCGTTTTTCATGCCAACTCGCTCGCCTATATCGTCATTTTCCTCCAAATACTGAAACAGCTCATCGAGCTTGGCCTGGGACATGCCGATACCATTGTCGTCTAATCTGATATGAAGCTTGTCCTCCCGCTCGGTGACAGAGATCGCAATGATGCCTTTGTCGGGACTCGATTCAATTCCATGGATACTGGCATTCTCCACAAAAGGCAAAATGACCATCTTTGGAATTCGACGGTTAAGTGCTGTCGGATCTGCTACTATGCTGTAGTCCAGCTTGCCGCCAAAGCGGTATTGCTGAATTTCCAGAAAGCTGCCTATCAGCTCCAATTCCTCACGCACCGTCACGTATTTTCGGCTCCAAGAGATGGACTGGCGGAACATTTGAGCCATATGATGGATGATTTTTGCTGTTTCCCGCTCCCCCTTGATGACGCTCCTCATGCGGACAGATTCCAAGGCGTTAAATAGAAAATGGGGATTGATCTGGCTGTGCAAGGCATGAAGCTGCGCCTGCTGCTGCTTCAGCTCCAGATCCTTCTTTTGGATATCCGCAATATAAACCTCATTAATTAAATTATTAATAGTTTCCATCATTCGATTGAATTCCATCGTTAGCTGGCCGATTTCGTCTCTGGCATCTTCGTAGGGAATCGTCTGAAAGGTTTGCGTTTTCACCTTCTTCATATGCTTTAAAATCTGCACCAGCCGTACATGCAGAGACCTCGACATTACAGCAATAATGATAGAGGGCAGCACAAAATTAATGCATGCGAGCCAAATGACAATGGAACGCGAATGGCGGACCTCTCTAAGAAAGACCTCCTCATTTATTACGCCTTGCAGCGTCCACCCCTCCAAATAACTAATCCCATCGTAAGAGGCTTCGAACAAACGGGAATTTCTTGGAAGCGCAATGTCCTCAAACCGGACGTTTGCCTGCTGCCATTGTCCTCCCCGTTCATTGCCAAAGCACACCCGTCCCTCAGGGTCGACCAAATAAACCTTGCCGCCAAAGGCGCTGCTCCCGAATTTTTGGGCGAGCAAGTCCATGTTCAAATCGATTTTCACCAGCTGCTCAATACCGCCGGTGTGGTAATTGTTTAACTGTTGAATGAGGCTGAGTTTGTTGTCCGAATAAACAAAAGCCGGATAAAGAGCGGAAGAGGACTTAGACTGGATATACCAGTCGGACTGCCGAAGCGTTTCGGTCAAGCGATCAATATAGCCTGAAGACAAAACAGTGGGGTTATCTGTATACACCTGATACCAGCGGACACCTTGTACGTTTTGATCAGAAAACGCCCCACTCAGATAAGACTGATAAGTATTAATGTAATCCATCTGACTGGAAAAACGTCTGGCAACTGTTTTGTTAAAGATGGGATCAGCATATAGGGAATAGGACAAACCAACGCCTTGGTCAATCGTTACGCGCAAATCGTTTTTGAGATTGTTTAACGCCATGTCCGCATCCCGGTTTTTTTGGCTGCGAATATTGACTGTGGTCACGTTATAGAACACCACATTAGTGACAACGATAGGGATAAATACCGACAGTATGTACATAAGCAGCAGCTTGTCGCGCAGTTTCATGTAGTTCAAATTGAATTTCATCATTGGGGCAACCTCTATTCTTTAATATTCAGCATATTGCGATATTCTGTCGGAGATCGTTTTTCCAGCTTCTCGAACTGGGTGACAAAATAATCCGCATTCTGAAAGCCGACTCTGGCGGCAATTTCGTACATGCGCAGGTCAGTCTGCCGAAGCAGCTTTTTAGCTTCCTTTACCCGAAGCTCCAATACATATTCATTAAAATAAACGCCATAGTTTTTACGAAAAAGCCGGCCTAGATACAAGGCATTCATATAAAACCTTGCTGCGATGCATTTAAGACTGATATTTTCGCTATAATGGGCGTCAATATAGTTTTTAATCTGCTTGATGCTGCTCCTGGACCACTCCTGACGCAGCAACGCAATGTACTCCTCCGCTTCCGCAAGCGCCAGCATGAAATGCTCCTCCAACAGCTGTAAGCTCCAATTGCCGTGTTCCCGTTCAGCCAGTTCCTTTAGCCGCCGAACTTCCTCCTCGCTGCCGTCCATTTCCTTAATTACGGCTATAATTCCGGTGATGCATCGGGAGAGAGACCCTGTTACGGCTTGCGGAGTGAAACGCTGCTCACGGAACAATCGAAACATGCCCTCCGCCGTTTGGCGGTATGCTTCCCTGCTCCCTTCTTCCAGCTGCAAGATCAGCTTGTTTGAAATGTCTGGACTAATATCAAAAACATACAAAGGCCTATTATTAATTTTTGCGTACCAAATTACGCCGCGTTCGGCATACTTGTGCCGGGCCGCTTCGCTAGCCTCCAGAAAGGAACGGCGAAGCTCTGCTACATGATCGACGGAATTGCCCGCATAAATGCCGATGTCGACGCTCAGGCGACGGGAAAGGGCTGTGCGAAGCCTTTCCAGAAACGGCCCGATTCCGCCAGCTCTGTTATGCATCCAGTCCACGTTTAACAGCAGCCCAAACTTGCCCGGCTGCAGCTCGATGACGGGAATATCTCCTCTTTGCTCCTCAAGAGAGTGCAGTGCTTCCTGAAATGTCCTCATATCGGCCAGCTGCTCCTGCGGAGCGGCATAAACGTCGACCAAGACATACATCATGCTTGCCCCTTCTGGCATGCCCAGCATCGAAGAATATTGCTCCGCCTCCTTTCTATTCAAAGCTCCCTGCATCAGCGCTTCTAGAATGGGGTTGCCTGCCTGTTTGTCTCCGGCCAGCAAAGCCTTTTTTCGCTCTCCGATGCTGTAGGTCAGCTTCCGTAAAACTGCCGTTATTTCCTCTTCATCAATAGGCTTCATAATATAGTCATGTACCCCATAGCGCAGAGCCTGCTGCGCATATTTAAAGTCGTTATAGCCGCTAATGATGATGAAGACCGGGTCAAGCTGGGTATTCTCCTTCACACTTCGGATCAGGTCAAGCCCATCCACGAGCGGCATGCGTATGTCCGTAATGACTAAATCCGGCTCCAAATCCTCAATCATTTCCAGCGCTTCCTTGCCATTGTTTGCCTCCCCTACTACAATGAACTTCATTTCTTCCCATGGGATGAGTTCCATCAGCCCTTTCCGAACAAACACCTCATCGTCTGTCAGCAGTACTTTGAGCATTGTCCATTATCCCTTCCTTCATTAAAAATAGAAGCCCTCTCATTTGTAAGCGCTATCAAATAAATCAAAATGATAAAAAACCCCCTAAATAATCTTTGCGGATATGCGCGGATTTGGGAGTTTTAGTGAGGCACAGTATATAGCAATGGTACAAATGGTTGACGAAGTGAATGCGGGCGCCTTGCCCAACACCATACTCATGTTAACACATTTACATATTTTATCCAATTAGAAAAACAACTTCCAAGAGGCTCTTTTAAGCAACGCTAGTAATTTATATGGAGGTCGCGCTTTAGAATGTGATATAATTTAATTTATTTAAATACATAATTTAGAAATGAATCGAATGATTGCAGAGGTCCTCAGTCCTATGAAAAATTACATCGCTCATCAAGCGGAAACCTTTATTCTTAGTAAATATACAAGCCGCTTCTTATTCGGAATCGCATTTCTTGCTGTCATTGCGGCCGACTTTTGTTTCGAAAATTACATATTGTTTCAGTTTGCTTATTTAATGCTCAGCTTACTGGTAGGCCTTTCTTTTTGGAAGGAAGCCTGGATTCGTAGCGTGCTCGTCGTTCTTATCGTTTTCTTTAGAGTTTATTTGGAGCGGCAGCCGGCATTTCTCATTCAAGATGAATTCCTCTTGAGAGTCTTCACTTTAGTCGTTACGTATTTCTTAACCTCCTCTTCTATTTCGTTTATGATTTTGTATTACAATAGACAGAAGCAAAATATGCTTCAGCTCACCTTTACACTAGCTAAAGCCTTGGATTCAAGGGATCATTATACGGCTGATCACTCCGATAACGTGGCTTATTACTCGAGGAAAATTGCTGAAGAAATGAAGATGTCCAAGCTGGCATGCGAACGCATTTATATTGGCGGAATTCTTCACGATATTGGGAAGATCGGTGTACCCGAGCATATTCTCCTCAAACCATCCCGATTAACGGACGGAGAATTTGAAATTATTAAGGAGCATCCTAATACGGGTTATGAAATGCTAAGTCATATTTCCCATCTTAAACGCTCCGGCATTTTGGATATGATTCTTCATCATCATGAAAGATTTGACGGCCGCGGCTATCCGAGCCGCATTGGACAGAGCGAAATTCCGATTGCAGCTAGAATTATGGCTGTTGCTGATACGTTCGATGCCATGACCTCTAAGAGGGTGTACAGAGGCGAGCTCGATGTTGAGTTTGCGATAGAGGAAATTCGGAAAAATGCTGGAACCCAATTTGATCCCGATGTAGTCAAAGCCTTTATGAACATCTGGAAGCGGGAAGGTCCGAAACTATTATCCAAGCATTCTGCTAAGCCAACCATAGAGCAACCCTTAAATAAAGAAACAGCTGCAGTCTCGGACCTGAAAATAACGTCCTAGACCGCAGCTGTTTTATTTTTCCTGCTTTAGCTTTACGATATGCTCATTCTCATGAATATGAATGCCTGCCTGATTGCTTTTCGCTGCAAAAATCATGGCTTTGGCAACAGTACTGGCCTGCACAGGAGCATATTTTCTGAGCGGTCCCGAAAACAATGGAGAAAGCAAGACCGACAACGATGCGGCGATTCGTTCCCCGAACCGGAATTCCTCCCGCTCTCCAAGCAGCAGCGAAGGACGGAGTATATGCAAAACCGGAAGCTTGAGACTGCTCAGCGCTTCTTCCACTTCCCCCTTCACACGATTATAGAAGGCTCGCGATGATGGATTTGCCCCGATTGCAGATACAAGCAATAGCTGTCTTGCTCCTTGCCTGCTCGCCAATTGTCCAAGCGATAGCGGGTATTGATAGTCTACTTTTCGAAAAGCATCCTGACTCCCAGCCTTCTTGATTGTGGTACCGAGTGTGCAAAACACATCTGCACCGCCCATCTGTACATCAGCTTGCTGCAATTGGTCAAAATCGATGATTTGCTCTACGAGCTTTGGATGCACCATGCCCGTTGGCCGCCGAACAAGAATCGTTACGGCCCTATATGCCACATCGTTAAGCAACAATTGAACCAGCTCTTTGCCAATTAAGCCTGTGGCTCCCGCCACTACAGCTGTTCTGTTCATTTGACTGCCCCCCTTTTTTTCAAGATCAATCAAACCGATTACTTGCCTTCTTGAACGAAATGTTCAATGCGTTGTTTAATTGAATCGCGAACGATACGGAACTGAGCGATGATCTCTTCCTCTGTTCCTGCTGCTTTTGCCGGATCATCAAAGCCCCAGTGCCATTTGGTCACGTTCGGATTGGAAACGACAGGACAATGCTCGTCTGCGTGCCCACAAAGAGTAATGACATAATCAGCATGATTTAGAATTCCAGGGTCAATGACATCGGACGTATGGCTGCTAATATCGACACCCGCTTCTTTCATCACTTGAACGGCACCCGGATTTAAGCCATGTGCTTCAAGCCCCGCGCTTTTCACTTCATATTTATCCCCGCCCACTAATTTCAAAAAACCATCGGCCATTTGGCTTCTGCAAGAGTTCCCTGTGCACAAAAAATAAATAAGTGGTTTTTTCCCCATTTTCTAATCCCCTTTTTCAATATGGATGGCTTGCTTTTTTACCCAGCCATTTCATCAAGACCGCTGTAAGCAACACGATGACGGCAGCTACCAAAACAGTGGAAATCCAGATGTTAAGGTTTACTGTGTAGATGAAATATAGCCATGCAGACAACCCCGCAAGCGTAATAAATAGGGTTGGTACCGTTAATAAAATACCGATCTTAAAATAGTACCCCCAGCTAATTTTCACTTCTTTGCGCGAAAGCACATGAAGCCATAGAAGAGTGGCGAGTGAACCAATCGGTGTAATCTTCGGACCTAAATCAGAGCCAATCACATTAGCGTAAATCAATGCTTCACGGAGCATCCCTTCCGTTTGGGTTCCATTTATAGCTAACGCGTCAATCATGACTGTCGGCATATTATTCATTAAGGAAGACAATATCGCGGCAATGAAGCCCATTCCCACCGTGGCCATAAACAATCCCTTATCCGCAACCGTTTGAAGCACACTTCCAAGGGCATCCGTCAGTCCCGCATTTCGCAAGCCATATACGACAACATACATGCCCAAGGAGAAAATGACGACCGTCCATGGAGCTTCCTTTATCAGCTTTTTCGTATGAATGATTGGACTGTTGCGGGCTGCAATAAGAAATCCGCCAGCAGCTATACCCGCTACAATCGAAACCGGAATGGAGAAGAATTCGCTGCCGAAATACGCCAACAGTAATACAGCTAAAATGATCCAGGAAAGCTTGAATAGTCTCTTATCCTTGATGGCATCAACTGGCTTCTTTAATTGAGCTAGCTCGTAATTTTTCGGTATGCTGTTTCTAAACAACAGGTAGAGCATGATTAAGCTTGCAATAATGGAGAAGAAGCCCGGAACGATCATACGGCTGGCATACTCTGCAAACCCGATTCCAAAATAATCGGCAGATACGATATTAACTAAATTACTCACAACTAGAGGCAAAGAAGCAGTGTCTGCAATAAACCCGCTCGCCATAATAAAAGGCAAAATCATTTTATGTTCAAATTTCAAAGCCCTCACCATGGAAAGCACGATCGGGGTAATAATTAATGCGGCACCGTCGTTTGCAAAAAATGCAGCTACAGCAGCTCCAAGCAAAATGACATACACAAACATAAGCTTGCCATTCCCTTTTGCGAGACGGGCCATATGCAGCGCTGCCCATTCAAAAAGACCAATTTCGTCTAAAATCAGCGAAATTAAAATGATTGCTACAAAGGCAAGGGTAGCATTCCATACAAGCCCTGCAACCGCGCCAACATCAGCGAAGCTCACCACTCCCATGAGAAGTGCAAGCACCGCTCCGGCCGTTGCCGACCAGCCAATGCTTAATCCCTTCGGTTGCCAAATGACAAATACAAGGGTGAGCAGAAAAATGACAACGGCAATGACAGTCATGTCTCCCCCTGAATGCCGCAGCTGTTATTTTTCAAGCCTGCTATTTGTGCTTTCATGGTAGGTAAATATTCATAAACACATTGTACGTAGGCTTCCGCTTCCGGGTTTAAAGAATAATAGACCCACTGCCCCTTTTTCTTTTCACTCAGCAGCCCTGCTGCTTTCAGCTTTCGAAGGTGCTGGCTGGCGTTCGGCTGTGACATCCCAATCATTTCGGTTATATCACAGACACAAAGCTCCCGTTCTTTCAACAAAGCAATGATGGTTAACCGTGTTTTATCCGCTAACAATTTATAGGCTTCCGCCATCTGATGAATTTTTTGTTCCATATTTTGTTCCATATGCGGCACCTCCCTATATGTCTAATTAACTAATCCTCATGGCGTAATCATATAATCAAACACTTATATAATCAATGGCGAATATGTTAAGCTTTTGTAAAGTCGGAAAAAAAAGAACAGCCAAGTGAAATCAGGCGTGAATGCCTGATTTCACTTGGCTTGCAGTCAAAAATCTTCCGTTATCCCTTCACACCGCCAACTGTCATCCCTTGTACAAAATACTTTTGCAGAAATGGGTAAACGATAATAATCGGCAGACTGGCAACAATCGTCATCGTTGCTCGAATGGAAGTCGGTGTCACCATCGTTACATTGCCCTGCGCATTGGCAAAGGCATCAGCTGCTGATCCGCCCGTGCTGGTAGTGGTGCTTGACGTTGAGAGTACCTTCATCAGTTCATATTGCAGTGTGCTTAGATTAATACTGGAAGAATTATATAGAAAAACATCAAACCAGGAGTTCCATTGATAAACCGCTACAAATAGCGAAACCGTCGCGAGGGCTGGTACTGTAAGTGGCAGAACAATTCGCATAAACGTCGTAAAGTCCCCAGCGCCATCCATTCTTGCCGACTCCATAATTCCTTCGGGCAAGCCTTCTATAAAGGAACGAATGACAATCATGTTAAACACACCGATAATTCCGGGAATAATATATACCCAAAAGGTGTTCAGCAAGTCCAGCTCTTTCGTCAGCAAGTAGTTCGGAATTAAACCTCCGCTAAAATACATCGTAAAAATAAAAATGATCGTCACAAACTTTTTGAAAACATATTCAGGGCGACTGATTGTATAGGCTAGCATCGCTGTACAAAACACAGAGACTACCGTCCCCACTATCGTGCGCGCTACAGAAATAAAGGTCGCATGAAAAATAGAGGACTCATTGAAGATGTATTCATAATTTCGCAGCGTCCAATCACGAGGCCAAATATAGATATTCCCACGTATGGAATCATTGGCATCATTAAATGAAAGAGCAAACATATTCAAAAAAGGATACAGCGTTACAACGATCAGCAATAGCATAAAAATGATATTGCACACATCGAATATTTTATCTGGGGAAGAAAAGTATGCTTTACGAGTTGATTTGGCTTGACTCATAGTGATCGCCTCCTTGCACATGATTAGTAGAGCCTGCTTTGACCCAACCGTTTCGCAATATGGTTCGCTGCGATCAGAAAGATAAAGCTGACAACCGTTTTAAACATACCGGCTGCAGTTGCCAAACCATAGTTATTCATCTGCATGCCATATTTCAAAACGAATATATCAAGATTTTCTGAATAGTCCACGTTCATGCTATTGCCGAGCAAGTATTGCGGCTCAAATCCGGATTCAAGAATAAATCCAAGATTCATAATTAATAAAATGACAATAACCGGTCTCATGCCAGGAAGCGTAATATGCCAAATACGCTGAAAACGTGATGCTCCATCCATTTCTGCCGCTTCATATTGCGCAGGGTCAATCGTTAAAATGGCAGCGAGATAGATGATGGTGTTCCAGCCTACATTTTTCCAAATTTCAGATATCCCAAGAATGCCCCAGAAATATTCTCCTTTACCTAACCAGAGAATAGGCTGGTCAATCAACTGCAGCTTCAGCAGCAGGATGTTGACAATACCTTCGGGAGAAAGTGCGGTTTGCACAATGTTTGCCGCAACAACCCAGGAAATAAAATGGGGTAAATAGCTAATCGTTTGCACCGTTCTTTTGAAATAAACGCTGCGCAGCTCATTAAGCAGCAGTGCTAATACAATGGCTGTTAAAAATCCTAATACGAGATTAATGGAACTCATAACAATCGTGTTGCGCAGTACGAGATAAAAGGCCTCTTCTTTAAATAAAAACGTGAAGTTATCAAGCCCTACCCAGGTTTGATCAAAAATATCCTTAGCCGGCTTGAACTTTTGAAAAGCGATCGTCCAGCCCCAAAGCGGAACGTACTTGAATAAAATGACCCAAGCTAAAAATGGCAAAGACATCAGCATTAGCATTTTCTGCTTGGATAGTCTTTTCAATAAGTTTGTTTTGTGCAAGTGGCCAGTAGCCGTTGCTACAATTAGCTCAGTCTGTTTCCCCACTCCAGATGTCTCCTTTATATATAAATTTCTAATAATACAAAATTTTGGAATAAAAAGGCGGAGTTAACCCCACCTTTTCCTAGCCTCATCTCATATTCGATACCTATTCAAGCTTACCAATTACCTGCAACACGTTCCTTCACCTTGTTTGTAATAAATGCTTCAAAGCCAGCAACGTCCAGCTTGCCAAATTCTTTCACATACTCATTCCAGATGGATTCATAAGCTGACTTAGATGCAAACACCAGTTTCGGATAGTATTTCTTTTGCAAATCTTCGGATTTTTGATTGAAAATCTGTTCGGGAGAGCCTTGCTCTTTCAAAATACTCCACGCAGGATACCATGGTCGTTCTATCGGCTGCGCAAACATTTTGGAGAAGGTTTCCACATGATAGGCATCAAGCAATAACAGATCACCTTCTGTATAATTCGCGGCCGCTACTTCGGGCTGATTGCCTACAGTGTAGGAATTGCCATCCTCAAATATAGAGTTGCTGCCATAACGCGGCCATTCATAATCAAAATACGCCCATCCGTAGGAACGTTTAAACTCATTGTCATTACGATTGGCAAGCTGTTCCTTATCCATTACGAAGCGGCCTTCTTCATTCACGGAATAGGTTTCACCTTCTTGCCCCCATTGAACCAGCTTCTGATTTTCTTCGGTCAACAGGTTGTCCCAATATTTAATAATACGGACAGGGTCCTTTGCACTAACGGAAATCCCGATCCCGCGATTGTTGACAAATGCAGGCGGATCGATGTAAGCATCTTTAATACTTTCGTCGAAAACGATTGGGAGCCCTACATAACGAAGATCGTCATTGCCAGCAGCTTTAAGGTTGTTAGTAGCATCTCCTGTCTGCCACCCATAGTTGAAATATCCAAGTACACGACCGGAAGTAAGCTTTGCAAGATACTGGTCCTTGTTAGCTGTAAAGGTCTCTGGATCAAGCAAGCCTTTGCTGTTTATATCGTTCAAGGCAGTCAGCCATTTCTTCTCGTAATCCGAGGCTGCATAAACTTTAGCTTCATGGGTGTTCATATCAACCATTACGTTGCCGTCGTTTGGATATCCGGCTAAATGCATAGGCACGTTCGTAATCGAGTAGAAATCACCTGACACACCAGCGGATGTTATGAATCCGATTGTACTTTTACCGTCCATCGTAGGATATTTGGCTTGATATTTCTCAATCAGCTCAAAATATTGATCGAGTGTCTTCACTTCTGGGTAGCCAAATTCCTTCAATACGCGGCGCTGAATCCAGAAAGCGCCTTGCCCAACGTCCGGCTCAGTCAAATATCCGTTGACATTGGCGGTATATGGAAGAATATAAATATTTCCGTCCTCGCTCTTGATTTTATCCATGTAATCGCCATATACCCGCTTAATGTTCGGGGCATGCTCCTCGATTAAATCATTTAGCGGAATAAGCGCTCCTGCATCAATCAGCTTTTCAAGCTCCGCAACTGGTGATATGACGTCGGGATATTCTCCTCCGGCAATCATAACGCCAGATTTTGTGCTCGCATCGCCGACGACAAATTCCATCTTCCAGTCTACACCTGTTTGTTGTTGAAGCACCTTGCCAATGGTCGTGTCGCTGGCAAGCACATCCTTGTTCGAACCGAAGCCAAAGTAAGTAAAGGTCACCGGCTCTGTACTTACTTCGGAGCCCTCCGCCTTACCTGCCTCCTTGTTTCCAGCGTTCTTTTCTCCATCATTACTGCAGCCTGCAATAAGCATTGCCGAAGCCATTATAATTGCCATACTTGTCTTTAGCCATTTCTTGTTGATCATAACTTTGTCCCCTTTCTTGCCACAATAAATGTAAGCACTTTCATTATAAAAGAAATGAGGGCGCAATGTTACACCGCAAACCTTAGAATATTCTTCGTAAAGTAAAGGATCTAATAGGCTGATTTAATGACTTGCATTTCCCATTGGCAAGCGCAACATAATACGTGTGCCTTTCCCCGCATGACTGTTAATCGTATAATCAAACGCATCGCCGTAGCAAAGTTTCAAACGTGTTAACACATTTTTCATGCCTACTGAATCGCCCATTGTAACATCCTCGGAAAAGTAATGATGCAGCTCCTCCAATTTTTCTTCGCTCATGCCGCCGCCATTGTCGGCAATAACAAATAATATTCGTCCCTTATCTTGTCCAATTTGAATGGTAATAAAGCCTATTCCGGGACTGCTTTCAATGCCGTGAATGCTGGCATTTTCTACGAATGGCAACAAAGTCATCTTCGGTATTTCGTATTCCAATAAGGATTGTTCAACAGCAATTTGAAACTGAAGCTTATTGTCAAACCGATACTTTTGGATTTCCAAGAAGCTTTCAATCAATTCCAGTTCATCACGTATCGTAACGAAGCTGCGCTTCCACGAAATCGACTTGCGAAATATTTTAGCCATATTATGGATGGTGTTGGCCGTTTCTGATTCTCCCTTCATCAGGCTTCGCATACGGACCGTTTCCAGTGCATTAAACAAAAAATGAGGATTGATTTGGCTGTGCAGCGCATGAAGCTGTGCCTGTCTTTGACGTATTTCCAGCTCTTTTTTTTGAATATCCGCTACATAAACATCATTAATTAAATTTTCTATTCGCTCGCTCATCCGATTAAATTCAACAGCAAGCTCGCCTATCTCATCCCTTTCCCGATTATAGGGGATTCTTCCAATCGTTTTATTCCTCACTGACTTCATGTGCACTAAAATATCTTTTATTCGTGTATGGATGGAACGGGATACCATCATAATGATGAGGGTAGGGACAAGGAAATTTATGATTGCGAACCACAGAATAAATTGGCCTGACTGCCGCACCTCATACAGCATCTTCTTTTCATCCATTACACCATATAACGTCCAGCCTTCCATATAGCGTCTGTCATGATATTGCTTTTGGATGACAATTGGTTTATCCGGCTTATTAATCTCATTGACCGTTAATCCACCGCCTGCTGTTAGCTGGCCGCCCAACTGCCCGTTAACCAGATGGCTGTAGCGAACCTGACCGCTTGGGTCCAAAATATAAATATCACCCTCAAAGCTGGACAATGCTATTAATTGAGCAATGTACTCCATGTTTAGATCAATCTTTATCATATGCTCGTAGGCTTGATAACGCTGATCTGATATTTTCTGGATGACACTGATTTTGTCCGGCGTTACATGTAAAAACGGATACGTATTGTTGTAATATTCCACATGCTGATACCAGTCGCTGGCCAGGATTGCTTCATCAAGTCTGACTATATTGCCAGAGACTAAAATAGTCGGATTGTCACTCATGATTACAGCCGAGCTCAACATTTTATATTCCTTGTCAGAACGATTGAAAATGTTGGAAATCGACGCGAGCGACTCGATATATTGATCGTAGGTTTTATATTCTGTATTCAGATGATGGATGAGCGATTTATCAATGGAATACAAATAGGTAATGCCTGCCGCATCATCAATGGCAACGCCAAGTTCTTTTTTCAACTGCGTAATCGCCAGATCTGCGTCTGCTTTTTTCTGATTTTTAATTTTATTGGTCATGACGTTGTAAAACATAATGTTCGTCAGCACAATGGGGATAAATACGCAGACGATATAGATGAAAATCAGCTTGTTTCGCAGCTTCAAATGATGCAGACTAAATTTGAACACCCCGCATAGCCTCCTTATTTTCTGCCAATGATCTTATTGCGATAATCTGTCGGAGTCATCTTTTCCAATTTTTCAAATTGTGTTGCAAAGTAATCTGAATTCGGAAATCCAACCAGCTCTGCGATTTTATACATACGGTTGTTCGTTTGCCGCAGCAGCCGCTTGGCTTCTTCAATGCGCAGTGAAAGCAAATACTCATTAAAATACATGCCATAGCTTTTGCGAAAGAGCTGGCCGAGATAAACAGGATTCATATAAAATTTTGCTGCGATTCCTTTCAGATTTATATTTTCCGTAAAATTAGCATCAATATATTTTTTTATTTTTTCAATGCTGCCCTTTCCTTTTTCACTTCGCTTTGCGGCAATATAGCCAGCCGATTCTTCTATAAAACGCAAGCATATATGCCGAAGCTGATTCAGGTTGCGGTATTTGTTTGGCCAATCCAGCAGTTCATTCAGCAGCAGCAGCTCCTTCTCGTCCCCTTCAAATTGTCTGATGGTGTTTATGACCGCAATAATGCTCCGTCTGATGGTATTGGCGACTGCGTCTGGAGCAAAACGCAATTCCTGAAATTGATTAAAAATAGTATGGATGACAGCCTCATAGCCCTCACGCACATTCTCTTCCATCTCGGTAATCAATTTGCTGTGCAATTCTTCATCTACGTCAAAATAATATAAGGACAGCGGGAGCATCTCGGATGCCATTATAATACCGCGCGAGCCTGCAGCAAAACGGTAATTCAAGCATTGGCCCGCGCTGCTCCCAGATTGGTCAATGCGCTTAAGATGCTCCTCCCTGCTTCCGATGAATAAACTTATCGTAGTTCCCAGCTCTTTCTCCAGCATATCCAGCAGCCATGCATAAGCCGTATTCTCGTTATCGCCCAATTGCATTAGCCATGCTTGTGGGACAATAAGTCCATACTGATTGTTCTCGCGCACATGAACGAGCGGAAGCGTCCCTTCGCGCTGCATATACCGCTGAAGCGCTGTCTGCATGGCCGGTAAATAATCGAATGATCCCGACGTCTGCATATCCTGTATTTCTGCAATTACATACGTATAAGGAGAGGAGGCTGGAAGCTTCAATATATGGGAAATCTGCTGAATAACCTGCTCGTTGGGCTCTGTCTGCAGCAAAGTTGCGATTATGGTCTGAGCAAGCGGTTTTTCTCCTGTATATGACAAAAGCTGCATTTGATTCAGTGTATTTTCCACCTTTTTCAAAGTGGAACCCAGCTCTTTCTTGTCAACTGGCTTCAAAATATAATCCGACACATTGTAGCGCAAGGCTTGCTGCGCATAAGTGAAATCATGATGGCCGCTTATAATAATAAATAACGGCTGGTGATCCCCCTCCTCCTTCACATGCTTGATCAGTTCGAGACCATCCAGCATAGGCATTCTGATATCAACAATAACCAGATCAGGATTCAGTCGTTCAATTAGCTTAATCGCTTGCTTCCCGTTCTCTGCTTCTCCGCATATTTCGAATTGCATTGCGGCCCAATTCATTAAATTGATCAGACCCTTTCGCACAAATATTTCGTCATCCACAATTAACACCTTATACATAGCTGATCCTCCTCCTAATGTGCAGCCGTCCGTTTTATCCTATGATACCATGCTTAAGATACTAGTCCATTGCTTGAGAACACGTGTCTTAAGTTCTCTTTCTCCCGGTATGCTTCAAAAGTCCGCTTTCGAGTTCGGCTCCTGTATGTAGACTATGAAAACAATCAAATGCCTCGTTACAAATAATAGATTGCGGTCATATATTGTAGCATATACGAGAAAGGGGGTTTGCATATGTCAAACTTCAATTCATCCTCCTGCTCTTGCGGCAATCATAGAGGTGGTAACCGTACGGGCGGCAATCGCACTGGCGGCAGCCGTACGGGAGGTAGCCGTACAGGCGGCAATCGCACTGGTGGCAATCGCACTGGTGGCAATCGCACTGGTGGCAATCGTTCCCGTGGTAACCGCACGGGCGGGGATCGTTCACATGACAATTGCCATGGTCATCGTTCACATGGTCATCGTTCACATGGCCATCGTTCGCATGGTCAACATCACCGCTCGCATGATAACTGCAAACGGGCTGAGCAATTCGATAGAAACTCGGACGACGATTACGAGTAAGCAGCTAAACCATTCACGTACTAAGTACCGACTGTCGCCTTCTTCTGAAGGCGACTCTTTTTGTCTACGCAAAAAAACAGAAAAAAAGAGAGCAAAGAGAACCTTAAACGAGCTTCATCGTCGTTTGAAGGTTCTTCCCCATTCCTTTAAGTCTGCTTATTCATTCTGTATGCACAACGCTGGGCATTAATATACTCGCTTTCAATACTAGTATCATACCATTTCTCCTTAAAAACATAGCCATACGCTTCATCCTGCTGGCACAGAACGTTCAGCGCATCCGTTAGCTGAAGCTCCACCCCGCTTTCGGCATTCAATTGATCAAGAGCGGCAAATATTTTAGATGTCAAAATATATCTGCCCATGACCGCAATATGGGATGGCGGGTTCATTTTGGGTTTCTCGACAATAGAATTAAGTCGATATACCCCGGCTTGAATCTGCTTTCCAGAAATGACCCCATAGTTTTGCAGCAGCTCCCTCTCCACCGACTGCAGTCCGATAACCGGGTGCTTGAACTGCTCGTACAGCTTAATCATTTTGCGCAGCGGAGGGGGTTGCCTCAAGCAAAGCTGATCCGGCAGCAAAACAACAAACGGATCGTCCCCTGCGAATGTTTGTCCCAACTGAACAGCTTGGCCAAGCCCTAGAGCCTGCGGCTGTCTTACATATTGAAAACTGACCTTCGGCGGCTCAATTCCTTGAAGCATATTGCTTTTCTGATGTGTGTTTAAAAACCATTCCAGCTCAATGGAGCGATCAAAATAATCCATAATCTCTGTCTTATTGCGCGAGAGAATAATTAAAATTTCTTTGATCCCGGCATCGATCGCTTCCTGAACAATATAGTCAATGACAGGGCGGCTGTTAATAGGGAACATTTCCTTTGGAATCGCTTTAGTAATCGGCAAGTTGCGAGTCCCGTATCCCGCCGCAGGAATAATCGCTTTAAATACCACTAATATCACCCACTCCCATTGGAATTTCATCCAATATATAGTAACAGCATATTAGCGAAAATCGATTTTGAAGCTTGTCCTCTATGAAAATAAGGCAAATGCGGTAACCCATTTCAATAGACCCCCCGCTTGATTTAATAGATGCAGCAGCCGTGACCATTCTTAACAAAAATCAATATTTTAGTAGTAGTAGTAAATTCGAGAGGAGCGATAGGAATGGAAATTTGTGTTGTAGGAGCAGGCTACGTTGGTTTGACAACAGCGGCTGTTCTGGCAGATATGGGTCATACCGTATTTTGTACGGATGTTGATACGGATAAAATTGCGAAGCTGCGGAAAGGGATTATTCCGATTTATGAGCCTGGGCTGGCCAAGCTGATTACGGACAATCAGCAGCGGGGAACGCTTTTTTTTGATACGGACAGCAAAAAGCATATGGCTCATTGTCCTGTCATTATGATTGCAGTTGGGACCCCTTCAGCGAAGGATGGCAGCGCCGATATGAAATATGTAAAGCATGTCATCACCGCTATTGCGGAAACGATTCATACGCACAAAATTATTATTATGAAAAGTACCGTGCCACCCGGCACGGCTGATTGGGTTGAAGAGGAGCTCCAGCAGCACGGGACTCGCCCCGACTTATTTGATATCGTCTCGAACCCTGAATTTCTTAGGGAAGGAACCGCTATCGAGGATACCGTTCACCCTGATCGTATCGTGATTGGCGCTAAGAGAAAAGAACCTGCAATGAAGGTCCAGGAAATGTATGCTTCCCTTCAAACCACGTTTTTGCTAACGAACCGAATGGAGGCCGAGCTGATCAAATACGCATCCAATGCTTTCCTCGCCACTAAAATTTCCTTCATTAATGAAATATCTCGGATTTGCGAGGCCTACAGTGCCGACATTACGGAGGTATCGCAGGGCATTGGTCTTGATGAACGGATCGGAGGCAGATTTCTGCAAGCCGGCCTCGGCTACGGCGGCTCGTGCTTTCCTAAAGATGTGAATGCCCTTGATTTTGTGGCGGCCTCTAAAGGCGTTAAGCTTGATCTGCTGCAGGCTGTCAAGAAAATCAATCGTTCACAAATAGACATTTACCTGAATAAAATAACCCATGCTTTAGGCGAAGGGTCCGAAAAACCGCGAATTGCCGTATGGGGGGCAACCTTTAAAGAAAACACAGACGATATTCGCTATTCCCAATCCATCGCTTTAATGAAGAAGCTGACGCACAGAGGATATACGGTATATGCTTACGACCCGCTTGCAACGCCCGAGCTTCCCTCCGTTATTTGGTGCTCCAGTCCTTATGTTGCCGTGGAGCAAGCGGATGTGCTGGTAGTCGCCACAGCTTGGAACTCCTTTCTGGAAGCCGATTGGCATAAGGTCAAAACGTTAATGAGGCAGCCTGTTATTGTAGACGGACGAAATGTTTTGGACAAAAAAAATCTGGAATTGCAAGGCTTTGCTTACATCGGAGTTGGTCGCCCATGAAAATCCTCGTAACTGGCGCTGCCGGCTTCATCGGATCTCATTTATGCGAATATTTGCTGGCAAGCGGTGAGCATGAAGTGATCGGCGTTGACGCATTCGTTCGTGAAGAATTGCACCTGATTGGCACTAAAAACATGGACAGCTTTCTTCATCACCCGCGATTCAACATGATTACCGCCAATATGCTTCATTTGGACTGGAAAACACTGCTTAACGATGTGGATATCATTTATCATTTGGCTGGCATACCGGGCGTTCGCTCCAGCTGGGGAGCTGATTTCAGCAGCTACGTCGAATCTAACATTCTTGCTACTCAGCAGCTCCTTGAAGCTTGCCGTCAATCATCGATTAAAAAATTTGTATTCGCGTCCACCTCTTCCGTCTATGGAGAGACGACGGGTCAAGTATCTGAGGACACGCCGCTTGCTCCTCTCGCCCCCTACGGTGTCAGCAAGCTAACAGGCGAGCATTTATGCCGAGTTTATAGCAAAAATGTTCCCGTCGTTATTTTACGCTTTTTCACTGTATATGGGCCTCGTCAACGCTCAGATATGGCGTTTCATCGTTTTATTAAACAGCTGCTGGCGAATGATCCGATTACTTTATTTGGCGACGGCTCGCAAACCCGGGATTTCACGTATATCAGTGATTGCGTAGAAGCTATCGCTGCTGTAGCTGACGCCCCCCATGTCGTAGGAGAAACCATTAACATCGGCGGTAAAGAACGGGCAGCTATCATACAGGTTATTCGAGCCCTGGAGACTTTGACTGGAAAAAAACCGGTAATTACCCCTAGCGGCAGCATGCACGGCGAGCCCATGCACACTTGGGCCGATATATCCAAAGCCAAACGGCTATTGCAATACGAGCCCAAAATCAGCTTGGAGGCCGGCTTAGCCAAGGAGCTCGAATATTTTATCGATTTTTATAAATGACAGGAGGCTGTCTCCTTATGAGACTGGCATTCATATGTACGGAAAAGCTCCCTTCTCCCGCTGTGAGAGGGGGAGCCATCCAAATTATGATGGACGGAGTATCTCCCTTTTTATCACAGAACCATCAATTAACGATCTACTCCATTACCGATGCTGCGCTGCCAGACAGGGAGACGCGTGGTGATATTAAATATATCCGCTTTCCTAGAGATAGCTACGTTGAAGATGTTGCGGGTTCATTGAGGGAGCACGCCTATGATGTCGTTCATGTATTTAATCGTCCTAAAAACGTCGTTATTTATAAGGAAGCCTCCCCGACTAGCCGTTTTGTCGTCAGCCTGCATAACGAAATGTTTGAGCCCAACAAAATATCCGATATTGACGCCGAGCTTTGCGTGGAATATGTACACAAAATAACGACGGTAAGCAAATATATTAAATCAACGATTACTAGGCGCGTTCCCGCTGCAGAGGATAAAACCGAACCGATTTTCTCCGGAATTGACCCTAATTCTTACCATCCCATTTGGACCTCCCGCGGCTTGCAATTACGCAATCAAATGCGGGAAAGATATGGCGTCCAGAACAAGAAAGTTATTTTGTTTGTTGGACGGCTCAGCGTCAAGAAAGGACCTCACCTGCTCATTCAGGCAATGGACCGTGTCCTTGATGAGCATCCGGATGCGGTCCTTGTTATTGTCGGCGGCAAATGGTTCAGTGATAACACTATTGATGACTATGGACAATGGTTACTGAAGCTGGCTGAGCCTTATCGCAGCAGAGTCATCTTCACCAAATTCGTTCAAGCTGACGAAATCCAAAATTATTTTTCCATGGGCGACGTATTTGTTTGCAGCTCCCAATGGCAGGAACCGCTAGCTCGTGTGCATTATGAAGCGATGGCCGCCGGAATCCCTGTCATTACAACCGATCGTGGCGGCAATGCCGAAGTCGTTCAACATAAGCGCAATGGCTATATTGTTCGAACCTATACCAGCGCAGACTCATTTGCCGATGCCATTAACTATATGCTTACTTATAGGGATGAAGCCAGGACGATGGCATTCAGAGGCAGGGAAATGGTCGAAGGATTTTTCACATTCAAGCATGTTGCAGATCGTTTAAATAAAATTTACATGGACGCTTACAGAAGCGAGCCTACCCCATTATCAAATCTTACTATAACCAAACTTAAAAGCCGATTCACGCGGCCTCTTCGCAAAAAACTCAAGCGCCGCTCTAGCATCAAACGAACTCAGCAAAGGGGCAGGTAACGATTATGCAAACGATAACTGGACTGATGTCCCAATATCCGCTTCAAGTGAAGAGCATTAAGCTCATCTCGGATAAAGGCAAGAAGGCGACCTGGAGCCTTGCGACAAGCGCGGGAACTAAAATTTTGAAGAAGGCGCCCGTCTCCAAGCAACGGCTCCTCTTCCTCCTTCAAGCGATTAGACATTTGCAGAAAAATGGTGCGCCTATCCCTCGCATGGTAGCTACCACGGATGGAAACGATTATGCGGAGGACAGCAGCGGCAGCTGCTACGTCTTATCAGACGCAGCGGAAGGCGTATCGCCCTCCTATGTAACGGGAGATCTCCTTCTCATTATGAAGGAGCTTGGGAAGTTTCATATGGCTTCCCGAGGTTTTCAATCCGCCTATACAACGGATGAAAGGGAGCATCTTGGAAGCTGGGGGCGGGGCTATGCGAAGCATCTCGATCAATTAGAGCGGTTCAAGGGAATGGCTCTCAGCAGTAGCAATAGCAATAGGATTAGCATTAAAAACATGAAAAGCAGTAAGAGAAGTAGAAGCGGTAAGAGCAGCAGCATTAGAAGTAGTAGTAGCAGCGAATTTGAGAGGCTGTTTCTTCTGCATGTGGACAAATTTATTGACCAAGGAAAAGCTGCCCTGCATTTGATTCAAAGCAGCCCATACACCAACTGGGTTAATAAAGTAGCCGTGCAAAAAAACCTTTGCCATCAGGATTTTGCAGCAGCTAACTTGATTAAGACCCGGCAAGGGCTTGCCATTATCGATATGGATTCCTTAACCTTTGACTTGCCTGCAAGAGATATTCGCAAAATATTCAACAAGGTGATGAAGAAGCATGGATGGAGCTCGGCTAAAGCCATATCCATGCTGCGGGCTTATCGTGAGGTTCATCCTCTAAGCGCGGAGGAATGCAGCGTCATCTATGCGGATCTGTTATTCCCTCATCTTTTCTATGGCTTATCCAGCAAATACTTCAATAAGCGGACGGAATGGAATGCTCCCCAAACGATACAGAAGCTAAAATCATTAATTACGTCTGATCGAGAGCGCCAGCAAATGCTTGCATCGTGGGACAGCATTGTCAAACAGTCGTAAGCAATCTTAAGCAGGCTTAGTCAATTTTAGCCTTAAGCACAAAGCTTCTTTCAGGCTTGCTCTGGCGTTTTCAGGCAAGCCTTAGCTTATAACGAGGCCTCTCTCCTGCAACGTCTTCATACTCCTTTCGATATCCCCCTTCAATCGTTTCATTACCTGCAGCTTTCTTTTACTTTAGCGCAAGCGTTACGGTTGTTCAGCCAATATTACCTTAGTCGAAAGTTTAAGCAATGCACAGGCTTCGGTTTCTCGGAGTACGTCCAATTGGTGCGTATTCGCGAGGCCCAACGGCTGCTGCGTGAGACGGACCTCAAAATTATTGAGGTTGCTGCTTGTGTTGGAATAGATCCAGTGGCGAATTTTCACAAGCTGTTCAAAAGTACGAATGGCTGCTCGCCTCTCCAGTACCGAAAGCGCCAGCGGCGCGGCTAATACTCAACTTAACGGATTAAGTGCTGCCCTTAGATTGGAATGAAACTGGCGGCTAATCGCCTCCGCCTCCTCTTAGCAATTGTCCCTACCTTCCAAGTACGCTCTAAGTTCCTTTAGTTTTTCGTATTCTTCCGTCGCATCTCCAAGTACTGTATCGGATAACGACATCCGGTCTGCTTCTTGGACGAAAGTATTTACAATAGCCCGTTCATCCATGGAGAGGGCGATATCGGCACGTAATACATACGCTCTATATCGAAGCGTTGCCGATGCTTCTTCGGCTTTTGGAAGAACAAGATCCAGCACTTTGGCCGCAGCCGCTGGTTCGTCTTTGGCGTACATCAATCGGTATGAGGTTTCGAACGCGCTTGCAAATTTGGAGGTCTCTTCCACGATTAGCCTTGGGGAGGCATGCTTAGTTCCAATCAACAAGCGGTTACCGGCAGGATCGATGATATGGAATCTGCGATCTTCCATCAGGTTGCTCGGTTTAGAAATTCTGGGATATCCCTTGGTGGGGATTTTCCGGTACGCTTTTTTTAAATTTTCGCTGAATTCCTTATACACGGCATCCACGTCAGGAATGTGGACGTAGCACAAGCTATAAGAATTTGCTGGATTCAATTGCTTGAGTACAAAGAAATGCAGTTCCACGATACTGTGGCGGACGCAAGCGTATAGGTTTGGTTTGGCTTGACGATAGGTCACTTCGAAGCCTAGCGCTTGGTAGAAATCCAACTGCTCGTCAATAGATCTGCTGGGTAAAATCGGGATCGCGGTTCCGAAGCGTTTTGTTGACAAGTGATCAACCTCCTGGTTTATAGGACTTATTAACCCAATTACCCCCTTATCGTACAACATTATTGCAAATGCTAATGTTCATTTAGATTTATCCATGTATTATACTGATTTTAGAGAAAAAGCCGTCATGTGGTTTAACTATTAATTGCAGGTTGAAAGAAGGGAATCGAGTTGAAAGGTATTGAGATAGCAAAGAAATTGAAGATAAGCACGAGTGCATTAAGGCATTATGAAGCTTGGGGACTTATTCCTAAAGTCGAGAGAATGTCAAATGGGTATCGCAATTATACAAAGGAACATGAGGCTTATTTTCAATGTATACGTGCGATGTACGCTGGTTTTGGAATGAATGTAATTCGAGAGGTTATGCCACGCATCGTAAATGGGGAAAAACTTGATGCTTTATGGATAATTAACAAGGCACAAGTAAACCTTCATGCAGAAAAGGAAACCGTACAAAGAACAGTTGAGATGCTTGATTTAAAAGAGTGGACAGATTTCCCAAAGTACCGTAATAAAAATTCGTTTACGATTGGAGATGTAGCTAAAGAAGCGAATGTATCTGCTTCCGCAATTCGGCATTGGGAAAAGGAAGGGTTAATTAGGCCCGAGCGCCAAAAGGAGAGTGGATTCCGTATATATAGCCCTTCTGATATTCGCAAGGTGCTTATCATCCGAACGGTTCAAAAAGTAGCTTACTCCTTGGATATTGTTCGTGAAGTATTGTCAGGTCTTGATAAAAAAAACATTGCTCAAGTTAAGCAAATTGCCCTCGAGTCTCTTCAATACATTGATAATGCATTGGTGGAACAGATGCGCGGTATCGCTTATTTGCATAATCTTCTTGATGTTGTGTCAAATATGGAAGAACAGTAGGTAAAAATCCTTTTAACGTTATCTGTTTCCTGCTCCAAATCAAAATCAAATGAGGCTGCCCGAAGGCAGCCCCAAAATAATGTCATGTTGTAGGAATTGTCATGTAATGAAAGAAAATCCTCACTTTTTTAAAATTCGCAATATAATGACATGATCTATCGCGAAACTGAATGTGTTGTGATACTCATTGTGAATAAAAAACTGCGAAGCATGAATAAATCTTATTAGAATTGAAAACCATTAAAGCATAGTTCTTACTTCTGGAGGATAACAGCATGAACCAAACGAGCTTTGCCAGTACCCGCTCAGAAACGGATATCCAACCGATTTCACCCGTATTGGAATCTAATTTAAAATGGCTCGAAACTCATTTTGAATACTGCGAAGACTTGTCCGTCTTTCAGTGGCACTTTGGACCAGAGCTCCAATCCACAGCATTTTCCGTTTATTTCGATTCGTTATTTGAAAATAAAGCATTAAATTATATGAAAGCATCGCTTCAGGACCTTGTCCCCCACGAAGTAGGCCCTGCCATTTCTGTCACTCCTGAAGATGTAATTCGCTTTTTCAGCAACCACGGTGTTTCCTCGCAATCCTCCAAGCTTGTAAACGATTTAATAGAAGCTAGTGATGATATTGTTACAGGGCATCTTGTTATCTTCTTTAATGGCTGGAATCAAGCTTTGTCTTACAAAGTTGCTTCACTAACAACCAGGCAAGTAAGCGAACCGAGTGCAGAATCCGTAGTTCATGGTCCACGTGAGAGTACAGTTGAAAATTTGCAAAAGAATATCGGTATGTTAAGGCAGCGGTTAAAAACCCCTAATTTTAAATTAGAAAAGTTCACGCTTGGGGTAGAAACCAAAACTGAAGTCAATATCGCTTATTTGATAAATGCAGTTAACTTGGATGTCTTAGCTGAGTTAAAAGAGCGAATTTCGAGAATGAAGAAAATTAATGTTCTTGACACCTCTTTTATTGAAGAGTGGATTGAGGATTCGACTTATTCCCCATTCCCTCAATACCGCTATACAGAACGGCCGGATACCGCTACTGCAGCTTTGTTGGATGGTAAAATCATCGTGCTCGTCGAAGGCACAGGTTCGATTTTACTATGTCCGGGACTTTTTACAGAAATGTATCAATCCTCGGAAGACTTTTACCAAAGAAGTATAATTGCCTCCTTAGTTCGCATAATGAGGATAATTGCATTTTTTATTGCTTTAAGCTTGCCCAGCATATATATTGCTTTAACGACTTTTCATCCAGAATTGATTCCTACCGTCCTTTTACTTGCCCTTATGAATGCGCGTGAGGGCATTCCTTTCCCTGCATTTTATGAAGCCGCGATAATGGAATTCTTCTTTGAACTTCTTCGGGAAGCTGGAGCGCGATTGCCAAGACAGATTGGCTCCACTATAAGTATTGTTGGCGCTCTCGTTATTGGTGAAGCAGCCATATCTGCAGGTATTGCCTCTCCATCGATGGTCGTGGTCGTTTCCTTAACCGGAATTGCTTCATTTGCCATTCCTCAATATAACATGGCTACTGCTTTAAGAATTATAAAGATTCCGCTCATGATTTTAAGCACATTCCTGGGTGGATTCGGTCTGATGATAGGTTTTCTCTGGATCTTGCTGCATTTAACAAGTCTCAGATCCCTTGGGCAGCCGTATCTAACCCCTCTAGCTCCTCTTCAACCTAAGCAATTACTGGATACACTCATTCGTGCGCCGTTAAAAATTTTACTGCGTTCACCGCGCAATAAGCTATTCGGATCTAAAAAATAAAAGGCAATTTTTTTGAGAGAAGGCTCTTTTATGCGAAAAACCGCATTTGCCGCCTGTATGATGGTCTGCTTACTATTGCTGCCGGGTTGCTGGGACAAGACAGAACTTACGGATCGGTCCTTAATCCTAGGCCTTGCCATCGACAAGGCCGATAAAGGAATGATTGAGCTTACTGTGCAAATATACAAGCCGGGACTTTCCGGCGGTTCACAAGGAAAGCAAAGCGGAGATGTTTCTTATATCAATGTGCAAACTAAGAGTAATACGATGTTTGATGGGATTCGTGATATTATCCTTCAAATTGGACGCAAAGCACAATGGAGCCATTTGCGGACTATCATTGTAGAAGATCAGTTAGTACAACTATATCCTATCGGTGAGGTTTTGGATTTCTTTTACCGGGATCATGAGGCTAGACTTAGTTCTTCGTTTTTTATTGCCCACGGGAAAGCATCGCAATATTTAAAAATGAAGCCTTTAATCGAAAAAACAGTAAGTCAACAATTGTGGCAAGTTACAAAAAAATCCGATCAGCACAATTACAAAACGACCAACACTTCGTTACTTGAACTATTCATCGGTCTACGCAGCCAGACGGGGATTTCGTTAGCTCCTTACATCACTAAAGGCGGAGATAAAGGAGAGCATCTGGTGGCCACCGGAATGGCAGTCTTACAAAAGGGAAAATGGAAGGGAATCGTTTCTCCTCAAGATTCGCAAATGATACATATGTTAAATAATAAGTTCAAGAGTGGAATTATCCGCGTGCCGTGCGAAACTCAAAACGATTCGAGCGATGCAAGCAATAATTCTCTGGAAATATTATCTTTCCACTCCAAACTAAAACCACAAATTGAAGGTGAAGCAGTCAAGCTTCAAGTAGTCGTTCAGTTGTCAGGAGCTATTGGAGAGATGAGGTGCATGACATTAAAAACACCGGAAGATGAAAAAAAAATTACCGAAGCCGTGGCTCGGACAGTTGAACAAGCTTTAAGAAAAACTTTCAATCGAATGAAAAAAAAGGAATTAGACCTAATTGGTTTAGGAGATCGGATATATCGTAAATATCCAGCCCTATGGAAACGGTGGAAGAAGAATTGGGGAGAGCGTTTCGCTCATACTCAAATCGACATTAAAGTAAAAGTTGAAATAAAGAATAGCGGAACTGCAATACCAAAACCGCTTTCCATAGACCAGCAGTGAGGGAGCAAGAACGGATGGCTGAAAAAATGATTGTTGTGATTTCGAGTTATTTGTTAATGACGTTCTATAATCTTTCCAAAATAAAGAATATGGTGCTGCGCGACAAGGTCGCATATGGCGTGATCGTTTTTGTCTCTATTTATCTTTGTGTTGAGTATGTTGGAGGGTTTGGAATGCCGTTTCTTCATGACATCGCATCATGGCTGTATAAAGATTGGGCTCATCATATTGTTGAGTATTTAGACTAAGATTCAGAAAAGGAGCAGCATAATCTTTATGAATAAACAAACCATTAGTCAAGATCAATTGATCGTATTGTTTTTTGTTTATTTGACTGGCTCAGTTATTGTAAACCTTCCCGGTCCGTTAATTGGATTCGCCCATAACGGTGTGTGGATATCTCTGCTGATCTCCGGCACGGTTGCCATGATTCAATTGCTGCTTGTTCTTTACTTGGATAAGGAATATCCCGGAAAATCATTTAGTGAATACAGTCAAGCTGTTTTGGGAACCTGGCCCACCATTGTGATTGTGATCCCGTTTATTTCGCTCTTATTTGAAATGAGTACTGATATCGTACATGAAGTAGGTAAATATGTTAACAGTTCTTTAATGAGGCAAACTCCTCAGTACATATTTGATATCTTTATCTTCACCACAGTGGCCATAACAGTACGAGCAGGAATTGAAGTCATGAGTAGAATGTTTACCATTCTCATCTTTATCATGATGCTGTTCATCGTCTTGACTTTGTTGTTTTCTATTCCTAATTATCACACAGAATTTCTTTTTCCTATTCTTCCTGACGGAATAAAACCTGTATTACATGGCGCCTACCTTTCATATGGTTTCACCCACGCAGAACCGGTTTTACTCGCCCTACTCCTGCCTTTTGTTCGTCAGCCGACCCGGAATTTACATAAAAAACTGGTTATTGTGTTTGGCATCAGCATCATCCTATTGATTGCGGTCGCTATAGCAACCATTCTTGTTTTCGGACCCTTGGCCGGGGAAAGAAAGTATTCGATGGTAGAGGTTGCACGAATGATTGATCTACAACCTATTCAACGGGTCGAATTCATTGTTGGGATAGCTTTAATCGTAGGTTCCTACATGAAGGCTTGCATTATAATTTTCATATTAAATCATTTAGTTGTACGTATATGTAAATTAAAGGATGAGAACGTGTTTATATTACCTTTGACTTTTATCAATATGATAAGTGCTTTTCTTTTACAAAGAAGCGAAGCAAAATTGACCGAGCACATCACGGTGATTCTTCCAATTTGGAAGTTGACCGGATTTACAATTCCTTTGCTGCTCGTGGTTGCCATTCATCTGCTGAAGAAAATGCTTGGCTTTCAAAAGACGCCAACCAAATGAGAGGATCAGCATTTCTTGGCAATAGAACCTATATCTCATTAAATTTGAATTGCTTTTTCCAATTCAAGTTGCGGTTTTAATAAAAATTCCCCCTACAGAAGTAGGAGGAATTTAGCCTCGGGGAATGCCGAGAGGCTATTTAAATAAGCGGAGAATATCTTCATCTTTTGCACGATTCATTTCATCCAGAGATATCCTAGCCCTACGCCGTTCACGGCTCCGTTCCCCATTGGAGAGCACCTGCGATGTAGCCGGTCGTTTTGCTCCAATCAGCGTAAGCCGTATGGGTCGGGTCGAAGGAGTAATCCCCCGTCTGCGAGTAATTCGACCAATCGGATTTGGACACGCGCAGCTGAATCTCAATGCTGGCTCCCGCAGCCAAGCTTCCGGCTCCGCTCGTAAAGCCAATCTCCAGATAGTGGTCGGCCCCGGTCAGGGGAGTCGCCAACTTGACGAAGGTGCCCGTTACATTGCTGCTGCCAACATGCGACCAGTCACAGAAAAAGTTCTGAGCGATCTCCCCATCGATCGTATAATAATAACGCAGCTTCACGTCCGACAAATTGATAGCGGAAGTGCCGGTGTTCGTCAGCTTGATCCGCGGGTTCAGCGTATTGCTCGTTGCTGTAACGGTGGAATTATACTGCTGCACCTTGATGGCCCCGCTGCCGCTGGAGGTGGTATTTATCACGGATACCGTTAGAGCCGCATTCGCTCCCGCGCTGAAGTTGAACGTCAGTGTCGTTGTTCCCACCGGTTGGGCGGCTAGATAAGCCTTCTGAATCGTCACCGTCGTGCCCGATACAGTATAGTCTGTACCGGCAATCAGGGTAGCTGTGCCATTCTTAATACTAGCAAGCGTGTTGCCGTTCAACGTCAGCGTCACCGGAATATTCGCCTGTATGGCGGTATTCTTGTCGAAGTTAGCTGTCGTCGGGCTGATAGCCGAGTTGCTAACCGACGAATCACTCACTGCGATGGATAGCGAAGCAGAGGAACCGGCGTTAAACAGGAAAGTGAGATTCGTCGTTCCTATGGCTTGCTGAGCGAGATAGCTTTTTTGCAGAGTGACCGTGCTGCCTGAAACGATGTAGTCCGTGCCCGCAACGAGGGACGCCGTACCGTTCTTAATGCTGGTGAGCGTGTTGCCGTTCAGCGTCAGCGTCACCGGGATGTTCGCCTGCATGGCGGTATTTTTGTCAAAGGCAGCGGTCGTTGGACTGATAACCGAGCTGCTGCCGCTTCCCGTTGCGAATGCAGCAACAAACACCAGCCCCGAATTCCAATAGACGGTATGCTCGTTTGTCGTCCACTCTTGGAAGTTATCGTGATAGTTTTTCGCTGCAAATCTCGAAATCTGATTCCCTACCGTCTCATCGTTGGAGTATCTATTCGGTCCTCCGACCAAATACCCCTTCGGCACCCCCGGCAAGCCATCTGTTCTGAACATAATGCTGAATGGATACTTAACGCTGTTATCGCCATACCCCGATACGAAAGATACGCCTACCGGATTCTGGCCAAGGATCCAGCCTAACTGGCTATAAGTAATATCATTAATAATCGCGCGGTTGGTCTCGAAGGTTCCCAGCAATTTGGTGCCAATGATCATTTCCATCGGCGTATCAGCATACTGCATTGTGATTCCCCAATAATAGTTGCCGTCTTTTACGATACTTTTCCAGGCGCTTTCGTTGTATCTGTTCACTTTATCATTGAACCATTGCTGGAATTTGGTCGTATACCAGCTTACGACTCCAGCATTTTTATTAGCAGCCTTCATATAGCTGAAGAAGCCCGTATTCCACGTATTTTCCCAACCGCTGGCGAAATCAAGGGGATGCTCGAAAAACTGTCCCATTTCCGTGTAGTTTGCAACAAAATAATCGTTGTATTTGGCAACGCCGGTCGACCGATACAGGGAGCCTGCAGCCCAAAGTCGGTTAGCCGAGTCGTCCGTCACATCGTAAGGCCATCTGCCGGTGTTAGGCGTTTTGATCAGCTCCGGGTGCGCCTCCAAATACCCCCATGCTGCTATTGCCGCATCTAAACATTGCTGAGCAAAAGTCGGATCGATATTTTGATAAATCAGATAGGCATGTGCCAATGCGCCGGCCGCAGTAGCCGTATCTGAGGTCGTTTTGATATTTGTCCGTGGACTTACCGTATCTTTATCAATAATTTCTCGGTTCAGTAAATTGTCATCATCTTGATAAGTTACACGCGCATAAAAACCGCCGCTTGCTGCATCCTGCATTTTGAGCATCCATTCCAGTTCCCACCGTGCCTCATCCAAAATATCAGGAATGCCGTTTCCGCTCTCCGGAATATTAAATTGGCTGTCGGTAAATTTCTCCGGCATGATTTCATAGGCCCAGAACAGATCGGACAATGCTTTGGCTCCAGCGTTTACGTACTTGCCTTTATCGCCCGCATCATACCAGCCCTTGGAAACATCTTTCTTGATGGAAGGGTTGGACATTAGAGGGACCGCGGTGTCTGGCGTAAAGTCCGTTCTCTGATAATTTTGAGTGTACGGGCTGGTAATATTAATGCCTGTCCGCTGGTAATAAAAATATCTGGATACGTCAACTAGAAACGGCCCATAAATATCATTCGGATTGCCAATGGAGAATTCAGGAGAATTCTGAAGTCCCTGCAGCGCCACATAATATTTTCCCGGTACCGTTAAATTAGTAAAGTCAGCCGTGAAAATTCGCTCTCCACTGTCTATGGCATCATAGTTTTCGGTGAGGACAAGCGTTCCGGAGTAGGTTGTGGAATGATTGCCCGCGTTAATAACGCTAAATGGAGTCCCCTCATCGACCGTGAGAACATCCTCAAACCCTGTCACAAGCGCCTGCTTTACGCCATTTACAGGATACCCCACTTGATTGACCTTAATAGGTGCATACTCTTTCTCCTTATCGGGAGACGTAACCCTAATATCATTGAGCCACACCTTTAAAGGTTGAAAACCATTGTTCTTGATAGATAACGTATCTATCGAAGAAGGGTCAATTCCTTGCGAGACCTGGATGAGATCCTTTAACGGTATCTTCACATGGGTCCAGTTCGTCGTAATGCTGGCATAGCTGCTAATGTTTACTGTAGTGGTAATTTCTTCGCCAGCAGCCCTTTCGAATACTCTGTCTTTAAAGCCAAGGAGGAAGGACTCTCCGCCTGCATTCCCCTTGATATTGAACTCAAGAAAACCGTTTGCATAATAAGGCGTAAAATTATACGCTTTCCACCCGGCAACCGCGACCAGCGCGTTGAACCAGGACGGACTGGTGGGCGTCTTCGTATTTAATAATAAGGAAGGCAATCCATTGTACGTAACTGTCCAATCAATCGGCAGCTTGCTATTTTCCGTTTCCAAGCCGAATCCGCTATCTCCTGCCCAGCCGTCCGTTGTATTGCTGAATATTTGGTAATCCAGCAAGTTTCTCCACCCTGCAGTCGCTTCGGGGGTAGCGGCGTTCGTCTCGATTGGATTGGAAAATAAGATGGTAACGAACATCGTAAACGCAAGGATTAAACTGACTTTTTTCCTCATTAACTCTCCTCCTTTAAATTTGTGAAAATTTGCTCCCATTGAATCGAAACCGAATTCGCTGCGACTTCTTATCGGTATCTGCGCGCCATCACCTCTTTTTCATGAAAACGCTTTCTAATGAAATTATTTTAATTCCTGAAGGGACCCTGGTATATAGAAGAAATAAACAATTATAGAAGAAAACAAGCAATTGTGCTCATCATCCTAAAAAAAAGAAGGAGGCCGTATCCGATGATCCGAATGCGGCCTCCCTTCGATTTGGTGATCGAAACGCTGTTATTGCTTGTTGTCCTTATACCAATCATTAACTTCCTTCGTAATCACGTCGCCGCCATTTTTGTAAAATTGGGCCACGAACTCATCAAAGTAAGAGAGTGGCTTCTCGCCATAAATGATGCTCAGATAGCTCTCCGTTGCGAGCTTCTGCAGGAACACCCCGTGCTTCTCCATCCCGTCTGTTAACGGCCCGTGGTACCGGTTCGGGATTTCGAGCTCCTGCTCAGAAATTGCGATCCCGGCTGCCAGCAGTTGGGCCGAATTCAGCCCTTTGATGCCCTGTTCGATCGGCGTCAGCACCTCGGCGTCCGAATTGTTCAATAATTTTTTTAGCGCATCTGCGTTCATATACGGCAGCGCCGGTGCGCCGCCGGTCAGCGGATAAAGCATCCAGCGCATATCCAAGGATGAACCGTCTGCAAGCGGCCATTCGTTATTCGGCACGCCTTCGGCTTCGAAATCGACGGTGATGACCTTGCCGTCCTTGATCACATAATCGTAGCCCTCGTGAAACCCTTGTTCGAAACGAGGATCGAAGTATGGATCCTCCGGGCCAAAATTTTTAGCAAGCAGCTTATTATAATAGGCAAACCAGGCTTCAATATGATTAAAGTCTTTGCTGAAAACCGTGTAGATGCCGTACAATGGCTTCTGCGCCTTGCCCTTTAGTCCGTCCGGTCCGGCAGGAAGGGGATACGCCTGCCAATTTGCTTTTGGATCAACCTTCACCGTGTCGCCGAGCGGCCAGGCCCCCATCCAGAACGGACCGAACATGACGCCTGCCATTCCTTTGACCGCTAGCTCGGACGCTTGGCTCGAGTCCTTCATGCCTGCATTTTTGTCCATGTAGCCCTTTGCCATCCAGGACGCCATCGTCTCCAAATATTTCTTGGCATCTGGGTGAACGGCGCCATAGATCAGGCTGCCATTTTTGTCCTCATTCCAGAACATATTGATGTTGGAGGTGCTAAGCATCTGTTTGGAGAAAGCCCCAGCTATTGCGTCAGTCTGCCCCATCCAGTTCCATGGGCCTTCCTTCAGCGGAACTGCCAGGCCGACTTCGTCGTCATTGCCATTCCCGTTAGGGTCTTGCTCGGAAAATGCCTGCAGTACGTTCTCCAACTCGGTGATCGTCGTCGGCGGTTTCAACGAAAGCTTCTCGAGCCAATCCTCACGGATCCACATGACCGTTCCTTCATCCCCCACGTTGAAGCGAGGAAGTCCGTAAATCTTGCCGTCTTTGGTTACCTCCGTCATCGTATAAGCGTACTTCTCCAGCGCTTCCTTTAGCTTAGGATGCGCGAACTTCTCAATGGCATCGTTCAACGGAAGCAGTTTACCCGCTTTAAGCAGATCCTTCAGGATGTCTCCATCTGCACCGAAGGTGTCCGGCAGTTTGCCGTTCACGGCCAGCGCCAGCCGGATTTTTGTATCTATGTCCTCGAACTTGCTGACGATCCAGTCAAATTTCGTGATCATACCCAGGTTTTCTTCCATCCAGCGGGTATGCACATTGTTCGTAAGGCTCTCGCCTGGCTTGAAGGCGTTAGGCCGATTCTCATCCACGATTGCCGTCGTAATTGTAATCGGCGGAGCATATTGAAAGTCCCATATCGGCTTCATTTCATCACTCACGGGACTGGTCTTGGTCGACTCCCCACCGCTATTCAAACAGTCGGCAACGGCAAGCAGCAGACTCCCTATCAGAACTGCCAATAGAAAGCTTCTCCACCTCCTTTGCCTCTTCACCAGCCCGACTCTCCCCGCTCCATTCCTGACCGGTATCTGTCCCTGAATTCCTGCGGTGTCACCTGATAATAGTCACGGAATTTACGAATAAACCAGTTCGTATTCGGGTAACCGATGCTTTCTCCAATATGGTAAATTTTATAATCCGTATGCTTCAGCAGCTCGCAGGCCTTGAGCATGCGCTGCTCGTAAATATATTGGGAAACGGTCGTATCCGTACATTGCTTAAAGAGTTTAGAGAGATGGTTAGGATGTACGAAGACGCGTCTAGCCAACATCGTAAGCGACAAGTCCTTGTCAATTTCCTGCCGGATGTAAGACTGCGTCTTGCGGACGATCGCCTGGCTATGGTCCTCGGATTCCTCCCCCAGCTTATCGCGAAGCGTGCGCAGCGAGTCCAGTGCCCAGCCTTCCAGCTGCGACGCGTGCAGCATCGCTTTCCCCTTTACATAAGCGGACTGTCCGGGAGTGAGCATCTGCGCCAGCGTCCTGCCGCTGCGATTCGCAATATACTGGAATGCATTGGATAGAAAGAAAAAAACGTCGCGCATGAGATCCGGCGAACCCGTGTGCAGCAATGGCGACACGAACGCGCGGATTTTAAGCTCCGCCTCTTCCCACTTCTCAGACTCTAAAAGATGCGTCAGAAGCGGCGTCTCGTAGAGCTTTCGCATGAGGCGCGCTTCCTCCTCGTTGCGCTCAGTCACCTGCCCGGGCGAACGCCCAGCACTGTCCAGGCGCGTTATGACCGCCATGTAACTGGCTTGCAGCCCTTCCGGGAAGAGACAGTCAGCCTCACCCACGGATATTTCACCTTTGAGCAAGTTCTGTACTTCCCGCTTTAACTGGTCTATCCGCTCGTGCACCCAATCCTGATCCGGCGGAGCACCCGATAGATCGTACACGAGGACTAGCAGGGTCCCTTCATCGTCCGCAGCCGACCAGCAATCATACCGCTCCATCAGCAGTTCTTCCAGCATGTTCGTTACCGCGAACCGGATCAGAGACTGCGAGTAAAGATCCTGTCCGTCGAAAGGGGGACCTAACCGAACGAGGCACAGTGAGACGTGACCTGATATCAGCAGCGGGAGGTCGAACAGCTTCAACTTTTCCGCAAGCGCCTCGCCGTTTAGGCTGCCGCTGAGCGCCTTGAGCAGCAAGCCTGCCTTCAGCTCGGCGCTGTTGTCCTGATATATACGGAAGCCCTGTTCGATCGCTCGCTCCTGCTCAAGCTGCTTAACGATTCGGCCCATTGCCTCCAATAGCTGCTCGTCCTTAGCCGGCTTCATCAAGTAATCGAGCGCTTGAAGCTCAATCGCTTTGCGAGCATAATCGAAGTCCGCATAACCTGTGTGCAGCAAGCATTTCAATTGGGGAATGCGCCTCCTGGCCTGCTCGATCAGTTCTAGGCCATTCATGCGCGGCATACGGATATCCGTCATGAGGATGTCGACAGGAAAAGCTTCCATCAGTGCAAGCGCCTCGCTTGCGCTGTAAGCTTTCAAAACCGGGGAGATGCCGAGCTTCGTCCATGGAATCGTATCTGCCAGACTGTCTGCATAGTGTTTCTCGTCATCAACCACAAGCAGGCTATTCATGGCTTTTCCTCCTTATCGTTACGTCTCCAATCTGCATTCTTCATTCTTCAGTCTCCAGACTAAGCTGACGGCTAGCCCGCCCAGCCTGGATGGAATAAATGTAATTTTGGCGTCTGCGCCATAGTTGCCCTGCAGTCGCTGATACACATTCCATAGGCCGCAGCCGGCATATTCACCAGCCGGGACACGAAGCTCCTTGTGCAGCTGGTTGATCTGCTCCATATTCAATCCTTTGCCGTTATCCTCCACTTCCAAGTGCACCCAGCTATCCTTGACGTAGACCCTGATTTCCACCCGGCCCGGGTATTCGACGTTCTCAAGTCCATGCACCAGCGCATTCTCCACGATCGGCTGGATGAGAAGCCGGGGGACGCGGAGCTGTGCAAGCTCCTCCGGCAGCTCGATGCTGTAGGTCAGCGTCTCATTGCGAAGCCTGAGAATTTCCAAGTGAATGCGTACGAACGCAAGCTCTTCGCCCATGCTGACTCCCTGATTGTCCATACGTGTTGTATACCGGTAATAGTCGGCCAAGTGATAGGCCATGTCGATGACTGCCCGATCCTTCCCCATCTTGGTCATGTTAATGATGAAACCCAGGCAGTTGTACAAAAAATGAGGATGAATCTGCGCCTGTAATTGCTTCAGCGTTGCATCGCGAGCAAGGATACGCGATTGCAAGTCATGCTCGATTAGATCTTGGATCTGCGTCGCCATCTCATTGAAGTTTTGCATGAGGAACGCGAATTCATTGTTTGATTTTTTCGGCAGACGGTAGGCGTAATCGCCTCGCTTGATCTGCTGCACCGCGTGCACGAGCCGTAAGATCGGCCTCTGTACGTTCCAGTACAAGGCAGTCGCGGCGGCGATACCGGATAGAAGCAAAATGAAAGATGACGCTCCAAACAGCACCCTCTGCTGCTTAATTGGCCCGATTATTTGGTCGAGCGGAACGGAATCGATGAGCTGCCAGTCAAGAAGGTTAGAATAATGATAGGTGATCAGATAAGGCCTGCCATCGAACGAATGAATCAAGAAACCGGAAGTACGGCTATTGACCCTGTCTCCCAGCTCTGCGACGATTCCATCCATCTTAAGTCCTTCTGCGGACCGGCTGGCGATGATGGCATGTCCCTCTTTGTAAAAAAACGGATTGTTGGAGTGGCCAGCCTTGTAGGTGTCGAGCAGATTCTCGAAGCTCCACTTGTACAGATTAATGCGAACGGCAACATCTAGCTCGTTCGGACGAGCCGGTTTGTAACCCGTAGTGACATAGGTTCGAGTAAAACCGGAGCCTATCCCCAAATCTTCACTGTAGCTCCACCCCAGCGAGAATCGGCCCTCAAACTCTTCAAGATCATATTCATAGGAGGGAGAAGAAGATATGCTATCGCCTTTTTGCGGAAAAAAGATCGTCATATCATTGCGCCAGTTGCCCGACGCGCTGGCCAGCGACAGCTTCTCCTGAATCAGCAGCCGGGTTTTCATGAGGGAATAATCGCTCATGTTGAGGCTGTACCGGTATTCCAGTACATTCGTGTCAACGAGCATGGGGGCGGAGACCAGATCGAATTTCTCTATGCTGGCATCCAGCTGTGCCATGAAAAGCTCCATCTGGTTTAGACTCGCCTTGATGAGCTCCTCCTGTATGACATTGATGCTCTTGTACGTTGAATAATAGTAAAGCGCCACGACAGGCGTCAGCAAAATCAGCAGCAACACAAGCAATTTCTGAAAGATGTTGAATTTGAATCGCATGTCATTTCCATCCTTGCTTCGAAATTGCACTTCACCCGATATATTACAATATATTGAAAGCGTTTACTATATCAATTCTTTGCTTAGAATACCTCAATCATGATAGACGCTATCTTTATAATTACACTCGCTAATTTTAAAGCTGCCGCCCTCCTATGACACCTAAGCAAAAAAAAGCCTGCCAAATGGTTCTGGCAGACCTACTATTAGTATTTCCCAAATCCATCTTCACACGTAATATCCAATTCAAGAATATCGTATAGATCTTGTTTGGAATTTTCTAATTTATTTTGAGCTTCTTCAATTTCCGAAATTTTCCCTTTAATGATGCGTATTTGTTCCTCTTTTGATATTCCTTTTTTCGAAATCATGGATTTTATATCGTGAATCGAAAATCCAACAGCCAAACAATTTTTAACAGTGTTTAGATGATTAACAATTTCTAAAGCGTAATTCCGATAGTTATTCTGTTCTCTCAATATATATTCATCCGTAATAATGCCTATTTTCTCATAGTAACGGATCGTTGATATCGGAAGATCAACCATTTTTGCTACTTCACTAATTTTCAACTTAAACACCCCGTTTTTGCTCTTGCTATAAAGTATACTTCATAGTTTACAATCCTCATAGTGCAGATAAGTTGCAGTACAATTTTGAAAACAATAGATAAAGGAGAGAAATTCACATGAGCAAAATCACCAGCAAATTCCACAAAACAAACGATTTTAATCAAATCGTCTTGGAGCGCCAATCCGTTAAAGTTTACGATCCTGAAGTGAAAATCAGCCGGGAGGAAATGACCGAAATGTTGGCGAAAGCTTCCCGCGCCCCTTCTGCCATTAACATGCAGCCATGGCGTTTCCTTGTCATCGACAGTGCTGAAGGCAAAGAAAAGCTTGCACCGCTGGCCTCCTTCAACCAGACGCAAGCTCTAACCTCCTCGGCTGTCATTGCGGTATTTTACGATGCAAGCAATATTGAATATATGGACGAAATTTTCGGCAAAGCCGTGGAGCTTGGATACATGCCTCAGGATATTATGGATATGCAATTGCAACAAGCGAAGCCTTATTATGCGAGTATGGCTGCATCCGATCTGCGTGACATGAACCTGATTGACTCGGGCCTCATTTCGATGCAGCTGATGCTTGTAGCCCGTGCTCACGGATATGACACCAACCCGATGGCCGGTTATGATAAGGAGCAGATCGCTGAAGCCTTTGGCCTGGACAAGGATCGGTTCCAACCGGTCATGTTGATTTCTATAGGAAAAGCAGCCAAGGAGGGCTATCCCTCCTACCGCCTCCCGGTTGAAACGATTACGACCTGGGCCTAATCAACCGTTACACTTGGAGACTAACCTAACGATGGATGTTGTTATTCATCAATATCATTCGAGAGTAAAGCTCGGTTTCGGGTCACGTCCAAGTGATCCAAAACCGAGCTTTTTTTGTTTTAAGCGATAGATATGTGAAGCAGCGGACATCCGTTGATCAAAACTAAGGAAATGCCACTTTGATAGCGGGGCGCACGCCGTCACGAGCTAAGTTAACACGGCCATAACTGCGTATACTGCTGCGTGGGCCAATAAAATAAGCACGTGAACAACTAACCGGCTGGGTTCTCAGCCACCACCAAGAGCAGCCTAATTCCTCACCCTTCTCGATGATATAGTCAGCTTTGACGGTTTTATCATACACATACAGGTGACAGCCATCTTCCTTTTTTAGTTTGGAAAATTCCGTTCCTATTGTCCGACGTTTCACGCTTAAAGCGACTTCATCATGTTTAGAGGTCAGTTCTTTCACCTCCGAAACACTGAGCAGAAAAACCTTGTCATCCGTGTCAGCGCTCGCCTCTCCGTTGTCCGTGCAATATGCAGTCTTGATGAACCGCTTCTCGGAATCATTGAATGCAGTGATATAAAATTCATCGTTCAGCCATTTTCGCATATCAGAATCACGCCATGAGATATCGACAAATTCACCATGATACCGCCTGCAGTCCAAAATGTATTCGCTCAACAGGAACAGCTCGCTGCCTGAATTTTGCAGCACCCGCCACCTGATCGGCGTTCTGTCTGCGCCGCCCGCAGTCTGAGGATAAATGCCGAAAGTAATGATTGCGCCGGGCTCTGCGCTTCGAAACGGCGTGCAGGCAAAATTAACATTTTCCAAAAAAATCTCCAACTTTCGTTTTTAATTCAATTGTACAACATTGATGCAATAACTAAGCTGGCTTCCTCAAACCCTTGATTTACCGCACTATCTATTTCAAAAAACTTAACATACGTACTTTAATGTTTTACTTTAAGTAAAGACGGCAGTTCGAGAAAGTCGGCAAGCTATTCATAGCCAAAACCGGCTCACTGCACGAAGTTAGGAGTGGGCTGGCTTTTACACATAAAGAAGACCCGATGATCTAGAAAGGCATCATCGGGTTATCGCTTCCTTATTCCATTAACGTGTCCATTAGCGGAATGGAGTATAGTTGGGCAGCCATTCCTTGCAATTATCAGCACGTAATTGCAGCTCATTATACAGCATCCCGGCATGGTAACCGTCGCATATAGCATGGTGGAATTGCCCGGATAGTGGCAGCAGTATTTTGTCTTCCTGCTGAAAGTATTTCCCCATTGTAAGGATGGGGAGCAAAAAGGTCCCCTCGTTATATATGTTCAAATTAAAGCCTGTGAAGCTAACCCAAGGAATGCTGGAAATAGGGAAAGTATTGGGCGGTTCGTTTGGTTTAGAGGCAAATTGTTTAACCTTTCCGTAATTTTTCATATCATCAAGATAACGACTGTAGAAATCATTAAAATCTTCGCCGTACAAAGTCCACATGCTTGAAAAAGTCTTATCATCATCATGGAAAATGGTAAAGCTAGGAGACAAACGATCCCAATAGCCTAATGTCCCCTCCGAATTAAAGCATGTGCGAAATTCATGATGGCGGTTTACCACAGTAGCTATCATATGGATGAGTGCGGGATAAAGCTTTATTTCCTGACTCTTGAGTTCTTTCAGCAGCCGGGTAATATCCATATTTGCCGTCATGCTAAAGGTGCATCTGACCTTGTTTAAATAATGCTCAAAGTATGGTTTCCTACTCCAGTTATCCATAATAATCGGATTGAAGTTCATTTATAATAACCTCCTAAAATGATTGTTTTTTCGTTTTAGGAGGTTTGATCCACTGCTTTAACCATATCCTCTTCACAATCCCTTTTATTATTTTAATGCGGAGAAAAAAAAGCCGCTCTCTTTGCGACTTTTTTCATTTATGTTATCCGAAATCTTAGGTCTATTCACCTAAAATCCCGACCGAGAGGGATTGCCATTATAACAAAGGAGCACCCAAGGAGTAGCCGACGATCATTAGCAGCAGCACCGTGATGTGGTTCAGCGAAAAAATGAACATCGAACGCGCCCACTTTTCCTCCGGCTTCCGACGATATCCGTCGACGCTCAGAATTAACCAGGCCAAGCTCAGGAGCGCATTCGCCACAGCGATGTACGGATTAAAGGACCAGAACATGAAGCTGCTCAGGAACAATGCAACCAGATATACATTCATCTGCACGTACGTTCTCCGAATGCCCTTGACGACCGGCAGCATCGGGATGTTAGCCGCCCGGTATTCCTCCATACGACGAATCCCGATGGCATAAAAATGTGGCATCTGCCAAATCACCATTAACAGGAACAACGCCATTGCACCAGGGTGAAAAATGTCAGGCGAGATTGCGGCCCAACCGATCAGCGGAGGCATTGCACCTGACAAGCTGCCCACCTCCGTATTATAGATGGTTCTGCGCTTCGTCCACATGGTATAAGGCACGACATAGAGGAACAGCCCCAGAAAGCCGCAGTAAGCGGCAAGCGGAGATGAAATATACAATGCGACAAGGCCGCCTGCCGCGATCCAGATCCCCATGATCAGCCCGCTCCCGACGTCAACGATTCCGGATACAGTCGGCCGATTTTTCGTCCGTTCCATAATGGCGTCGATATCGCGATCGTATAAATTATTGAAGATGCCGGCCGCTCCGATCACCAAGGCAGATCCGATCAAAGCCAGCACAATGTTGCCGATCTTATCGAAGAACGATAAGTGATGAACGTACAGCGCCATGCTAAGCCCTGCGATCATCGCAATGAGATTCGACTTGATAATACCAAACTTTATCGTTTCAAAGAGCACCTTCGTAATGGAGATCGGCATTCGTTCGATACTATTTGTATTGCTTTGCATCAGCATGAGAATAACACTCCCTGTATGTGTTTTCATTTCTATAGGTTATTTCTTTAGGTTACTTCTATAGGTTACCATAAAGCTTCATTAGATGTGCCATTATTCCATCAACCCTCATGATTCTGTCAAAAACCCTTGTCGCTTTCGTGAACAACCCGTTTGCATGTCCAAGACGGCACTGTAATCAAGCTTTAGACTGACTCTTGAAATTTATGAACTAAATTCAGTTTACTCCTATAAATTGGATTTATTCACAAATAAAAAATGAGTTGAGGAAGCTAATAAGCATAGAAAAAGAGGATCGTTCAACTGGATAAAGAGGAGGTAAGAGAAAAGGGGCAGGCTGCAAGCCAATAGGAAAAAATCGAAAAATTTCATTAACTTTACCGCAGAAATGTTGGGATGAAATAGATCAAATAAGGGTAGCCCTATAAATAACTTAGGGCTACCCTTGATGAATCAACAATCATTGTAGTGACCAAATTTTAAGGTCTAATCAATACTTTGAGCGCTTTACGGTTGTCCATGGCTTGATACCCCTCCGGTACGCCATCAAATCAACCGTTACGTCAAACACGCGTCCTGGTTCGAGGGTTCCGTCCAGAATGTCCGGCAATAATTCTTCCATGTATGCACGTGTTGGTTGATAGAAGAATCCTTAAAACCCAGGAAGCCTTAAAAACAGCAGTTATTGAACTTATGTCTGAGAAAAGTTTTGACGATATTACCATTCAGGATCTTTCGGATCAAGCAAACGTCAGCCGTGGAACGATATATCTTCACTATATGGATAAATACGATTTGCTGGATAAGCTCATCGAGAAGCATATTGACGAGCTCCGGGAAAGATGCGAAGCATCAGCAGATTTGGATTTTGTAACGGGGTCCGTAATATGGACGGAGTATTTTGAAACTAATTACGCATTTTTCTCCACCATGCTGGCTAGCAAAGGAGCCTCCCTCTTCCGCAGCCGATTTCTCGAATTTCTTATTGAAGAATTCCAAGACGAAGTCGATAACAACCACGGCAAGAATGAAGGGTTGAATAAAGAGCTTGTCGTGCAATTCGTGGCATCTTCCTATGTAGGCGTAATCGAATGGTGGTTTATGAACGAGAGACCGGTAACTTATATCGTATTAGCAGAGCAATTAGGGGCTTTATTGGAAAGAATTTGTGAGTAGGAAGCTATACATTCGTCATTAATCAAATCGGTAATAAGACCAGGTTTATTTATACAGCCCACACAAGGCGATTCCTAAAGGGTCAATTTCCCTTACTGTCCATAATGAATTATGATTCTATAAAAAGGGAAGTGACTCCTCTGCCCATGAAATTAACGAGGTCTCAGCAATTAGCTCAAGATCATATAACAAATTACGCAAGAAGCCGCAAAAATGAGGTGGAGCAAACCATTAGGGAAATTCTTCGAATGTCCAACATCGAGCCGAAGACATTTGAAGAGGCTATCACTAAACTAAAATCTCACGCAAATGTCGCGCTACACTTTCACCCAGATAGATTAGACCCGACCATGAAAAGCGTTGCTGAAGCACTACTTGAGCAGGGAATTTATAAAAGCCAGTTTGAGACTTTCCTATCGAATGGAAGTGTATCAGCATTTTCAGGTGGTGAACGTGACGTTTGGGAGAAGAAAATGTTTGGCGGAGCGTACCAAATAAATGGCTCAACCAATAGCGAACGGCCCAAGTATGGGGCACTCAATGTCATGTTACATCCCGATGGACCTGCTCCACGTTTTGGATCATGCTATTTCCTTTTATCCACTGAGGTCTCTCATCGTTGCACTTATACTTATTTGGATTCTCACCAAGACCCCAAGGAAAAAGGGACGTATGAGGAATTTGACCTCATTTTGGCCGCTCTCATGAGGGATGCGTTCTATAGTGATTTTGCCATTGGTGAAAAAAACCTGACGGTTCAAAAGTTAATCGACCATATGCTCGTTAATCTTGAGAAACCATTCCAAAATCCATCAAATAAAGAGCCAAACCGAAATCTTAACCACTATATCGAAGCTCAGGTTCATGGTGACATTTTTCTTAAAGAAGACGTAAAGATGCTTGTTGCCGATCCATCATTTAAGGGCACCCATACAGGACGAATCTTAGAACAGATATGTTTAAAGTATTCAATCGATCTTTACTGGCACATGGGCTTTACACTTTTGGTTGATGAGGTTCCTATGAATTTTAGAGGTCCTTCGATGCCTTCACTAGCCAAAAGAATTGCGCAAAGTCATTTTATTGATGCAAATATGATTGGCTCTGCAGCTATGGACTTGAAACGAAATCCAAGCAATTGGAGCGATAGAGGAACCTATAATGAAGTTCTGCAACAATTAAAATTACTCTGGCATGTTTTAGTGAGATATGGAAAGCCAATGGAAAAGTGAAGATGGAGCAATTCTGTACCCTTCTCCTTCAGTCACAAGGAGTTTGAATTGTTGGCAAGTTTCTGGAGGATCCTCTAGTTTGGAGTCTTGGCCAACCCAATTTACATTAGACACTTATATAAGTTCATGATATAGTTTTATACATGAAACCTAAAAATAACCTGACTGAGTTGAACGTTAGCGACTTCGCTATGGTGTTCGAAGATTTAACGAGGATTTTCATTCGGATGCCGTCCATTGAAAAACTAAGCTTCACTACCCTTTCCGTCCTGCACACGTTGTCCCTCAAGAGTCCCATGCGGCTTACTGAGCTGACCGTTAATGAGCAAGTTACGCAGTCGGGAATCACACAATTGGTGACCCGACTTGAACGAGACGGGCTCGTCGAGCGCCGGCCAGATCCAAATGATGGCCGAGTCGTTCAAGTGCACATTACCGCGCTGGGGGCAAATGTTATTGATTCTCGTCGTTTGAATCGCATAACGAAGCTCTCGAAATTCAGTGAAGGACTCACTGAGGAGGAAAAACAGGCAATTGCCTCCGCCATTCCCGCATTGAAGCGTCTGGTCGAACTGGGAACCGATTCGTAGTCGCGGTTGCATTTCCGTTGTTCATACCCGAGTGACGGACGAAACAAACGAATACAAGGAGGAACACTTATGACAACAGCTCCTTTCGTGCTTGAACCGAGTCCGATCCACGTATCAGATGATTTACTTGCTGATCTTCAAAATCGTTTAAAGGCCACCAGATGGCCTCTCGATGCCGGTAATGATGACTGGTTTTACGGTGTTAGTCGGAACTACCTTGAGAAACTCGTCGACTACTGGATTAACGAGTTTGACTGGCGCAAATCCGAGAAGGCGATCAACGCCTACGAACACTATAAAGTAAATGTTGACGGAGTTCCTGTGCACTTTATGCGTAAACCTGGCGTGGGGCCTAACCCTATACCCTTGATCCTGTCCCATGGCTGGCCTTGGACGTTCTGGCATTGGTCCAAGGTCATTGATCCACTAGCGGACCCTGGCGCATTCGGGGGCGATCCGGCTGAAGCATTCGACGTAATCGTGCCCTCCCTTCCTGGCTTTGGATTCTCGACGCCACTGCCGAGCCATCCAGACATGAACTTTTGGAAAATTGCCGATCTCTGGCATACGCTCATGACCGATACTCTCGGCTATGCGAAATACGCGGCAGGGGGATGCGATGTAGGTGCTCTCGTGACCGGTCAACTGGGACACAAATATAGTGACGAGCTCTACGCCATACACATCGGGTCTGCTCTAAAACTGAACTTCTTTAACGGAGATCGCGGTTGGGATTTCGCCGGAGGCCGTCCCATTCCCGACAACATCCCTGAGAAAATCAAATCGCAAATTTTGGAGTTTGATCGCCGTTTCGCATCGCATCTCGCCGTACACGTTCTTGATCCCAGCACACTCGCCTACAGTCTGAGCGACTCGCCAGTTGGAATGCTCGCATGGATTTTGGAACGATGGACCAAATGGAGTGACAATAACGGCAATGTCGAGAATGTCTTTACTAAGGACGACATCCTTACACACGCAACCATCTTCTGGGTCAACAACGCCATTGAAACCTCAATGCGCATCTATGCAAACAATAACCGCTATCCATGGACACCCGATCATAGTCGCTCGCCTGTCATTGAGGCACCAACCGGTATTACCTTTGTGGGCTACGAAAATCCGCCGGGTATCACGACCGAAAATCGCGTACCGAATTTTCTCGAAAGCGATCGGGCTCCTTGGTATAAACATGTCAACATCACAGCCCACGAGCATGGTGGACACTTCATCCCCTGGGAAGTTCCGGACAAGTGGGTTGAGGATTTGCGCCGCACCTTCCGAGGACGTCGATAAAGGATTCAACCGAATCGAGCTTTCAAAAAAGGTTTGCGGTTCTTTGGTCGTTTAGGATAATTAAACAAAAAGGGAACCTCCTATTAGTCATGCATAATAGGTAGAACCCTTTTTGTTATTTGATTTTATTAAGTTTAGGTCTTGATAAATCTTAGTCTAATTCTTTTGAGGCTTCTTAATCATTTCTACGCCGTCAAAGGTAAGGCTTTCAATTTCCGTTTCCTTTTTCAACATATATCTATCAAAAAACGCCTTTGTATAAGAGGTAATAATATTGCGCTGTTCCATGGCATCTCGGGTTCCTCTGGAGGCTTCATTTGTAGTAGTAAACAAGGAATCGGAGAAGTCACCATGAGTCACATTATCAATAATGGCAAAGTAGGTTTCCTGGCTGTTGGATTCAAGAAGAAATGCATTCGTATTATACGCAAGCACGGTGCCGAGCTGCATGAAGGGTTTCTTAAGGTCGCTATCCAGGGCACCTAACATATTACCGTCAAGATTTACAGCGCCGACAAATCGGTCATCGTCACGGCTAACAATTGCCGCTGTCGTTCCTCCAAAAGAATGTCCAAACACACCCATACCGATTTCAAGCTGCAATTTGCCTTTAAACATGGATTCAATGTCACCTGTATTCATTTTGTACAGACTATCTGCGACATATCTAATATCCTCGCTCTGTAAAACGGCATATTTTGCAAACTTCACTGCTTCAGGCGCCGAAGTCAATTTGCGAGCAATCTCAATCGCTTCTTCTTCCTCGAGCTTCTCTGTCACAATTTCAGGGGGAGTTAGGGAGGCCGCTTCCATTCCGTATTTCGTTAATTCGTCCATAAATTCCTCTGTCATACCAACAGTTCGTCCATCCTTGAGTTTGTACACACCACTTTCGGCATGACCGATTGATACCACAATATAGCCGGAGCTTGCCAGGTCTTGAGAGAACAAAGTGCCTTGCTGCGGGTAAGCGCCTGCGCCATGAACAAAGAATAAAACCGGATATTGCTTTTCCTTTTCAGACAAGGCCAGATCGTCGTAAGACCATGTCTTAAAATTGGAGTCAAAAAGCTGCTCACCACCCGCTGTAGCCCCTAATCTAACCAGAAGCTCATCCCTCAATGAATGAAACTCCGGAAATGCATATTCTGCCGTTGGCTTGCCTTCACTGCTGTCGGACGGATAGAAAAATAACGCCGTCAGTTCCCTTTCTGAATTGTCTGACGCTTTGTACTTGAAGTCCATCTGTGTACGCCCGACCGTATAACTTCCGACCGGTTTTGGAAATTCATCCTGTGCAGAAATGCCGCTATTTTCCGGTTTCGGAGATTCCTCATGTGCGGAAGTACCGCTATTTTCCGGTTTCGGAAATTCCTCATGTGCGGAAGTGCCGCTATTTTTGCCGCAGGCGGAGAGCATGGTCAGTGCGAGAACAATTGCCAGTGTCGCTGTCAGTATTTTTTTCATAATTTCTCCTCCAATTTAAGTTATTGAATCGTGTTAACTTGTCCTGTGAAGAAGCATTCACCGAAGAGCATTCGACTCACTACTCTTCATATTCAGAGTCTTTTATTAATCCATGAAGGAAAAATTTATCAAAATATTTGCGAACCTTGAGTTGCATATCTTCTTCCTCAATGCCGGCCTCTCTGTAAAATAAAATCAGATTAAACTGTACAGTCGCATATATAAAGGAAATCAGGTCGTCGTCAATGTCGGGCCGGAGCTTGCCGTCGTACCTCAACCGGCGCAAACTGTCCTTGAATATGGCGATGGATTCGTCTTTGAACAGATCCAGGTATAAGTGAAGCAAGACATCCACGGGAAGATTTATTACTGTTTTAACAAACTTGACTTCCAATTCATTCAATGGCTCAGCCGTGTTGTCACGAACCATAAGTTCGTAAACGTACTCTTGACCATCGTTTTTTAAAAAATCCTTTTTTTTCTGCGAAACATTACATAACATTACATAATAAAGATCATCCTTATCCTTAAAATACCTGTAAAATGTTGCCGGATGCAGAGACAATGTTTCAAGAATCAGCTTTATCGTGACGTCTTCGTACTTGTGATCGATAAAAAGTTGCATGGCCTTATTCAGCAGCTCATCCTGCTTCTCTTTATCCAAATTAAGAAATGCCTTTTGGAACATGTGAATCACCTCTCAAATAGTTGTGAATTAATTCATATTATAATGATAAAATATTATCAAGTCAAATCAAGTCAATTTTCACTAATTTAATGCCTGCTGAACAAATGCAATTTTCTACTGGGCAGTGCCCAAGGCAGCAAGACCATGAGAATTTGGTAAAGAGCGCACTGAATTTCATCGGTGTCTTTTAGGAAACTCTTTAACACGTCGGTAGAAAGTTGATTTTGATAGTCCACTCCGATGCAAGGCCGCTGTAGCCGTAAACGCTTTTTCACTTCTTTTGAAGCGGTAGAAATGGGCAAAAAAATACGTCTCAAAAAGCATGCTTCTTGAGACGCTTTAGTACATAAAACTTGTTCATTATATCAATTAAAACTGTCTCTCGAAATCACATTCCCCCAGCCTAGTGTCTCGGATATTTCTTCATACTCTTGTACTTATTTAGAATTTTGTAGTTGCTCCCTTAATTCTTCCTCTAGAAATCCAGTAATCACTCCATTTTCAATCATGAAATAATCAAGAAATTTTTTCTTCTGAAAACTAGCTATGTGTCTTTGAAATCCCAAGCATTGTCTACATTACCTTCTAAATAAAAAAGTCCCGATGACCTAACTAAGCATCATCGGGACTTTTCTAGCGGTTCCACACTACCCCTTAGGAGGATGATATCCCTTAATCGTTTTACCCATAAAACAAAGATGAACAGATTCAAAACATTAAATCACTAGCTCACGTACGTTCACGATTTCCGGTAAGCTCTCAAGCGAGAGTAAAACCTCTTTCGAAGTCTGTTTATCGATGGTCAGCACCAAGATCGCAGAGCCGCCAACGACCTTCCGGCCTACCTGCATCGTTGCAATATTGACATCATTGTCGCCGAGCAAGGTCCCCACTCTGCCGATAATGCCCGGTTTATCGTTATGCGATACCAGCAGCAGATTGCCGGAAGGCGAGACATCTACCGGATATTGATCAATCAGGACTATACGCTCCCCTATCCCGGTCAGGAGCGTTCCTGCCAGCGTCTTTTCCTCCTGCTTTGTTTTTATAGTGACAGTTAAAAGGTTGGTGAAACTGCTCGAGGTATTTGATTTCTGAACTACGATGTTCACATCACGGATTTTGGCTAAGTGCATCGCATTAACAATATTAATGGATTCCAACTGATGCATAAATATACCCTTTACAATGTGACGCGTGAGCGGACTCGTATCTACATCAACCAGATCTCCCGCATAGTTAACCACAATCTCATGCACAGCGCCTAGGGCAATTTGTCCGAGAATCGCACCAATTTTTTCCGCAAGGTTGAAATAAGGCTGTAGCTTGCTCAGCACGTTGGCCGGTATCGTAGGAATGTTGACTGCGTTCTTGAACGGCTGACCTCTTAAGATATGCAGTACTTCCTCAGATACATCAAAAGCTACATTTTCCTGGGCTTCAATTGTAGAAGCGCCAAGATGTGGCGTGACGATAATGCGCGGATTGTTCAAGAAAGGATGATCCGCCTGCGGAGGCTCCACTTCAAATACGTCGAACGCAGCTCCTGCGACGATGCCTTCGTTAACGGCATCGACCAGTGCAAGCTCATCAATAATTCCGCCGCTTTCTTGATTCTCTTCTTTACTGACAGCCATGCTTCGTGCAAATTTTTCATTTGGTATACTTTATCAATCAAGGAATAGTATCATCTTTTCAATTTCATTGGTGTTTCACCACCTTCCCCCTACTCTTGATGCGCTCATACTCTTCGATTAATCGTTCTAAATCTAGCTTTGCCCGCTGCCGATTATGCTTCTTATACCCTTAGCAGATATTCGTATTGTTAGCGTTACAGCGGTTGAAAAAGAAGAACCATCAAACGATGGTTGATCGCCATTTTGGGTACTACTCTGTTTACAAAATCATCTGGATTCTTTAGATGAATCATTAATGAATGCTGTTTAATGAAACGCTTCGACATACAGAAAAGGTGCTTAACATTAACAGCTCAAGTTAACGTTAAGCACCAGTATTTTTGTTACAACAGTCTTATTGCTGTTACTATCCCTTACAGGCTGCTTTTGGACTAAGCTTATTTTCTTCGCATCATCACAAAATTTTGAATCATTTCCTCAATCAGCTGATCCGGTGAACGATCGATTAGCCAGTTTTGACCGAACATTTGAAACACTTTAATCGTCGGAAAGTCACTCCAGAAACCGACAAACTCATCCGTCAACTCTACTTTGTCGAACACATGCTGGTTCATCTCCGTAAGATTGTCCAAGAGAATCGATTTCGCGGTCGAATCGCTGAGCCAATCGCTGAGCAAGCTAAATTTATGCAGCGTCATTTCCTCGCTTTTGAACTGGCAGTGTATTCTTTCCCTGATTCGAATGTCTCGGGATGAACTGCCAATAACAAGCTGGAAATAACCTGTTTCAGCGACCCATTTATTATACTTGGTGTTATAATACGCGAAATCCCGTTCTTCCAGGACGAAGTGAATATCCTTGCTTTCCCCTGGCAGCAGTTCCACCTTCGCGAAAGCTTTCAATTCCTTGTCGGGACGTACCCACTTGCAATCCTCATCGTGCACATATAGTTGGACAACTTCTTTGCCTGGTACACTCCCCGTATTCTTCAATCGGAAGGTAACGGACACCTGGTCTCCCTGCTGCACGGCTTTTAAATCCGTGTAAACAAAGCTCGTGTATGACAAGCCATGTCCAAATGGGAATTGCGGTGCAATCTCCTTACTATCATAATACCGATACCCTACGAAAAGACCCTCGCGATAATACAGCTTGCCGTTCTCTCCGCGAATCCGCTTATGGGATGGATTGTCGGAAAGCTTGACAGGGAAGCTCTCTGAAAGCTTGCCCGAGGGATTCACCTTACCAAACAAAATTTCAGCTATCGCTCTGCCTCCACCCTGGCCTGTGAGCCATGCATGGAGAATGCCAGGAACGTGCTGCGCCCAAGGTCGCATCGCAAGCGCTGTACCGCTGCTCGTCACAACGATGCATCTCGGTTGAGCTGCGCATACTTGTTCAATCAACTTCACTTGATGCGGCGGCAGATTGATTCCCTCTAGATCACGCATTTCTGATTCGGCATATTCTGGCTGTCCTACGAACAAAATCGCGATATCGCTACGCGCCGCTAGTTGAACGCTCTCTTGAATCAGCGCATCGTCCACTTGATCATCCTGTGGATATCCGTCAGCATAGGAAAGCGTAATCGATTCCCCCGCAAGCTCACGAATCTCTTCCCACGGCACATCAACCCGAGATGCGGTAACCTTGGCACTCCCTGCACCTTGCATTCTCGGCCGTTTGGCAAAGCTGCCGATCACAGCGATCGATGAGGTCTTCTCCGGAAGGATCGGTAAAATTTGATTATCGTTTTTCAGTAGCACGATACTTTCTGCCGCGGCTTTTCTTGCAAGTTGATGGAAGTCCAATTCTGATTTCTCCACCAGGTCTACAGGATCCATTGTTTTACGAACCAGCTCCAGAATACGGTAAACGACACGGTCTAGGTCAGCCTCGTTCAACTTGTCGCTTGTAACTGCCTCAATAATGGCTTTCGTATTGTAGTGGGCAGGCCCCGGCATTTCGATATCCAATCCAGCCTTCAAACCACGGATTCGGTCATTCACCGCTGTCCAATCAGATAGCACTACACCCTCATAACCCCACTCATCACGGAGAATGTCTTGGAGCAAATGCTCATTTTCACTGGTGTACGAACCGTTCAGCAGATTATACGAGCACATAATCGTCCAAGGATTGGCCTTCTTGATAATTCGTTCAAAGGCACTCAAGTAAATTTCTCGCAGTGTACGCTCGTCCACCTCCGAGCTTGTGACGAGCTTCTCATACTCCTGATTGTTGCCGGCAAAATGCTTCACTGAAGCGCCAACCCCTTGGCTCTGCAGCCCATTCACGAACGCGGCGCCAAGCTCGCCGCTGAGGCAAGGATCCTCCGAATAATATTCGAAATTCCGCCCTCCAAGCGGCGTACGTTTCATATTAATCCCAGGACCTAGCAAGAGCTCTACGCCCATTTGCTTGCCCTCGATGCCCAGCGCAACACCAACCTCGTGCAGCAGGTCGATATTCCATGAGGAACCGATCGCCGAACCCGTTGGATAACAGGTTGCCGGCATATTTTCACCAGTGATTCCCATTTCATCGTCACTATTCGTTTTACGAATACCGTTGGTGCCGTCGTACATATGAAGCGGTGGAATATCCAATCGCTCAACGCCCTTTGTCATCCACATATTTAAACCTGCGCATAGGCCCGCTTTTTCCTCCAGCGTCAATGCTTGCAGTAGTATCTCTGTCTTTTGTTTCATTAGTTGTCAGCTCCTCTTTCCTCATAATCCTCAGCTTGCTGTTAGTGATGTACTTCTTGCTGTTCTTTCTTTAACTCTTGCATATCGTAAATTTTGTAGAACGGGTACCAAACTGCGAACATAATAAGTAGCACAACGGCCAGCAGCAGAAGCCCGTTAAGCCCCGACATCAAATACGTCGAAATCCCAATTGGGGTATACCATAACTGGAACACTTTACTCGGAATTGCCGCCAGCCCCCAATCTAGGGCGAGATAAACGATAATTGGTGTAACGATACCATTAATCCACATCGGAATCATAAGAATCGGATTAAACGCGACCGGCGCGCCGTAAATGACCGGCTCATTAATATTGAACAACGAAGGAACAATCGTCGCTTTGCCAATCGTCTTCAGCTTTGTCGACTTTGCAAAAAGAAACCAGATGACCAGTGGTAGTGTTGCCCCCATGCCTCCTACACCGAGCCAGCCGCTGAAGAACGTTTCGAACGTATTAATGTTAATCGGATCCAGACCTTGCGCGACTAATTTCGCGTTCTCTTCAATCGCTGGAATCCAGATCGAATACAGAATTGGCGTAATGACCCATGGGCTAACTCCGAACGAATAGAGCACGACCCCGATAATATTAAATAAGGTGAATCCGACAAGTGTTTGGCTAATAGTATGCAGGGGTTTAAAGATACTGACGATCAAGCCGAAAATGTCGAAATGCAGCTGATAGATCAATATCCACCCCAAGGTAAGAATCAGCGCAATGGGAACGAGAAAGTCGAACCAATCGACGATGAACTCGGGCAGCTTCGTATCTTTTTTGAACCAGGAAAACTTATTGAACGCATTCATGATGGCAGCAACGGCAATTCCGACAAGCAAAGCTGTAATCATACCCGACGGACCGAACCGTTCCAGCACGAATTGAATGGTACCATCATCGCCAAATGTTGGCTTTAACAGCATCAAGTACAGCGAAAGTCCCGTCGCGCCTGAAATGAGCTTGATTTTGTGGCGTTCTTTTTTCTGCATGACCATATACGGTGTCAAAAAGGCAATGAAAATGCCGAGAAGTCCAAAACTGAACGTTGTGATCGGCGTCAAATCCGGCATACCCGGAATATAATCCTTTAGAATAGACACCAGCGTAATTAAGGAACCGATAAAAATCATTGGAAGCGTAACCATAATTGCTTCCTGAATCGAATCTACCCATACGTTCTTGGTAAAGGCTTCAAGACGCGGGGCAAACCGCTCTGTCATCCACTTCATCAGACGATCCATCATATTAATCCCCTCCAAATGTATATCTCTCCTAAACATCTACAAACTCAGTATATATCGATGTGATAACGCTTTCTTGTCCTTCCTTGCGCAGATCAGGGTTCTTTTTTGTTTAAACGGTATTCCTATCCTAGCTTTGCCTTTAATAAATTAAGGTTATACAGCAAATAACACCCCTGCCTAAGAGCAAGGGTGCTATCGTACACAAAAAAGATCCTTTAGTATTGTTTCGACAAGGTGATCAGTACCACGCCGTGAGGCGGGAGAATGCAGGTATCCTCATAATGCTCTGTATTCTGAAGATGAAATGTCTTCATGGTCGGGCCACATCTGCTGCGCAAATAACTTTCTTCCTCTACGCTCAGGTAAACTGGTGCGCCTAACCGAATCCATTCGTCATACACAGAGCCTTCCTCACGGTTCAGCTGATACTTTGTTACTTTGTAGCTCCCCTGTAACTCCTCCAGCCTAACCTGGAAGGCCTTGTCCCCTTTTTCTTCGAATACTGTATACCGGCTCGTTTCTGTAAGGCCTGACCAATCCCCGCTTGCAAAGAGCTGATCGACGTGCACGTAATTGTACATCAACACCTGTATGCTGCCATCGCTGTTGCCTGTTACGATAAAACCCTCGCCTTCTGCCATTACACAATCGCCGAGCTTCCCCAGCAGTTCAAGCGCATAATAGCTAGGTTTTTTCAGCCCTAACCGATTCATAAGTCCGAATCCGCCGTAAAACAGGGAAGGCAGAACGCGGCTTTCTTCGAATACATCTGTAAAAGACCAATAAGCGATTCCCTCCACCAGTCCTCTGATGTGCAAGGCATGATGAATAACGAATGGCGCCATAAACATGGTATCGTGGAGGTAGTTTCGATCATAAAGCGAAAAATTCCATTCGGTAATAAACAGCTCAAGCGATGCATTTGCTTCTGTCCCGATCTGATCTATTAAACGATGAATAGTGTCTATATAGAAGGAAGGCGGCATAATCGTAGTGAGCTTCTCCGCCTCTTCCTTCTTATTGGGATACTCGGAATAGACATGAAAAGAGAAAAAGTCCAGCGGTGCTCTTTCCTGTTGACAAAAGGCCATAAAATCCCCCGCCCAGCTATCATTCCAAATCGATCCGTAACCGAGTGCGGGTCCCCCTACTTTAAGCTCCGGAGCAATCGCTTTAATGGTATCGGCCGTTGACTTATAGAAGCTAAAAAACTCTTCCTTCGTTCCGGCCCAACATAAACCTGTGAGGTCAGGCTCGTTCCATACTTCAAAGTACCACGTTGCAACCTCGTCCCGCCCATAGCGATTCAAACAGTGACGCACAAAATTGCCGACTAGGGCATCCCATTTGCTCTGATCAGCCGGAGGAGCAATATTCCCCTTCCACCAAAATATCGTCTCATCCGAGCGCCGAAGCAAAGTCGGCATGAAGCTCAGCTCCACAAATGGCCGTATGCCAGACTCCAGCAAAAAGTCATACAGCTCATCGATATAGGCCCAATTATAAATGGCGTTCCCGTCTTCGGTCTCTTGATACACCATCATTTCGTCATTGAAAATGCCGTGGAAACGAATGTGTGAAAATCTTAAGTTTCGCTGCAGGTCGCGAAACTGCTCCTGCCAGTCCGAACGTAGTCCTTCAAGCGCCCTTCCGGCACCAATGATTTGCTTCCATGGCTTTACGCAAGGTTCTACGTTAACATTTGACCCCACATGAATACGGCTGGGTTCCTGATTCAATCTTTTCAAGGAAGATATATGGGTGTCTCCTTTATCCTCCTCTAGATAGCGGAATAAAGTCTCCATCGCTTGTATGGTGTCGATCACATAGTAATCGCTATTCGGTGACTCTTTGGTAAGAGATGCCAATTGATCACGATTACGCGTTACAACGGTTTTCAGCGATTCCCTGAAAGACGTTGGCGTCATATCGTACTTTTCCTTAAAGTACTTATTAAACAACTTGACGTTAGCGAAGCCGCAGTCTAAGGCAATCTGGGTTATGCTTTTGCTGCTTGCTTCCGTCATCTCGGCCACCGCCTTCTCCAGGCGAACCGACGTCAAATATTTTTGAAATGGCATGCCGATTTTGCCGCTGAAAAAATGAGCGAAATAATGCAAGCTTAAATACTCTTGATCGGCGATCGATTGAAGGGTGAGTTTCTCTCTATAATGACCATCAATATATTTTAAAACCCGGTTAAGTCGGGTATAATCTTGCGGCTTGCCATCGGTCTGCAGCGCTTCGTTCTTGCCGGCGGAAAATTTTCGGGTAAGATACCCTGTCAATTGATGCAACAGACCTAACGAGAAGCTGCGAAAACCTGGCGCAGTTTTGGTCGATTCCCAAACAAGCTGGGCTAAATATCGACGGATTTGGTTATAGTATCCCCGATCTTCCACCGTTTGACGGGAAGAATTGCAGGCAATATAAGTTTCTTCCTCCAATAATGTAGGGCTGAATTGTAGCGTAAGAAGCACATTGTCTTGCTGGGTGCGTTCTACCTTGTGTACGGACATGCTATTTACTACAAGAATATCGTCTTGTTCTAGCTCATACTGTTGCTGATCCACCAGGAGCGTTACCGCTCCTTGCAGGACATAAATGATCTCAACTTCTTTGTGCCAATGGTAAGGAACATGCGCAACACTATTCACGAACAAGTGCATAGGCATGTCATCCTGATGTTTGATAAATTCGTATAGGTATCGCATGGGGTGACCTCCCTTTCCGTACACATAGTATGTACTGAAAGAGAGGAAGATACAATATGAAGTCACTTATACCTTAGTTTGCAACTCACCTAGGTGATAGTACATGCTGAACTCACCACCATTTCTAGTATGATCCAACCGATAGCGTAAGGGATGAACTGGCATTTCAAATAAAGCCAAGAATCTATAAATACAAAAATGGGTTGAGGGTAATGTCCTCAACCCATTTAGTCAACAGCCCTAACCATTTAACAAACTTTTCCTGGTAGTTCTGAGAACAAAACTGTAACCCATAATGCTACTCGTTACTTTTATCGTCTGCACAGCCATTACAACTGGTTCATTCCAAACGAATACTTAAACTGTTATATGACACAAGAACTTCCCTCCCATGGTCACTCATCAGACATAATCGAAATCTTGTATCATTCTTGTCGTGCGAAATGACAATGATTATATCTTCAAGGCCGGATTTGCCCGCTGCCAGTGATTTTGTACTTGTGAGAAGTAAGCTCTGGGAGTCCCAAAGGACCACGGGCATGCAACTTCTGAGTGCTGATGCCGATCTCCGCGCCGAAGCCAAACTCGAAACCGTCGGTAAACCTCGTCGAAGCGTTATGATAAACGGCAGATGCGTCGACTTCATTCAAGAAAAGTAAAGCGTTCCGGTCATCTTCGGTTATGATGCATTCGGAATGCTTCGTACTATGTGCACGGATATGAGCGAGCGCTTCCTCAAGTCCGCTGACCACACGTACGTTCAAAATATAGTCATTATACTCCGTGTCCCAGTCTTCGGAAGAAGCGGGATACATATCAGGTACGAGTTCGATTGATCGGCGGTCACCTCGCAGCTCCACGTTCGCTTCGCGGAACGCGGTAGCAAGATCAGGCAGTTCTCGGACTGCAAATTCCTCATGAATAAGAAGAGTCTCAATTGAATTGCATGCGGATGGCCGCTGTACCTTGGCGTTGAGGGCGATGGCTCGAGCCATTGATGGTTCGGCACTGTCGTCGATAAAAGTATGACAAATGCCGGTACCTGTTTCAATGACGGGCACGCTGGAGTTCTTAAGGACATTCTGAATCAGGGAAGCACCTCCGCGCGGAATCAGCACATCGATATAGCCTTTCAGCTTTAGCATTTCGTCGATGGATGCACGATCTGAGTTTTCAATCAATTGAATGGTACCGGCAGGGAGTCCAAAGGAGGCAAGTACTTCAACCAAAATCTCCACGATTCTTTTGTTCGTATTGATTGCCGCCGAGCCGCCACGAAGTAAGACTGCATTTCCTGTCTTAAAACAAAGGCCGACAGCGTCGACAGTGACGTTTGGCCGGGCTTCATAAATAATGCCGATGACTCCGAGCGGCACACGCACCTTCTTGATGCGCAGCCCGTTTGGGCGCGAAAATTCCTGCAGCGTCTCGCCGATCGGATCCGGCAACCCGGCGATTAGTCGTAGCCCTTCGGCCATCGCTTCGATCCTCTTCTCATTCAGCGTGAGACGGTCGAGCAGGGATGCGCTAAGTTTTTCGCCGCCTCGCGCCAGATCAGCCGCATTGGCCTCGATGATGTTTATCGTATTCCGCAGCAGTGCGTCGGCCATGCGATTAAGCGCCTCATTCTTGCGTTTGGCGGATACATTCGCAAGCAGTGGATTCGCTCCCCGCGCCAGAGTTGCTTTAAGAATCACTTCAGACATAGAGCACCTCCAATTGGGATATTGTTCCTGCAAGTTAATAAGCTCATTCTATCGTTTCAATAGATGAATGAGAAATCTGTGCATACAGGAACGTTCATTCTACTAAAAACAAAAAAATAAAATCATTATCTTTGTAATATTTTCATCGTTAATTTTACTGTTCGATGAAGTTTTTCCTTATAAGTGGAAGTTCTCGCCATGTTGGAATGTTCAGTAAAGAATTGATCATCACCTCTGAAGGTCATTACCATCATTTTCAGCAAATTTCCTGACGGCGGATTTATAAAATTATTATATGTTCAGCCGAAACAATCTACTCTTTTGTGCAGCTCCCGTATCGTCGCTTCCATTCCCTTTCCCTTTTCTGTCAGCTCATACTCGATACGCAGAGCGTCTCCGGATACACATGGCGAATAAAGATACGCGCCACCAGCACCAAATCATTTCCGCCCTTGGCGAAACGATCCGCCAACCACTGTTCCGTATATTTAACTCTTGGTTTGAGCCAGCATTTTATCAACGGGTTTGCTCATCTGATTTAAAATAAACTGAGGTGCAACACGACTCATGAACTTCAGCGCACTGCTCTGGCCCGGTAGGATTTCAAAGCGATCCTTTTCCAAACCCTTGATTGCGTACCTAACCAGTTTATCGGCCTCCATTGGCTTTACGCCTTTGATCTCGTAACCTTCAAGAGCTTTAATTAAAGGGGTCTGAATAGTTGGAGGCGCCGATTCAAACACTTTAATATTAGTATTTTTTAGCTGCATTCGCAGTGATTGTGTAAATGAGTGAATACCGGCTTTCGTCGCACAATATACCGGGAATACTGGATAAGGAACAAATGCAAGTGCGGATGAGACATTCATAATCGCAGAGGATTTCTTCGCCTTTAAATGCGATAAGAATTGGTTCACCATGCGGATCGAACCGCTGAGGTTAATTTCAATCTCGCTACTAATATCCTCTAAGTCAACCTCTTTGGTATGAAAGTTCAATTTACGCATAACCCCAGCGTTATTGATCAGAAAATTCAGTTCTGGAAATTGACTGGTTACTTTTTCAAAAAGGTCGGAAATGGCCTTCGGATTGCTTACATCACACTGAAATGTGTAAATGAATGGAAGTTTCTTTTTTGCTAGATCCAGCTTGGACTGATCCCGCCCGGTAATAATTACGGTGTTCCCAAGCTGAATGAGCTGAGTAGCAAGCTCGAATCCAATCCCGGATGTTCCACCCGTTATAAGAATTGTGTTGGAATCCATTTTCATAAAAATCAATCCTTTCTCTTTGAATGATTTATATAGTGGCTTTGCATGCTTTATTGTGCAAGCTTATTGCCAAAACTGAGAATCTCATCGAACATGCTTTACTTCGTTCGTTTCCATCCATTCATAATGAAAGCTTCCGTTTGCTTGATCCGCTCGAACGTATGTGCCAGGCGTTGTTCAAAGCGTCGATCGACAACCTTCAACTTAAATCATATCGATCGCCGCCTTCGGTTTTGAATGTTTTTTCATGCGCTCATTGAACCACCAATGATTGCCGTGTTTCTCCAATTATGCATCGGGTTCAACCCCCTACGCACAATAGTGTATACACACTGCCATTAAGCAAAGCATTTCTCAAAGTTCATCAACAATTTGGGATTCCCTTTGATTCGCAGTTTTCTTGTCAGCAATGCCGCAGCCACATTTTTTTCCTTCCCCACGATCTTAAGCCACGTTCTGCTATCCACCGTAATCCGAATATCCGGCTTGCCGTGAAAACCGTCCCGAATCTGGAGCTTATTGTCACGAATGTCGAATGTCGTTTGTCTCCTTTCATCTCCAGTGAATGTAAAATGATAGGTGCTGTTTAAACCTGTTGCCTGCTTCGGCTGGAATGCATGAGGCATCAGGGTGATCAATAGGCGGATCGTGTTCGGCCTGAGTCCATTCCCGACGCGCTTTACCGTTTTATGGGGAAAACGTTTCATGACATACGCTTCCGCATCGGAGCCCGGGGTTACATAGATCGTCTCCTCTTTGGCCTGCAACGGCTTTAATATATCATTCAAGAACCCTTTACGGTCTTTCAGAAACGGCCCAATCACATCATCGCCCGCCGGACAAACCGATAAGCAATAAGCCGCTTTATAGTTAGCCCCGAAACTCAAACTTTGCCACCAGGAAGTCGTTTCGGTTATCGGTACTTCATTCCGATACTCTTTGAAGTTCTTACTGTCCACGATCGTTTCCACAAAGTCGCTAAAACCGCCCATAAACTCACGATAATTGTGCGTAGCGCATGAAGAAAAATTAAATTGTCCGTCCGCACCGATTGCGCCCACAGGGCAGGCAGATACGCAAAGCTTGCATTCCAGACACGGGTTGTAGTCAATCGGTCGGTCTTCCTTGTTGACCCGGGCATCGATCATAACGGCGCCAAGCAGAATAAAGTTTCCGAATTTCGGATGAATCACGTTGCGATGGATGCCCATATGGCCTAACCCTGCCGCAACGGCAACAGGCTTAAGAGAAACGACCCAGGTCTTGCCGGGAAACTTATCCATCTCCATCGGGAAACCCATAACTGAATTTAATGCCCGTATCCCTCGCGCTTCCAATGCGGACACGATGTGATGGGCTGTCTCCGCTACCTTATCGCCGGTATGATGAAATTCAATATTGGCAAGGGATCGTGCCGGTGTGCGGATCGGTTCTCGATTCATTTTGGCAACGAAACTGATCATCGTCTTAGCATGCGGAAATGCGGACAGAATGTCATTACGCTGATCATCCAATTCGGAGCGTTCAATGGATATAACACCGACATCGTCAGCTCCGGCCTTAAGACACAATTCACGTATCCACTCATAATCAAGCGTTTCGTTGTCAAGAGTGGCGGATTGCGCTGAGGACTCGTAGTAACGCACAACTGTGGGATGTTTTTTCATATCGGCCACTTTCATCTATCCTTTCTAATTACGTGTATATACACCTATTTGACGAAAAAAATTAATCTCGCTTGTTCAGCTTAACGACATCAGATAATTGACCAAGCAAAGCTTTGTAAGGGTCCTCACCCATATAGTCTCGAATACGGGTTTGCGCCTGTTCCCATAACGGCAGCGTACGCTTAAGAAGGTCCTGTCCATCGGGTGTCAGAGCAATAAATCGTTTCCTGCGATCCTCCCCTTCCGTGATCGAAACCCACCCCTGTCTCTCAAGCGGCTTGAGATCCCGTGGCAATGTGGTCCTATCCATCAGAAGTATTTCGGAGAGAGATGTAATGGTGACAGACCCGGCCTGTTCAAGTGCCATAAGGACAGACAATTGGGTTGCCCGAAGCCCGACTGGTCTTAAATATTCATCATATACACTGGTAATGAACCGGGACGCTTTTCTTAAATTCAAGCAAGCGCACTCTGACATATAATTGGTCGTCCCTGAAAAATCTGAAGTTGAATTATGTTTTCTCATAAATGCGAGTATATACACATATTGTGTCGATGTCAATCTTGATAATCATCTTAAACCTGGACGGATCATTTTTAAGCAGAGTAGAGAACTGAAATTTCATTGGAGGGCACAAGCCTTCTTATTTCCATTTCATTTTATCTACAATCCCATTATCGAAACAAAAAAACCTACTGCAGGTCCGATTGGTAATATCCAAGTTCCTGTCCTCATTTCCGTACAAGAACTTGGTTCCTAAAAAAAATCCGCTAATTTAGCGATTTTGATCGAAAAAGATTTTCTTTTCATCAACCAATTTGGATGGGGTGACATCATTACCTTTAGAATCTACCACGGATACCGCAAGCATCGTTGTTTGAACTTGCCCTCGAATCATTTTCAAGTAATTTTGCCGAAGCTCCTTCTGTTCTGATCTCTCCTGGTCGGTCAGACCACTATTACTTTGTTTCCTGCTTAATTCATTAATTCTGTCCAGATATGGGATAAGCATGTTCACACGCTCCTCTGTTTTTATTTGTGGAACCAAGCTTGATTAAACTTAGCAAATTTGATCATACATATTTAGCAAGCTAAGTATATATCGAAGAAATAGAGAGTCATACTATATTCCTCTCCATTTGTTGCATTAGTTTTCTTAATATCAACCGATCTTCCGTAGAAATGAATTGAAGCAATTTCTCCTGCTGCTCCCTCCATTTCATCTCAACCGGTATTTCTAATTCTTTTCCTTTGTCCGTTAGAAAAATACGCATGATTCTTGCATCTTGTACATCACGTTTACGATATATAAATCCGTTCTGCTCCAGTGATTTAACCATGTTCGTTACCGTAGGCGGTTCGCACTTCAAGTGTTCACATAGTTGCATCTGTGTTACCCCATCACCCAACCACAGACGATACAACAAATTATCTTGTCCTACATAGAGATTAAGTTCCCTAAGAGATTCACTATAATTTCGACGCATTTGGAAGGAAATCCTATCCAACGACTGTCGAATATCACAATCTACTGCATCTGTCATGAACTATCCCTCCGAGTCATCCAATTGATATTTAGCAGACTAAATGTATCACGGTGAACTACAGGTGTCAATTTACCTTAGAGCTACCGCCTATTGGGGGGCAGCTCTAAGGTTCAAAAGGACTTTGTTCGAAACTTATTTTTTGGCAAATCCTTGTTTGTTCAAATACTCCATCATTTGAGGCTGAATACTTCTCTGGAGATGATCTTGGATGTGGTCACTCCATCCTTTTACTTTTTTCACGGTGAAAGGGGCTCTCGTCGGACGATTTTCATAATACTTCAACATGGTTTCATCATAGATAGCTAATTTTTCTTGATCAAGAGATTGATACTGATTTTCAAGTAAAACCATGGATTGAGGCAGCCGAGGTTTCAGCTCAGGCTTTTTTTCAGCTGGATGACCGATGCATAGCCCCACTAAAGGAATCACATACTTCGGTAAACCCAATACGTCAGATAGTTCGTTAATATTTGCTCTGATCCCACCAATATATACCCCGCCTAGCCCCATGGATTCGGCAGCAGTCAACGCATTTTGTGCTACCAGTCCGGCGTCGAATGAACCGATTAACAGAAATTCAATATATTCGATATCCACTTCCGGAGCAATTTGATGATTCCGGTTGAAATCTGCACAGAAAATCCAAAACTCAGCCGCTTCTTCAACATAAGGTTGATTGACAGAAAGGTGTCTGACTTTTTTTCGAAGAATCGGATCGGTGATTCGAATAATGGACACGGCCTGCAGGAGACTGAACGATGAAGTTTGATTCGCTGCCTGAAAGATCGCATCGATTTGTTCCTGAGTTAGGGGTTGAGATGTGTAAGAACGAAATGATGTATGGTTATGAAGCAATTGAAGTGTATGATTCATTAAAATTCTCTCCTCTATTCGTTTATTCCATATTCCCGCATTCCATATTCGTAAGGAATGCTCATATTCTCGCGTAGTGTTTTTCCTTCATATTCCTTATGGAACAAACCACGCTCCTGCAAGATGGGTATAACCTGATTTACAAAATCCGCAACACCATCAAAAGATACATCGGGTACGACTGAGAATCCGTCACATGCTTCAGCCAAAAACCATTCTTCTAAAAAGTCAGCAACCTGTGTGGGTGTGCCTGCAACGACGGGATGATAGTTGATTACCCCGTGAGCGAGAACATCCCGAACGGATAGACCTTGCAACAACAATTTCAAGGCTATTGGAGAACGTGGGTCCCTTGGGTTGGCATATGCATTTTTCAACAAGTCAGCCGGTATTGGCTTATCGATATCAACCAAGTTTACCGATAAGGGTACACCAATCATGGAACCGAGATAACTTACCCTATTGGGGATTTCCTGGGGATTGAAGTTCATAAGCTGTTTCCGACGATTCAGAGCTTCTTCTTCCGTTGAAGCCAGAGAAAACATAAAACCTGCAAACATCTTGATATCATCAGGGTTTCGACCGAAACGGACAGCACTTTGTCGGATTGCTTGTCTGTGTTCACGAGCAGACGCTATATCATAAGGATTGGCGTAGACACCCGAAGCATATTTCCCCGCCAATTCTAGTCCTTCTCTTCCTCCACCTGCCTGGAAAATAACAGGCTGTCCTTGCTCGGAAGGGGGAATGGGCAGAGGACCACGAGATGCATAATATTGACCCTGAAGGTTTATAGGCTGGATTTTGTCCATATCGGCAAATTTCCCTCCTTCTACATCTAACGTCCATGCGTCTGATTCCCAACTCCCCCACAAGGCCTGAACAATTTGTATGCTCTCATGTGCCTTGTCATATCGTTCTTTGCGTTCGGTAACCCGGGCACCGAAATTTGCTGCCGCTAAGGGGTCGGATGTGGTAACCGCATTCCATCCCACACGTCCATGACTGATTACATCCAGTGCTTTGAACTGACGTGCGATGTTGTATGGGTAATTAAATGTCGTAGAGAGAGTAGCAACAAGCCCAATGTGTTTCGTCTCTCTTGCTACAGCCATCAGTGCCAACATAGGATCCATAGGGAACATAGGCGTCTGAGAACCTAAGTTGTTGGATAATACGGGAGTATCGGCAATGAAGATCATTTGAAATTTTCCTTGTTCAGCTAATTTAGCCCGCTCCACATAACTATCCATATTGGTGTAAGCTGCAGGGTCCGTGCCAGGCATCCTCCATGCGCTGAATTCAGCACCATATCCAGAAACCATCTGTAGTGCCAGTTGCATCTTACTTCTTTTTTCCATAACGTTCTTCTCCTTCATTACGGATGGGCCAAGAGTGGAATCACCCTTTTGTAGCGCCATAATAATTAGCCTGCTAAATAAATATTAAATGATTTTGTTCTGTTCAGTGACATTGACACCATCATAAATTTATTTGTTACATCTGCAAAGAGGGCAATTTGAATGAACATAGTACAACTTTTTGTACCTTTAGATTAGGAGTGTTTGCAAACGGTAAAAAATCCGCAGCTGCAATGTGCTTGCTTGTTCGCTGCGGATTCGAGTTTTTAAACATTAAAAGTATTGGCGTTCACCGGTCTGTGCTGATTTTTCGATAGCATCCAGTAACTGATGAAGTTTCACCGCATCCGCGAAAGTAGGAGCTAAGGATGTTCCCTCTTGAATATCTTGGGCGAACTTACGATAAGCTTGAGCCATATTCAGAACAAACCCTGAGTCATTCTTTAGAGATTGCGGGGCCCAGTAATAGGAATCCGGAATGGTTAGTTCACGAAGCTCGTTATCAGTAGGTCCTGCACCACGTAATTGGTGTGATCCGAATTGAATGGATGCAGGCGCACTCAGCACGATTGTGCCCTTATCTCCAAAAATTTCAAGTGTTAGTCCTGTTTGATGAATTAGCTCAATAACTGCATGATATCCATAGGGAATGTCTCTTCTGCTTGTATTCTACGCTCGTATAGGTCGTACCAGCCTCTGGCCAACTCAATTACTATTCCAATTACTGTCCTTAATCCCCCTCAACTCTTTGGTCAAATCGGTCTGCAAACTGCAGGCGCAGGCACAAATCTCAGAGTTCAATTTAAGGGAACTGTTTCTGTACAACTCCCCTTAGCCCTTGTAGGAATTACTATTACCGTTGTAAGAGGAACATTGGCAACCGATACTGTTATTTATTCTGCAACTTCTACATTTGGTTCTGACTAACTCTAAATTATGATAATAAGAGACATTTTACTCTATCAGTTTATTTACTGGTAGAGATTTCTAGTTTGATAAGTTCTGATTACACACAATGTCTGGATTGCTACATATCATATTAAGTTAAATTGGCGAGCAGAAATTAAGTAGATAGATGACTAATCGATAATCGTTACAAGTTCTTGCCCTTGGCTCGGGACAAGAACTTGTAACGAAAAAGTACGTTTACCATCAAGCTCAAACGGATCAACGACTTCAAGAGAAGCCGTTCTTGCACCAAAGCCCGACATTAAGTGCCTGTGGAGTCTTTTGATAATTATTGCTGATCAGCATATTGACTCTCTCCCAACGATAATTTTTATTTGCTATCAGCTTTAATTGAGGCATAGCTTGGTAACAATGAAACCGACAGTCATAGAAGGATGAAATTAATGGTCTGTTGCTGCTTTGGTCGCCATATCGTTAAGTTGCATTACAAAAGCTCCTTCATTCGGGCCTTGATTATCACGAATCATTTTCGCTTGTTCCACTAGAACCTCTTCAGCATCCGTACCGAGTAATCTTATTGTTTCTTCAATGAATGCTTCAAGTGGCATCGCATGCGGACTGTCACTAAGATCTGTCATGAGTTCCGTTTGAACCCCAGGTGGTATGATTTCTAATACTTTTACTGTTGTATCTTTAAACAAATAACGTTGTGATAAGGTATAGGAATGGAGCGCTGCTTTGGTCGCCGAATACACCGCAGTCGCTGCGTACGGAACAAACCCGACCGCAGAAGTCGTATTAATGATCACAGCTTCTTCTTTAGACTTCAAATGTTCGATTAATGAAGACGTCATTCGAATTGGTCCAAGCAAGTTTGTTGAGACCGTTGAAACCAGAACCTCTTCATTAATCACACCCGCAGCCTCATCGAAAAGCATGATGCCAGCGTTATTAAATAAGACATTCAAATCAGGGAAGTCCCGAATAAGTTGCTTAGCGGTTGCCTCAATACTGGAAAGATCCTGTATGTCCAGTTCAACTGAAGACATTCCGGGATTAGCACTTATTACTTCCTCCAGACGCTCTTTTCTTCTACCTGAGATGATTACTTTGTTTCCAAGGTTGTGTAAAGCTTCTGCCAATGCACGTCCAATTCCTGAACCGCCACCTGTAATGAAGATCGTGTTTCCTGTAAGTTTCATTTAAAATTCCTCCAATATTTGATTTTTAATTACTTTGAAATTTTATTACATTGTTAGATGAAATCTGTACTTACAATTAACCTTGCACTTTAAAGTTTCTGAATGGACTAACCACCTTCTTAGTATTATACTATTACAACAATAGTTGCTTTAGTAGTTCAATTGTATCCGGAACATCATTGAGGAACAACCAACAATGCGAGCCATTTGTTGGTTTTAAAAAAGGAGCTATATCCATGGGACTTAAAGTAAGAAATATTCGTACAACTCGAACAAGAGAATCCATTTTTGAGTCACTTTTTGAACTGATGGAAGAAAAAGATTTTGATAAAATAACAATACAAAATTTAACGGAACGGGCCCAAATCAATAGAGCAACTTTTTATGCTCATTTCCAAGATAAATATGAATTGTTGAATGAGATTATCCGAAAATCAGCGGAAGAACTTATTCAACAACATACTAATGGTGTGTGTACATTTACAAAAGACAATATGATGCAATTAGTATTCGCAGCATTTGAGTATCATCAACAAGTCAAAAAGAAATGTCGCCGGAACTATAACAAAATTATTCCTCTACTCTCTTCAAAATTAGTCATTGCACTAAAGCATTATTTGAATCTTTGTATGCAGGAAATATACTCTGATGAACGTACTTTGTACGTACAAATCTATGCCAACATGATTAATGAAGCAGTTACTCTGCATACTGCTGAACAAACTAAACTAACAGAACAAAGTATAGCTGAGCATATTGTTCAAATGATACAAATTGACTAATCGAAAACATCGAACTAAGCATTAAAAGTATTGACGTTCACCGGTCTGTGCTGATTTTTCAACGGCATCAAGTAACTGATGAAGCTTCACCGCATCCGCGAAAGTAGGAGCTAAGGATGTTCCCTCTTGAATATCTTGGGCGAACTTACGATAAGCTTGAGCCATATTCAGAACAAACCCTGAGTCATTCTTTAGAGATTGCGGGGCCCAGTAATAGGAATCCGGAATGGTTAGTTCACGAAGCTCGTTATCAGTAGGTCCTGCACCGCGTAATTGGTGTGATCCGAATTGAATGGATGCAGGCGCACTCAGCACGATTGTGCCCTTATCTCCAAAAATTTCAAGTGTTAGTCCTGTTTGATGTTTGACTCCTCCTTGAATATGAACACTGGCCGCGGCACCACTCGTTAATTTTCCAGTAATCAGTATTTGATCATCTGTCGTCTTCTTGATGACTTTCTGAATATCCACCAATTCGACTTCAGGAAACTGCTGTGCTGTAAGGGCAGAAAGTTCGGTAAAGTCCCCGAGCATGTAGGTAAATGCATCCAGATTATGTCCACCTACAATTGTTAGCAAGTTCCCTCCAATCTTCCGATCAAACAAGTACGCACTGGACTTGTCACCCACGCCACCCATGCCATCAATGGAGATCTTTAGATTGGCAGACAATACTTTTCCAACATAACCTTCTGCCAATAAATCTTTCACATACTGAATGGCTGGGGCTTGTCTGGCCTGTAATCCAATCGCATTTGGCAATTTTGAGGAAGCTACCCATTCTTGCATTTCAAGTGCTTCATTCGTATTTGATCCCAGTGGCCATTCGCAATAGATCGGTTTTCCAGCAGGCACAATGGCTTTAACCGCATTATAATGTTCCTTGACGTTAATACTGACGACGACCATGTCCACATCAGGATGTTGAGCCAGATCCTCCATGTTATCAAAGCCGTGATCTGCATGGAAAGCTTCTGCGCTCTTCTTCGCACTCGCCATATTACTTGTCCCCACTGCAGTAAGCTCAAACTCATCCAAATGCTCAATGGCTGGAATATGTGTACCACTCGCCCAACCATTATTAATTGAAGCACCTATGATTCCTGTACGAATTTTTTTATCCAATGAAAACATCTCCCTTATTTTTAAATGTACTAATTCAGCTGTATCCTGTTCTTAATCAGATCAATCACTTATGAAAAAATCTTGATATGTTCTACTGTTCATCTCATTCAACTGTTCTGCGTATTGATTAAGCTTGTCCTGGCTTCTGGATACCAGAGCGATGCGAAAACCATGTTTTCCAAAAGTTTAGGCCAGTGAGAAACCTAGGCCGGGCCCAGCGCCGATTATAGCCATTGTTTTCAAAAAGTAACCTCTCTTCTTTGGGTAATTACACAATTGGAATAGCAACTCCAAATAATCTCTTTGCTCATTCTGATATTAAATCAAAAATATTTAGCCTGTTACATACATAAAGAAGATGGAGAGCTCATGATAAATTCCTCTCCAATTTCTGAATTAATTGTCGAAGGTTCAAACGCTCTTCTATAGTAACGGCCTGTAGCAATTTTTCCTGTTGTGCTTTCCATTTGATCTTAACAGGAACCTCTAATTCTTTTCCTTTGTCGGTGAGATAAATTCGCATGACTCTTGCATCTTGTTCATCACGTTTCCGGGTTATAAACCCATTTTGCTCTAATGATTTAACCATATTGGTTACCGTAGGAGGTTCGCATTTTAGATGTTCACTGAGTTGCATTTGTGTGATTCCATCATCTAACCACAAGCGACACAGTAAATTATCTTGACCCGCGTAAAGGTTTAGTTCTCTTAGAGAGTCGCTATAATGTCGACGCATTTGAGAGGAAACTCGGTCTAACGACTGACGAATATCACAATCCACTTGATCTGTCATTCATTCATCCTCACTCTCATTTTATTTAGCGGGCTGGCTATATCGAGGGAGATGGATGTGAAAATTAACGTATGATGAACTTCCTTCAAATTTTATTAACATAAATAAAAGTGATAGTATATGAGGCTTTGATTATAGCTGGCCTCATATACTAACTTTAGATTTGCAACCTCTTGAGACTGCCCTAATCTTTTGATGGGTATTTCTTGCGCGCGTTCTGTAATTTGGTCTTTGCTCAGAGCCTTGGATAAAGCTTGAATAGCAATGCATTGATATCTAGTGCCAAGTTCCAATAATCAATGGTTGTATCCTTGTAGGACTTCGTAGCTGCAATTCCAGCATTGTTGACTAAAATATCAACTTTCCCATAAATTTCCACGATTTTTCTGACTACCTCATTCCAATCGTTCTCGGAAGATACATCAGTCGATTAGCCATGTCTTCTGCACTCGTTGATTTTTCCGTTTGACCGGTTCATTTCTCCTCTTTTCTAACAATTTATTACTTCTTATACCTGTTTTCAGGGTATGGCAGTTCTAAATTACCTCGTAGTGTGTTGTCCTCATATTCCTTTCGGAATATGCCCTTATCTTGCAAAATAGGTACAACTAATTGAATAAAATCCTCAAATCCTGCCGGATAGTCTTGTCTAATCAGCAATATATCCATAACGCCTGCTCTATACCAATGTTCTATTTTTTCTGCAACATTCTCAGCGGATCCCATCAATGTAGGTTTTGGCATGCGATAACCTTTAGGCATCCATGATTCCATTTCCCTTAGCTTTTCTAATGCTTCTTTTTCCGTTTCGCCAACTATGGGGCTATGTGAAGGCATAATCAGTAGATCGTTTGGTGAACGTCCTTGATTTTGCACTCTTTTTTTGAGTTCAAAAACGAATCCTTTAAGATAATCAAAATCATCTGGCGCCATGATGACTTCGGCATGCTTTGCAGCTACATTCATGAAGTCCAAGGAGGTGCCGGCTTGAAAGACGACCGGTCTTCCTTGTCGAGATCGACTAACATTTAATGGCCCCTCCACTGAAAAGTAATTCCCGCTGTAATTTATCGGATGCATTTTACTAGGATCAAAAAATATCCCGCTTCCTTTATCACGTATGAAAGCATCGTCCTCGTACGAATCCCATAGGCCTTCAACGATCTCTAAAAACTCTTTTTTCATGGGATAAAGATCTGCTTTACTTAAATGGGACCGACTGTAATTGGCTAATCCTCCTGGATTGGAGGTGATCGCATTCCATCCTGCTCGGCCTTTGCTAATCTTGTCCAGCGAGGCTATCTGCCTGGCAACCGTAAATGGATCAGCATACGAAGTAGCTATTGTTGCGGCCAAGCCAATGGAGTGAGTCACCATACTTAATGCAGACAATATAGATACGCCCTCAAACATGCTTAGATAGTGTGGTATCATGCCAGGTCCAATATGGCTGACGTCAGCTAAAAAAATGAGATCAAACTTACCCTGCTCAAGCTGTATGGCTTTTTGAACGTAATAATCAACATTTTCACTGGCATCTGCAGGAATATCGGGGTGGCGCCAACCCGTGTGATTCCAACCAACGCCATCAATGATACCACCTAATTTAAGTTTTCTTCTTTCCATTGTTGGGTGGTCTCCTTTACGCGAGTTCATTGCTCCCCCTGCGATAAATTTAATTCCTTCGCCAATAATTCATGCCCTTTCTTTCGGCTTTCTTGATTAGGATAAAAGTCTGCAATCATGATTTCATCCACTAAACTTGCTTTCGCAATTTGTTGAAGTTGCTCAGCAACCTGTCCAACGCTTCCAATCACAAAACGTTCTTTATTTCGTTCCCTCGCCAGCTCTTCATGAGGAGTGTATGTGTGATTTTTGGCTTCTTCAGGTGTAGGAAACGTAAGATTTCTCGTCCCTGTACTCATCTGTGCCCACATTAACTCCGCCGGTCCTGCTATATATTTAGCCTCTTCTTCCGTCTCAGCTGTAATAACGATCGTCGTTAACATACTTTGGGGTTCACTTAAATACGACGAAGGTTTAAAACCCGAATGATAAGCTCTTAACATGGGAATAGCTAGTTGAGGGGCCAAATGAGCAGCAAATACAAACCCTAATCCTTTTTCCAAGGCAAAATGCAATCCACCCTCGCTAGATCCCAACATAAACATATCTGGAACCATTGATTTATCACCAGGAGGATTGATGTGACTAAACGGGTGGTTTTCTTTAAAGTTACGTTCAAAAAAGGAAAGCAGGTTATCTAATTGCTCAGGAAAATCATTAACCTCCATTAATTCTCGTGATCTTAACAATGCCAACATGGTTCTGCCATCAGTACCCGAAGCCCTGCCAATCCCGAGGTCAATACGCCCTGGATATAATCCTTCGAGAAGAGTAAAGTTCTCCATCACTTTCAAGGGGCTGTGGTTAGGCAACATGATCCCCCCGGAACCTACTCGAATGCTTTTGGTGTGAGCTGCTGCATGCAGGCTCAGCAAGTCTGGTGAAGTACCCATCAAAGTTGTTGTGTTATGGTGTTCAGTGAACCAATACCTGTTGAATCCCCACTGTTCTGCGAATTGAACCATTTCCGTCATGTCTTGAAGACTTTTCGTAGCCGCAGTTCCTTTATAAATATGAACAAAGTCCAAAATCGAAAGTTTTAGTCTATTGGCTGTATTCACTTATCAATTACTCCTTTCTGTGTTATATTTTAATTAGCTTACTAAATATAAATTCGAAATTTCATTTAGCTTACTAACTGTTTACTTGTGTTTGATGACATAATCATAAAGTCATTAGGTTCATTTGCAAAGAGGGCAATATAGATGAACCTAGTACAACTTTTTGTACCTTTAGAGTGGGAGTGACAATAATGAAGGTTTGTAATGAAGGATTTGAGCAAGAATTTATGGATGAAAATAGAGACATGTATGCGATAGCCTTAACTCAAAATGTCCTTTCAGGACGTTGGAAATATTTTATATTATGGTATCTAAAAGGAGAAACACGCCGTTACACGGATATAAAAAAATTTCTTGGAGATTTATCACAAGGCTCTCTCACAAAGCAGCTTAAAGAGTTGGAGAACGATGGAGTTATAAAACGTGATGTTTATCCAGAAGTTCCTCCGCGAGTAGAGTATTCGTTAACAGACAAGGGAAACAAATTACTACCGATCCTTGAAAAAATGGAGGACTTCGGTAAAGAATACGGTGAAAAACCTTAAGCTCGATAGAGTTCCAAACTAAGGCGTATACGCAAACTTATTTAGGCCATAAACGAATGGAATGCAGCGTCAAAAAAGTCATGAGCATCTTGCCGTCCGACTTCGGTATTTCCTTCCTTGCTGATAAGGAATGTTACTTCCCTACTTTCAGACTGTTTTGGACTTCGTTTACAAATCCTTCTTCCCCGTAGTCGTCTTTGACGATATAAGTGATGCTTATCCCATCCAAACCACCGCTCCGCCCCTTGCTTTCACTCGCCTACATGCTTGCCAGATGATATCGTCACGGTGCACTTTGTGACTTAGCTCCTACCTCGACCGAACTCTCACCGGCTAGTTGTGCCTAGCTTCGCTAGTCATACTATTTAGAAAAAGGCTGCCGAAAATTTCTCGACAGCCCGTATCCTCTCTAACCTTCGCGTGTTCCTGGTATGCTTGCTCAACTGGTAAGTCTTGCCATTAGTTCAATGGGGAACATCCTGTCGACAGGATGAGCAGATTCCCCCTTCGTTTCAATAGATTGAATTATTAGCTCAGAGGCATTCTTAGCCAGATCGTTAATCGGATGCCGGATCGTGGACAGACTGAGCAACTCGGATACAGTCGGCATATCATCCACACCCAATACCGCAAGCTTCTCCGGTATGGACAGATTCAGATCCTTACAAGCCTTCAACACCCCAATGGCAGTGATATCATTGAGGCAGAACAACGCCTGCGGTAGCTGGCCATTCTTGACCAACTGCATCACAGTTTCGTACCCGAAGCTTTCTGTCATATCTCCTGTAATGACCGTCGTCAGATTCCCTTTCTCCTGAAGAGAGCGGGAAGCACCATTCAACCTATCGTCGAAACCAGGAACCTCACCATGTGGATAGGTCAGAATGATAATTTTCTGATATCCCTGAGACATTAAATGGTCCACTCCCGTTTGGCCGCATTGATAGTCATTCACTCGGACAATATGGGCGCCGTAGGATAGATTATGCCTGCCAATGGTAATTACCGGAACGTTGAGTTCCATAAGTCTGGGCATGAATTTTTCTGTCTCCGAGGTGGCCTTTACGATAATTCCATCGACCATTTGGATATTCATAAATATCTCATCAAAGTCCAGGAGGATCAGCTTGTAGCCCATAGTCTTCAGTTGTTGCTTCAACACCTTGGCAAAATGCAAGAAATACAAATCTTCAAAATAACCATCGTATGTACTGTTTGACAGAACCAGTCCGATGGTATGCATTTTGCCGGTAATCAGGCTTTTGGCAACGGGATTTACCTGATATCCGAGCTTGGTGATCGAGTCGCTTATTTTATCTCGTGTCTCCTGACGCATCCGGTGAAAATTGCCGTTCATGAAATGAGAGACCGTTGCAGGCGATACGCCCGCGTCTTTGGCGACCTGAACTACCGTAACTCTTTTTTTTGCCATTTGATGCACCTCTGCGAATTTACTTGGACAACGCCTGCACCTCCGCAGTTATCGCGGACGCCTGTCCATTACTGCCGGAAATTCTGGGAACGACTGATGCGGTTCAGTCTGATACCAGTAGCTTACCGAACTAATATCGTCACTTCGTTCAAATAAAGCTTGGCCATCATGTCCAATTTGCTGTACGGTCACCCTCAGATCTTCTTCGAACAGTATTGGATCAAGGATATGCCAACGATAGAAGCCCCGCATCGGGCAAGCCGCCCCATCATAAATATGTGACCGTGTATTGTCTCTCGTCTCAAAATAAGGAAAACCCATAAAGGGAGTCGAGTAGGTTTGCTCATGTACCGGGTTTCCGTTATCATACTTTACAAACCCCCATGCACCGCCGAAATAGTCCTCGGCCCCGGTACCGCAAATCGTCGGCCAATCTTGGTCGCCGTCGATATAGAATTTCACTTCTCCTTCACCATACCAGTAACGGGATAGAGAAGTCCAGGACATATAGGTACCGATAAATTTGCCTCTTCCTTTAATTCCATCAATAAGGGTGTAATCCTGCCTCAGCACAGTAGGATTTTCTCTGCGAAATTGGGCGTGAAAATACTCGATATCCTCATCCAATTCATCAACCAGCATATAGTCGAATTGATAGAAAAACGCCTCAATACTCTGCGGATGCTCATTCGTAATCGTTACTTTCGCAGCTTGGCGGAAGGGCATGGCAAAGTAGCTGTTCATACCGCCGACCGGATTAACGACAATCGGCAGTGAATTGACAACCGTACGTGCCCCAAAGCCATTGCAGAAGAAATCGCCCAGCGGTACTTCAACGGATGGATGTTCTTCATTGTCCCAGTACATGCGCAGCACAAGATCACGCAGGACGAACCAGCCCGATTCGGTCTTATCGGTAACGGTCATCCAGATATGCTGAATGATTCCGGGTCCTTCAATATCAACAAGCGTTGCGGTTTCTCCCTGCGCGAGCGAGATGAACGCTTTGCCTTTGCGGGCAACGCCAAGGGGACCTTCCGCTTTACCGCCCTCCCCTTTGAGGCCCTGTGGATTCTCCGCCGTAATCGCTCTGCTCCTACCTTTCATTCTACCAAACAGCTGATTCATGGATTGCATGGTTAATCGTCTCCTTATCCTTTAACTGCGCCATCAGATACACCGGCCATCACATATTTATTCAAGAACAAGTACGTAACAATAATGGGAATAATGCTGATGCTGATTGCTGCAAAAGTCTGGCCCCAGTCTGTAGCCCCAAAGGCACCAATAAATTCCTGCAGCCCAACGGCAATCGTCTTGTATGCCTTATCATTCGTGAACGTATTAGAGAACACGAAATCATTCCAGATGAAAATAAAGTTAATAGATGCCACCGTAATGGTGGTATTAACCGTAAGCGGCGAAACAATTCGGAAAAACACCTGAAAAATGTTGCATCCGTCGATTACTGCAGCCTCTAGGAGTTCACCCGGCACATATCTGTAGAAGCTGGTGAAGATCAGAATAGACAATGGCAAGGCAAAACCAACCTGAGGCAGGATCAGCGCCGCATACGAATTGAGCAAACCATAATCTTTGTACATAATAAACAGAGGAATCAGCGTAACCTGAATCGGAATCATAATGCCTATCGTGAAGAACAACAGCAGCTTCGAATTCAGTCGGTTGATCATTTTGACAAGGGCAAAGCCTGCCGTCGCGCTCAGAAACACAATCAGTGCGAGACAGGTAAACGTCACAATAGCGGTGTTCTTGATATATAGCAGCAGGCTGCTCTCCCGGAATACACTCGCATAGTTTTCGAACGACCAGGACGAAGGCATTGCAAACGGCTGTGTAGTCAACTCGATGCTCGACTTAAAGCTGGATAGCATCAGCCAGACTACCGGATAAATTTGAATCAGCAGAATCGCAATGACCAGAATATACAAAAGAGAATAGGAGAGCTTTTTCTTCTTGGACATGTCAGGCATCTCCTTTTCTTGAATTAAAAATAGCCCGTATGAGCAATACTGCAAGCAGACTTTCGATAACGATGAACACAGCAATCGAACTTCCGTATCCATACTGGATGGTGGAGAACGCTTGTTTATACATATAGGTGGTAACCAACTCTGTTGAAGACCCTGGCACACCGATAATGTAAGGAATATCGAAGCCCCTCAGAGCCCCTGTAGTACACATAATCAAAGATAGGCCTAGCACATGCATGATGCTCGGAAGCTTAATATAACGAATAAGTTGCCAGCCGTTTACACCGTCAATCTTAGCCGCTTCTTCAATTTCTTTGGGAATTGCAATTAGCGCCGCATAAAAGATAACCATATACATCCCGATAAATCGCCATCCCTCAGGGATGGATACAGCGATTAATGCAGTATCGGGATTGGAGAGCCAGGCGGACTGAAGATGGCTCAGGCCCACCCAATCTAGAAACATATTCAATAGACCAAGAGGCTGAAGGGAATAAAAATTTCGGAACATTTGCGCAATAGCTATGGTTACAACAACTGCTGGCAGGTAATACAGTGTTCTGAAGATTCCTGCACCTTTGTTAACATAGGAGAGCAACAGGGCAAAAAACAAGCCGATAAACACTTGCATAAATACCACAATTACCACATATACCAGATTGTTTTGCACAGCATTCCAGAAATACGAATCTTTGAACATTGCAATATAATTATCAAAGCCGATGTAACGCGGCTCCTGAATGCCATTCCATTGCTGAAAACCGTATTTAAGAGACTGGATAATGGGGACAAAGACCGTTCCTAAATAAAATATCAAAGCCGGCAATATAAAAATTAACCATGCTTTTTTGTCTTTAAGCACATTCATATAGGGTCACCCCGCTTCTGTAATCACGTTACTGTTGATAAAGATCTCCGCCCGGCCTATCGTCCAGGCGGAGAATTATCATGGTATAAGAAGAACTAATATTCTTATTTGCTGGCTGTATTCTTGGCAATGGCATCATCAATCTGCTTGGCAAAATCCTCTGGAGTCATAAAGCCCATGGTCAGTTTGGTAATCAGGTCGCTCATCACCGAGTTGGTGTTCGGATCAAGCAGAGTATCCCAAGGCTTGGCAAACTCTGAGCCGTAGTTGTCCATATCCTTTTTAATCCGCAGGAACAGTTCGGAGAATTTGGACTCGTCATCAATGGTGAATTTTAGCGGTGACATTTGTTGTTTGGCCACATAGACATCACTGTAATTTTTCAGCACATAGCTCAGGAATTCCTTAGGCAGTCCATCGAATGTTTTCGCGGAAGCTCCAAGTCCGATGCCGCTGTTGCCGAAAAATTCATTGTTCGGTGTGACCGCATTGCTGGTGGTTGGCAGATAGAAATAATCCACATTGCCCTTGAGTCCTTCCGGCAGGCTGTCTTCCACAAAGGATGGTATTTCCCAAGTTCCCATGTTGTACATGGCAGCCTGGCCGTTCAGAAACAGATTTCTGGCTGTCGTATAATCGGTGGTAGCGAATCCATCCTGAAAGTATTTTCCGATTTGAGAAGCAAAGTTCGCCGCCTGCATGCCTGTCGCATCGGACATTTTGGCTTTGCCTTGACTCAAATCCCGGATGAACTGATTGCCTGTGGTCCGGAACGGGTACATAGCCGCATAACGCAATACTGGCCATACATCAACGCCGTCAACAGCGATAGGTGTAATTCCCTTGTCTTTAAGCGCATCGCTGACCGCAAGCAGATCGTCGAGGGTTTTGGGCACTTCAAGGTTGTTGTCAGCAAATATTTTTTTGTTATACCATGTCATTTCCATATGGTATTCCATCGGCAGAAGATACAGGCTTCCATCCGGCAACTCCTGATATTTTAGCGCAGGCTCATAGAACTGGTCGTACACTCCCTCCTCCTTCAGGAATTTCTCCATGTCCACCAGGTAGCCTGCGTTTACAAGTTCCTGAGCGAAAGGATCGGCATCACTATCAATGAAGTCCGGCATATTTCCTGAAGCAACCAGCGTTCTCAGTTTGGTCAGGTAAGAAGGTCTGTCCGCTGTTACCTGAATATCCAGCTTAAAGCCCGGATGATCGGCGGCGAATCGGTCAGCAAGCTCACGAACCGTCTGAACAATAGCCCCATTCTCCGGTCTGGCCGAGAGCCAGGTCAGCGTTTGCTCCTTAGGTGAATTCGAGGAACCAGCATTATCTGAGCTATTGTTGTCTGCGGAGCTACCGCAGCCTGCCAGAACAGTTGCTGCCAAGGAGAAAACTGCAAGACCAGTGATAACCTTTGACAATTTTTTTGTCATATTAAAACCCCTCCAATAAATTAATCCCTATAATTGCCGTGAAGCCTTTTTGCCAGTTAAAGCTCAACATTTGTCTTCATGGTGATGTCCTGAACCTTTACAGCTCCTTCATTTACGAAAAAACCAAAATGACCGTCCTTGAAGTTATAAATTCGCGTTGTCATGGCGACTTCATCATTTACATACAGGCATAGGATATCTTCTTCGAGAATCAACTGAAAATGAATCTGGCTGTGACTCGCAAAATCAAATGGACGCTCCAGCTCAATCATTTGCGGCTTGTCCCCGGCAATTTGCCATTGAAAGAATCCCGGTTCTGTTCTTGGCCACATATCAAAGGCAATCCGGTTATGAAAAGGATCAAATTTGATGAAGTAACCATTGTCCAGCGCCTTGTCCGTGCGAACTGCGATGCCAAAGTCCTTCACACGCTGCCAATCCGTAAAGGAAGCCTCAAGCATGACCTGAGAAGGCAAAGAGTTAAGCACGCTATAAGCTAGCCCATCCGGAGAAGAAAGCTGCAGCCAGTTATCCTGCTGAATGCAATTTTTCTCCTCTTGCAGCAGAATTCGCTCTTCCTTGTTAAAATGTCCATAGATGGAAGACGGCATTCTCACAAGAAGTTCTCCGTGTTCGTTCTGGTGCAGCTCATGGGCAACCAGAGTGCCCGCCCACTCCCAATCCCCAAAATCATTCGAGCCCTTCTTCGATGGAACCCAGCCAAAGGCGTACCGCTTCAAGCCGTCGGAAGCTGTTTTGGCTGCATAAAATCCTCTGCCATCAAAGGTGTCCAGCGTCGGTGATGTGTATAAGCCATCGATTGTTTTGCTCTTTTTATAATGGGTGACGAACTTCTCACTGAAGGTGGAGTAGATCAGGTAGTGCCATTCCCCCATCTTGAAATAATCGGGACATTCCATCGTAATGTATTTATCCGGGCTGTAGAAGGGTTCACCATATTTCCAGTTCACAAGGTCATCAGAAGTCAGAAGTGCGATGCACCCTCCTCTTTTCTCGGAAGAGTTCATTTCCCTGGTGGTGACCAGCATCCAATATTCCTGCTTCTCTTCGTTGAAGAATACAAAGGGATCACGCCAATCAAATTGCTCATAAATCACTTCATCCCCGTACAGTTTAAAACCGCTATCCTTCGTCCAATGAATGCCGTCGGTACCCGTAGCCCGCAGCACAACTTGTAAGGGCTTACCATCCTTGCAAAACGCAGGGTTGGGATTATGTCCCGTGTAGAAAAGATGGTACATACCTTCCTTGTCCTTGATCACAGAGCCGGTATACGCATTCCGGTCAAGAGCGGTTTCATTTCCGTTCGGCAGAACCTCTCCATAATCCTTAAAGTCAAGTCCATTTCTGGTGGCGAGCAAATTCCATGAGGTATGGTTGCCATAGTCTCCCCCCTCTCTCTCGTCGTGAAGATAGTAGAGCTTGTACTCCCCATTGTCATAAAACGGAATCACATCACCAACCCAGCCATTCGCAGGCCTGTAGAACACTTTCCTCATTCTCATCATCTCCATTAGTAAAACGTTTTACAAACATATAGTAACACAATTTTTAGTCTTGTCAACGGTTTCATTTGTTTGTATATTAGTATTAATGATGTGGAAAACATTTTTGTAATTATATTATAGTAAAACGTTTACCAAAAATAAAAATTGGAAAGTCCATCCTTTCCTAGACAAAGGAGACGTAACATGATTATTGGGGCAATTGAAGCAGGCGGAACAAAATTCATCTGCGGAGTAGGCAATGAGGAAGGTGAAATTCTGGACCGGATCAGCTTTAAGACGGAGACTCCGGATAAGACATTGCAACAGGCGGTTGATTATTTTAAAGATAGAGGGGTTCAGGCTATTGGTATCGGGTCATTCGGGCCGATTAATATGGATCTATCCAGCCCCTTGTACGGGCATGTGACCACTACACCCAAGCCGGGCTGGGGAGGTTTTGACTTCGTGGGGGTTATGAAACAGCATTTTCCAGTGCCGATTGGGTTCGATACGGATGTGAATGCTGCCGCCCTTGGTGAAGTCCAATGGGGCGCGGCCCAGGGGTTGGACAACTGCGTCTACTATACAATCGGGACAGGTGTTGGAGTGGGCGTATATGCAGAAGGCAGGCTGATCCACGGACTTGTTCATCCCGAAGGCGGTCATGTCCTGACTCGGCGGCATCCAGAGGATCGCTTCGAAGGCCTATGTCCATATCATGGCGACTGCCTGGAAGGATTGGCCTCTGGATCGGCAATCGAGAAGCGTTGGGGCGTCAAAGGTACTATGTTGCCAGCGGAGCATCAGGCATGGAAAATGGAAGCTTATTATTTGGGCCAAGCCATCGCAGGCGTGATTCTTCTGATGTCTCCGAAGCGTGTGATCCTGGGCGGAGGCGTCATGCACCAGAAACAATTGTTTCCACTGATCCGAAGCGAAGTCCGTCAGGCGCTGAACGGCTATGTTGCTGCGCCTGAAATCCTGGAGCCAATGGATACTTATATAGTACCTCCTGGTCTAGGTGACAATGCTGGCTTAAGCGGCGCTCTGGCGCTAGGGATCAAGGCTATAAAGGGATGGGCTTAAGAGGTAAATTATATGAGTGCAGGTGTACAAAACCGGAGGCTGCCCGTTATTAGATACGGACAGCCTCTCGCTTGAATCAGAAAGCCTATTCGAATCAGCTTTCCTCCTTGGCGTGTATTTTATCATTCTGGGGAGTTTCAATCTTAACCCGGTTAAATTCCGCTGTGCCCTGGCTGACGAACATGGCCAGCTTTCCATGTTGAATGTCGTACATTCTGGCACTCATTGCTACTTCTCCGCCAACATAAATTTCGCAAATCGTGCCATCAATAAATACCTTTAGCTCATATTCATGTTCCGGCAGCAGCTTGAACGGACGTTCCAGCTCAACCTCGTAGGGGAAGGTTTTGCCCCCTTCTTCAGATTGCATAATTGGCCCGCGGAAGGTAATTCGGCTACGTTGGGGCTCAAGCGTGATGTAATAGGCAAAATCCAGACTTTCGCCTGCCCGAACCATGAACCCGAGACCCTGGGTCGACTCCGAGAAACGAACTGCTGCAGAAATCTTGCACAAATCGGGGAGTTCCTCCTTTGTGATACAACCGGCAAAGTTATAAGGAGATACGCAGAGTAGTGCATCGTCCGTGATCGACCAATCTCCAGTGATTCCCTCAAAATTCACGGTTAACTGTTTGGTAAAGGCTGAGTCAACCGTTTCGGGTACGTTGACGCCAAGCGTTCCATCCGGACGCTGAATAATTTCGTGCACAATCATATTCCCCCCCCAATCCCAAGTGTCATAATCTTTGCCTGAAGCTTTTGGCGGGTTCCAGCCGAACAGATCGTCATTTTTTGTTGGATTCCAGCCGAACAAATAGCGTTTCTGACCATCGGACGCCGACTTGGCCGCATAATAAGCGCGTCCATCAAAAGCCTCTTCTTCTGGAGTTATCCAAGGGCCATTTAAAGATTGACTCATCCGATAAAAGGTCCCGAAACGCCCCGTATAAGAAGAATAGATCAAATACCACCAATCTCCGATACGGAACAAGTCCGGGCACTCATGCGCGCCTACATGCAGGTTCGGAGCATACAACGGCTCGCGGTACTCCCAATGCTTGAGATCTTTGGAAGAGAGTAGACCCGTACAGCCTTTTCGGTTTGTCGGTCCTTTGGCCAGAGCAGCAATTAACATCCAGTATTGACCTTCTTCTTCATTCCAGAAAACAAAGGGATCACGCCAGTCTGCCAGCTCATAAATCTCGCCATCCGGACCAAAAGTATCTTCAGGAATGGGCTCCCATGTTTTTAAATCCTTGCTGACGGCATGACAAGCAAACTGCTTTCCTTCAGGAAAAATACAGTAGAACATATGATAGACATCGTCAACTTTTAGAATATGGCCGGTCCCGCCTTCAATCTTGCAAGCACCATCTTCTCTGTAATGCACGAAATCTTTCGTTCCAAGCAAATGCCAGCCATGATCAAGGCCTTCCTTGTGGTTATCTCTCCACCCATGCAGATAGAATAGCTTAAACTCTCCATCTTCATAATAGGGAATAACGTCTCCTACCCAAGCATTATCTGGACGATAAAAAAATTCCTTCATATTATAACCCTCCTCTAAGTGGCTAAGCGTTCATTCAACGAAACCGGCATATAAGCATCTCTTGTATCCCGCTCCTGATACCAATATACGGTTGCGGCATATAAACACTGGTTATTAATGCCCCACTGATTTCCTTTAGCAGTTATTGATTGACTTTTTCAAGCAACAGTGATGTGACTTGTGCACTTTCTGCACGGCTTACTTTTTCATGCGGCATAAATAATTGGTTCCCGCGGCCGCTGATTAATCCAAGCTCCTGTAGGGCAGCAACAGAATTTGCAGCCCAATTGCTGATTGTACCGGCATCCTTAAAATTACTTAAGCGATTAACGGCGTTGCTCTGTTTTGTATGGAATAGATATGCTTTGTAAAGCATAGCCGCCATTTCTTCACGGCTTATGCTTTGCTCCGGTGCAAAGGTGTTTATGCTTCTTCCGGTGACAATTCCCGCTTCATATGTTGCAGCTATTGAAGCAGCGTACCATTTCGTTGGTTCCACATCCTTGAATATGACTGAGTGAGCCGGTGTTATTCCGAGTGCACGAGCGATCAAGGAAGCAAACTCAGCCCGTGTCACGTTTTGTTTTGGTGCAAATGCCGTATCGCTTACACCAAAGACAAATTGTTTGGCAGCCATCTTTTGAATCACCTCATGGGCCCAATACGATGCATCAACATCTTCAAATGACTTGTCATAGATAAGGACGCCAAATTTACTGAAATGATTCACTTTTGAAGTCCATTTATCCCTTGAATAGCTTCCGCCCCTATACTCCAGGTTCCCTTCATCGGCGATGGAATAAATGCCTGTCAGGTGCTGGAGCGAATTCGCCTTCGCACTCATCCTGATTGTGACGAATGTAGAGAATTTATTAAGCGTAAGCGCGGTACCGTCGGCCTTCACGATAGATAATTTAAATTCATAAATCTCCCCGGTTGCAGAGATGTCTGCGTGGTTTTTCTGTCCTGCCCGAGCAAGTAGTTCCTTGCTCTGCTCGGAAGACAAAGGTTCCATTTCAAAAGAGATTTTTGCATGTGCAAGCTCGCTGTCCGTGACCAACGCCTGTAATTCCTTTAATACGGCTGCGGGGATTTCGATTTCCACATCTGTGTTTGTAACCTTTAAAGCATTTTTCCCGTCATTTGCCGGTATGGTGGTTGGAAACAGCACCTGCCGCTCCCCCTTTGCTATCTCAAATGACAAGTTGCTCTGATTCTCCGGTTTGTTTACCGAAATTATAGGCTGACTTGGAGGAGGGGTTGGATTAACCGGATTCTCCACCTTAACCGGTACATTGAAATCATCGACATTAATATGTCCGAAACCGCCTGTGGATTGGTCAACTACCTTGATGTAAAGCTCCTGGCCGATATATTGCGACGCATCCCAAGTCTTACGTTGGTACTCCTCATAATTTGTAGCAGTCTCTTTAAACAGTTCTTTGCCGTCCGAGACTCGAACCAACGCAACATACAGCTTATCAATATCATTCCCGCCGCTGACCAGGAAGTTGATCTTGCCGTTCCCGCCAAGGAAGAAATTCTGCGATTTCAGCGTTCCCGTTAAGCTGTCACCCCCAGCTTCCTCGTTGAAGCCCCACAAATGATAGCCGCCCGGAATTTTATGCGACGGATTGAAGTAGATCGTGTCCCAGAAAAACTGAGCATCGGTCACATGGACATCCTGGAAAGCGTCTCCTTCTGAAATCCAGCCTGTTAAGTCCCCTGTAGCAAAATCATGGTTAGGTAGCTCCGTAGTATCGGTGTACACGGAATTGTCCCAGTTATCAGGTACATCGACCGGAACTGCTTGTTCACCCGTCAAAGCATTCATATTCCATACTTCCATCGACTTGACCGTAATATCTTTGTCGGCCCATACCTGTAAGCCCAAGGAATCGTATCTTCCTACATAGACGCGTGTGGTCAATTTTTTCTTGTAATTGGCAAAAGCTTCGATAACGGAGCGATCCAAGAAGATATGCAACTTCAGGTTCTCTCCGTTCAGATCCACATATCCGCCTTGGATGCCATCCACACGAACATCTGGATCAATGCTGCTCTTGGTCCGGTCTACATTGAAGGTCCCGTTCATCTTGTCATAGTAAATCATTGTTTCTTCTTGGCCATTATCGGATCGCCGTACCTTAAGACCGAATTTTTGAGCTTCGCCCGGATCAATTTCCATCACGATCTCCAGCATGTCCCCTTTGACATTTTGGATCAATTGATTGGCAGCCTGCAAATTTTTATCTGCAAAATCAACCAATTTAGCATCTCGTAGCCCCTGTAATTCTTGAATCGGCTCTATTCGCAATTTATCTTGCTCATCCAAGCTTAGTGAAACCGGCAGTGCCAAATTATGGGCCCATCCAGCTTGATATTCAGCCTGCGGTGTTCTTACATTCTGCACCATGGAATAAATAACCGTTCTTCCGTCTGGGGTAACCATACCGCTCTCTGCGGTTAAATAACCGTCACCCACATCCATTTTGGAAGGCGCCTCCTGATCGGGTATAAATTTAAAGTTATCCCGGTCCCAGGTGCCAATCCAGTAAAACACTTCAACATCTCTTTGCACATCGTTTGCCGGAGGAACATGCTCCGGCTTTTCATGAGGATTGACTATGAAGATATGCTTTTGCTTGCCCGTGCTATCCTTTCCTAACGGTAGTAGTACCGGCAGTTCCCACACCGTCCCAAGCTCCGGATATAGGCTTCTGTCACTGACGTATAAAGGCCCCTTATACTCCCAGTTGTACATATCGTCGGATACATACACCAAAGCTGTGCCGCTGCTGAAGTCTTGAAGACCGGATGTTACTAACTGATACCACTTATCCGTCTCTTGGTCATACCATACAAACGGGTCCCTGAATTCATTGTGAATACCGTTTCCATTTTGTTCTGTAACCGGTTCAGGATATTTATCCCATTTTTCTAAATTAGTGTCCGATAAATCAGCCGGAGTTGCTATCCCTGTTCTTTGGTTCGGAGACAGCGAGTCATTACCAGCGGTGTAAAACAGAACAGGATTGCCGTCGCGGTCATATGCTGCACTGCCTGACCATGCACCATCCGGGTCAAGGGTACCCGCTTCAGGCGCAAGAGCAGGTCTCACATTTTCCCAATGCACCATATCGTCGCTCACCCAATGTCCCCAGTGGATTTGATGCCAGTATGGACCTTGCGGGTTATGCTGATAAAACAAATGATATTTGCCGTTATAATAAATCGGTGCATGCGCTTCATTCATCCAGTTTTGTGGAGGCATCGCATGGTACTGCGGACGGTGCTGATCACCGTCGAACACACTGGGGTCCTCATCAATATCCCCATTTGGAATTTCCGGAACCGTGCCGCCGTGAAGCGTCTTTACACTCTCATACTCGGCAAGGATCTCTTGACCCGTGAGCGCTTTGTTCTGCAGCTTCACTTCATCGATAAGTCCGCTGAACATATTGTAGGAGAATAATCCTGCAAACTCTGCAGGTCTGTTATTTTTTCCGATAATCAGGTTTTCCGTAGAAGGTGTGATCGGAATGTTGACAGAGGTTGCTTGAGAAGCTACTTCCTGACCGTTCAGATAGAGCTTAATCATTCCGGTTTCTTTGTCGAAGGTGGCAGCTACATAATTCCACTTGTATTTTTCAAGCGGGTGATCTTTAACCCATACCTGAATCCACTGGCCGCCAATTCCCACCTGCATCGACCATGTGCCGTGCCGGTACATGCCAAGCGCGAAGCCTTCCGCCTTATCCTGGTCGGACTGATTTACAATTGCAGACAGCTTGTTGCCGTCTCCCCATTCATAGCTGCGTGGAGCAACCCAGGCTTCAATCGTTAACGCATCGCCTACTGGAATGGTATCCTTAGCATTGACCTCAATATCATTCGAGTAGCCGTCAAACAGCAATGCGCCGCCTTTTACTCCGCGCGGAGTCCATCTTGGATCTTTGGAGTCCATATATCTGGCGTTGTTAAATACATAGTTCACATCATGCTCTAGACCGCTTACTTCCTCAAGCGCCTTTTTCCCTGCGCCTTCATCAAGATTCATGTAAAAAATAGTGCCCGTATTATTGGCTTGAAAAGCATCCACGGAAATACGGGCTTGACTGGATTGATCGACAACCTTGATATAAAACTTCTTATTGTAGTGTTTCTGCATTTTCCAGGAAATCTTCTCATTCGCACTGACATCCCCGGTCTTCTCAAGTAGCGCATTAGTGCTGGCATCATATAGCGCGACGTAAGCATCTTCTGGATTGTCGATGCCTAAAACGGTGAAGGTAATCGTTCCGGTTCCCTGAAGCATGAAGGTACTGGAGATTATAGAGCCGACTTCTTCCAAGATGGACTTGGCAAAAAAGCTGCCTTCTTTGCCAGCCCCGGCTTCATCAGTCACTTGAAAAGCATCACCATCAATCGTCCAGCCCTCGAAGTTTCCGTTTTCAAAACTGCGGTTTGCGATTTCGGTCGGGATAATGTTATCCACCATGATTCCATCTTCTGGTACGAGTTCATTGAAGGTGTTGAAGGCATCCGCAAAGATCACTCCCCAATCCGAAGCTGCATGATCAACGACTTCAAGATACAGTTTTTTTCCGATATGCTTGGAGAGATCGGCTTTATATTGCTCCATATTCGCAAGTCTCAAGCCCTGTGCCGGTTCTGGGAAACCCGACTCGTTAAACTCTGTATTTCCGTACCTGGCAATCAATTCGCCAGTGTCCGCTTCGATGACGCTCACATATACTTGATCCATATGCTTGCCGCCGCCTAGTCTGAAAGTAATCCATCCAGTTCCCCCCAATTCAAAGGTACTGGAACGAAGCACGCCAGTTGCAGCTTCGGGATACTTCCAGCCATTTAAATGATAAGCGCCTTCCTGGTTGTACGGGATTTGTTCATCCCACCAGGTAGTTTCATCGGAAACGCTGTTTGGCCCGAATGCTTCGCCTTCTACAACGGTCCATCCGGTCAAATCCCCAGTTTCAAAGCTTGGATTGTCTATCCGGTAGCGCGTGAAATCTGGCTTGATATCCTTGGCAATGATGCCCTCGGCAGGCTCGGATTCATGATACATAAAGAATGCATCTGCAAAAATCAATCCCCAGTCTGAGGTTGCATTATCTACAATCTCTACGTACAGCTTCTTGCCTAAATAATCGGATAGATTTGCCTTATACTGCTCCATATTGGCAAGCCGCATACCCTGAGCGGGATTCGGAAAGCCTACGTCAGCGAATACGCTATTGCCATACCTGGCAATCACTTGGCCCGTATCTGCTTCCACGATATTTACATATGCCTTGTCAGGATTTTTTGCACCGCCAAGCTTAAAGCTGATCCAACCGCTGCCTCCCAGCTCGAAAGTGCTAGAACGGAGCACACCTGTCTCAGCCTCATTATATTTCCAGCCGTTTAAATGATAATTCCCCTCTTGGTTATAAGGAATTTGTTCCGACCACCAAGTACCCTCTTCCGATACGCTGTTCTGACCGAAGGCTTGACCTCTAATAACTGTCCAGCCTGACATGTCCCCAGTTTCAAACCCTGGGTTCTGAATTTGATAGACCGTATCCGTGACAGATGTTCTCAAACTACTACTTGGACTCTGATTGACCGCATCTGTAACAGACGATCCCATATCCACCATTGGAGCAGAAGTATCTGTTTCTGCTGCGGCTGAGGCCGTAATCCCCGGAGTCACTAGCTGAAGAAACAAAACCCCTATAATCAAATTGGAGATCCATGATTTGCTTCTTTGTTTGTCTATCACGAATAAGCCTCCTATGTTATTAATTTGTAAAATAAAACGCTTCCAACAAGGTTTTTTTGCTTGAGTATTGCCCGCATTTATAGGGTAAGGAGCGCCAAGGCGCTCACATTACCATATAGAATGCATATTCCATATTTCCATCGATTTTACCAGCGGTTCACCATCTCCCCAGAGCTCAAGACCCAAGGCATCCTTACGGCTCGGATATACCCGGGTCGTCAGACTTTTCAAGCCGTTGGCGTAAGTTTCAACCATAGAGCGGTCCAGATAAATATGCAGCTTAAGATTCTCCCCTGACAGCTCCAGCTTACCTCCTTGTACTCCTTTACATTTCTCACCGGAATGCAGTGTCGTTTTGGTCCGGTCAGCGAAGAGCATGGATTCATTTATGTCATAATACAGCAGCGTTTCTTCCTCTCCATCCGGCGATCGCCGGATTTTGATTCCAAGTTGTTTGGCACTACCAGGCTCCAGCTCTAATTGAATCTCAAGCATGTCTCCTTGAACATCCTTGAGAAGGCTATTTGCTTCACTTAATGACTTGTCCCTGAGCGATAGCCTCTTCTTGTCGCGCAGCGATTGAAGCTCCTCAATCGGCTCGATACCCAAGCGCCCATCCTCTCTCAAATACACACTTATCGGCAGGCCGCCGTTATGGGCCCAGCCCGATTGATACTCCAATTCAGATGTACGGTCACCTTGAGCAATAGTAAAAATAATTTTTCTGCCCGTCACAGGATCAACCATTCCACTTGGACCTGTAAAATGGAAATCGCCGACATCAATTAATTGAGGTTCCTCTTGATCGGGTTTGAACGATAGATTGTCTTTGTCCAGCTGTCCGATCCAGTAGAAGACCTCTACATCTGCCCCTGCTCCAACAGGGCTGACCAGCAGAAGATGCTTGTAATCTCCCTGCTTGTCAGTTCCAAGAGGGAGAAGGACAGGCAATTCCCATATAGGACCAAGATAAGGGAATTTACGAATATCTGCTTGATAGAAAGATCCTTTGTATGTCCAATTCAACATATCTTCTGATACAAATGCCAGCGCTGCTCCGCCCTCCCCTTCAATTCCGGAACCCGAACCAACCAGGGCATACCAGCCGTCCTCATCCTTCCATACAAACGGGTCACGGAAATCTCCGAATACCCCCATTCCATTTTTTTGTACAATAAGCGGCTCGGGATGTTTGACCCATCGGACCAAATCAATATCTTTGTCTTCGGAGTAGGTGCTTCTAGCAAGCGCGACGCTTTGATTTGGTGAGGCACTATCATTACCTGCTGTAAAAAACAAGACAGGAAGGCTATCAGCATCATAAGTCGCGCTCCCAGACCATATTCCATCCGGTGCAAGCTGATCCTTCTCAGGCGCTAGAGCAATAGGTAGATCACGCCAATGCACCATATCCTCACTCACCCAATGTCCCCAATGAATATGATGAAAGTAGGGCCCTTGAGGATTATGTTGATAGAACAAGTGGTATTGCCCCTCAAAGTAGATCGGTGCGTGAGGTTCGTTCATCCAATGAGCCGGCGGGCTAACATGATACTGTGGTCTGTGCCGATCTGTTAGCAAAAGGGTACGATCCAGCTTGATATCATCATATTGTAATTGTGGATGGACGCCTCCATGTTCTAAATCCAGCACTTCTTGATAAGAAGTGGCCACCTCTTCCGCACTCAGTACCCGGCTGTAGATTTTAAGTTCATCAATGATGCCGCTAAACATATGAAGGCTGAATACTTTTGCCAGCTTGCTACTATGATTATTTTTAGCGATGAATAAATCTGTGCCTACTGCCTCAGTTATACGCGAATCGCGAGGTAAAGCTTCCGAAGCGATTTCTCTGCCATTCAAATACAGCTTGATTTCACCCTCGTGCCCATTGAACACAGCGCTCACGTAGGACCAATCATTCTTTGGCAATTCGTAGCCATCCGGCGACCAGATTTCCTTCCACTCTCCTCCTTCCAGCCCTACTTGAAAGGACCATGACCCGTGGCGGAACATGCCAAGTAGATACCCCTGTTTGTTATCCCTATTGTGGCGGTTCACGATGGCAGCCAGCTTGCCTTCATGACCCCATTCATGGGTTCGCGGGGCAACCCATACTCCGATACTGAGAGCCGAGAGGTATTCCGGTTCGCCATTACGCTCTTCCCTATGAACGCAATGGGCAATGTATGATGAGTAGCCATCGAACAGGAGCCCGCTTCCTTTAACCCCGTGTCTCCACGGCGGAGTAGATGGTTCGGTAAACTCCGCTTGGTTAAATACGTACTGGATATTATTTATGGATTTCGATACGCTCTCCAAAGTGCTTGCCCCGGTTCCTTCATCAAACGCCCAATGCATAATTAATCCCCGGTTATCCGTTGTATTGCTCATACATCATTCCTCCCTAATATCACCTCTGTGCTTTCATCTGAAGCATGAATAGATTTAAGCGAATGGATTTGAAGCGATTTGAGGACAACCTGTCCTGATTTTGCGCTTACCTCAATATTCTCTATCGGTGCATCAGGGAAAATCTGATCGGTCAGCACAACCAAACCATTATCCGCGTACACTTCTACCGCATTGCGGTCCAACCAGATATGCAACTTCAGCTGTCCATTTACCGCAGCCAGGCTGGCTCCGTGCTGGCATGCAAACGCCGGGTGGAAATTGGTCTCACCTGATTTCGAGCGGTCGGTGAACAGCCACTCCATAGCAGAGTCGTACCCGATAACAATCTCGCTCTGTCCAGAGGATTTCAGATGGAAACGCACTTCGTCCCCTAACCGGAAATCCATCTCCGCTTCAATCTCTAGCAGATCATTATTCGACTTCTGCATAAAAGAGGTCACTGGCGTAACGGTGATATCATTCCAGCTCATGGATTCTTTGCGTAGCTGCCCGATTTCCCTGACAGGCATTTGGGTCAGCACTATACTGCCATCCTTGCTGGTGAGTGACAAGGTGCGCGGCAAGGTCATTGCTCCTCTCCAGGAACCGGTAGGCGTCTCATTGGCATACTTCCAGTTGCTCATCCAACCAATGATCACACGGCGTCCGTCCTGCTCAGGGATATCTGACCAGGTAACTCCTGCATAGTTGTCTCTGCCATAATCCAGCCACATGATATGATCAGCCGGATTATCATTAATGAAGGTATTTCCGTCGAACTCTCCAACAAAATATTGTGTACGCGAACCTTCCGGACAATTGGGATTGTCTCCGATGCTTATGATCAGTACCCATTTGGAACGTCCGGTGTCATCCACCGGCAACTCAAACAGATCCGGGCATTCCCAAACACCATCATGTGAGCCTTCTTCTCTGCCGAATTCACCCGTCAGTGACCATTCACGCAAATTATCGGATGCATAGAACCGGGCGTGGTCTCCCGCAACAATAGTCATAATCCACCGCTCACTTTGCGCATGCCAGAACACCTTCGGGTCACGGAAGTCTATCAAATTATCCTCGACAAGCACTGGATTCCCGTCATACTTGTGCCAGGTTTGGCCTTTATCACTGCTGTAAGCCAGGCTCTGACGCTGGCGTGGCTGTCTCGTCTCCGGATGGATATCCGCATGCGTAAAGATTGCAACGAGTCCATGGGAATCTTTAAATAAGCCGCTGCTATTATTCCAATCCACTACACAGCAGCCAGAAAATATCGCTCCATGCTCATCCGGGAATAGAGCAACAGGTGCGTGCTCCCAGTGAACCAGGTCTTCACTTATAGCATGGCCCCAATGCATCGGCCCCCATTTATTACTGTAAGGATGATATTGATAGAATAAATGATAGCTTCCCTCATAATAGACTAATCCGTTTGGATCATTCGCCCAATTGGAGGGTGGTGAAAAATGATACCCCGGTCTGAAACGCTCTTCATTGTACGGTTTGCTGGACTCTATCATCTGATTAATCTCATCTGTCGTCGGCATGGACCCAAGAGCCCCCTTTCGTGTTGTTACTAACGCGCCGCCGGCATTAGCAAAAGTCAGCATGCTAATGATTTGCTGTTTGGTTAGATCTTCCAATGAACTTCCGCCTTCCAGGATCTTATATAACAAGCAGCCCAGAAAAGCATCGCCAGCTCCTGTTGTGTCGATGGCATTCACCTGAAATCCAGACACATATCCATCCTGACCAGCCAACCGGTAATAACAGCCTTGTTCCGCTAAAGTGACGACGACCAACACGATACCGAATTGTTGTTGCAACTCTAGCGAGCCCTGTTCCATATCGCTAGTCCCAGTTATAAAAAAGAGCTCTTCTTCCGATATTTTCAAGATATCGGCGTACTTCATACCCCAAAGGATATTATGTTTTGCTTCCTCCTTGCTCTCCCATAAAGCAAACCGGATATTCGGATCGAACGAGAGCAACACTCCTGCTTCCTTGGCTCTGAGAACTGCCGTCCTGGTTGCGGTACGGGCCGGTTCATGGGTCATGGACAATGAGCCAAAATGCAGGGCTTGGCAGGTTTCAATCCGATCGAGCGGGACATCCTTCGAGTGTAAGAAGGTATCTGCTCCCGGCTTTCGGAAGAAGCTGAACGATCTGTCTCCCTTATCATCCAGATGGACAAAGGCAAGCGTTGTACTCGCTTCATTTGTGAATGAAACTTCAGACACATCAACACCACTACTTAGCAGTGTGTTGTGCAGCAGGGAACCGAATTGGTCCTCCCCAACCTTGCTAATCAATGCAGTTCTGGCTCCTAATCGGGATAGCACAACGGCTACGTTAGCCGGAGCACCTCCTGGATTGCATTCAAACTGCTCGTTCCCCCCAGTTGTATGGCCTGCTGGAGTAAAGTCAATCAATGCTTCTCCAATAGTAATAACATCAAGCACAGTTTCTCCCCACCTGTCATCTATTTATTTATTTTTAGATTTGCGTTATAGCGATCCAGTCCGTTTTGATAAATCTCCATTAATTCGTTTAGGCCCATCTTTTCCAGTGTTTTCACATAGCTTTCCCACTCCTCATCCGCGCCGCCATTAACAATGAATTTTCCCCTTTGGGTATTTACATACTTAATCAATTCAGGCTCGATCTTGTTGATTTTGTCCAGTTCGTCTGGTTCAAAGAAAATACTCGGATAGTTTTCCTTTTCCATGTATGGATCGTAATATTGCTTTAAATCTTCAACACGCTGTTGAGCTCGTGGTTCCAGATCAACAACTTTCCCCAAGTCCTGTATGGTAATGACGCCAGGTCCGCCTGCGCCTGGAGCAACTTTTTGACGGAATTCACCTGCAGAAGCTCCCTCAGGAAGCGGCAGGTTCACCAATTTACCATTTTCGTCTTTCTTGTATACAATATCTAGTGGACCCCAATGAATCTGAGCAGCCATGTACGGTTCATACTGTTCATCGATCCAACGCATCGTGATTTCCGGATTACTGTTCTCTTTTGTAATCACAAAGGCCCCACGCCCTGGACCACCGCCATTGCCGCGTCCGATTGTTTGATCCCCATTTGGTCCTTTAAGTGGAGATAGTAGAACATAATCCTTACCACGTTCAGTTCCTACAACCTCTTCAATTTCCCACCAGATATAAGATCCAAGTGTCTCATCTGTCGTTTTTCCTTTTGCCAGATACTGTGCCGCATCTTGCGTGAAAGATTCGGGGTCAATCAGACCCTGCTTATACCATTTTTCATGGAAGTAATTCAGGGCTTCCTTATATTCAGGCTGAGTAGCAGTAAAAATAACTTTTCCATCTCTGACTACTCGATGCTCCATATTATCAGGAAGACCAAATGCTCCAAAAATTCCGGCAATATCCATGCACCACTGCATATGCATGAAACTCAACGGGATTTCATCTTGCTTACCATTACCATTTGGATCCTTTGTTTTAAAGGCAAGCAGAGCTTCCGTATATTCATCCAGTGTTTGTGGCACTTCTAGACCCAGCTTATCTAGCCATTTTTTATTGATGACATGGAAAAAGGGGTTGGTTCCGAGATTATTCTCTTCGAATGATGGCAGCCCATAAATATGTCCATCCGGTGCTGTAATCGATGATTTGATGTCGGGTCGGCCATCAAGAAGCGCTTTCAAATTTGGCGCATATTGATCAATCAAATCTTCCAGTGGAATAATGGTTCCGTCTTTACCGTAATTGATCAGCTCGTAATCGGTGAATCCAGCTCCGTAAAATGCATCCGGCAGATCTCCGCTTGCCAATAACAAATTTTTCTTTTCAGCAAAATCAGTATCAGGGATGTTTTCCCATTCTATCTTTACGTTTGTTTGCTCTTCCAGCCTCTTGAAAATTTCCATCTCCGAGTATTTCGGAGCCAAGGCAGCTTTCGGGGACACCATTCTCAACGATACTGCTTCTTGAACAATCGGAAGACCGGTTTTATTGAAATTGGCTTCTAGATTTGTATTTTCTGCCTGATTCTTTGATCCGTTACTGTTTCCCGAACATCCACTAACCACAAACGCTCCGGCCAACACAAGAATCCCCACATTTTTAAATAAAGATTTCATTGTACATAACCTCCCTTAGTTGTCATCCAACATGCTGAAAATCACTTTCTTACATGCTTCATCTGAATACTGCTTGTACATCCCCCCTTTCAAGCATTACGTCCACATCACCCCTTGATTGATCCGATCATCACGCCTTTAACAAAGTACTTTTGCAGGAATGGATACAAAATCAACAGTGGCAGACTGGATACAATAATAACACCGTATTTGATTAGTTCTGTGACGCGCATCTTCGCCGCGTAAGATTCAACATCTATCATCATGCCGGAGTTAACCTGATTCTGAACAAGAATGTTGCGAAGCACCAATTGCAGCGGGTATTTGCTTTCATCGCTAAGGTAGATCAAGGAGTCAAAAAAACCATTCCAGAAACCAACGACATGATACAGCACCATTACGGCTAGGATCGATTTGGACAAAGGCAGAACGATGCTCCAAAAAAATCTGGTGTTGGAACATCCGTCAATAGATGCGGCTTCCCACATTTCATCCGGTATGGACGACTGAAAAAAAGTCCTCACGATAATAACATTGAATACACCGCCCGCTCCGGGAATCACGAGTGCCCATATTGTATTTAGCATGTGAAGATCCTTAATCAGCAAATAGGTTGGAATCAGTCCTCCGCTAAAAAACATGGTAACCAACAAAAACCACATAATCACAGACTTACCTGCCAGATTTTTGCGTGCTAAAGGGTAGGCTGCACAAACAGTCACGGCGACTCCAATAAATGTTCCAAGTGTCGCGTATAAAATTGAGTTGGCATACCCAATCCATATAGATGAATCATTGAAAATTCGTTCGTATCCATCTAACGTAAAGCCTTTCGGAAACAACCAAACTTCACCTGAGTATATATAATTGGGGTCACTGAATGATGCTATCAGCACAAAGTACAACGGAAATAATACGAGCAGCATGATGATGGTTAACAAGAAGTAGTTGACTAAGTCAAACCATGCATCCCCTGTGCTCTTTCTCTTCAATAATTGATTCAAAATGAACTCCTCCTTACCACAGGCTAGTTTCAGTTACTTTTTTGGCGATCCGGTTAACGGTGAAAATTAGGATGATATTGATTAGAGAGTTGAACAGGCCAATCGCCGTGGAAAAGCTGTATTGCGCCTTCTGAATCCCCATTTCATACACGTAGGTGGGAATAATATTGGAGGTGGCGTAGTTCAGATCGCTCTGCATTAGAAACGCTTTTTCAAAACCAATGCTCATTATGTTGCCGAGTGCGAGAATCAGCAGAATGACGATCGTCGGCAGAATGCTCGGAATGTCCACGTGCCACACACGCTTCCTTTTGCTCGCTCCATCCATAGTTGCAGCTTCATGCAGTTCGGGATTGACTCCCGCAAGGGCAGCAAGATAAATAATCGTGGCAAATCCGGTCTCCTGCCATATCCCTGATAAGATATACAAGGGACGGAACCAGCCCTCATCGGCCATAAAGAGCACGGGGTCCCCTCCAAACCAGGTGATGATGTGATTCACGATCCCGCTGTTCGGAGATAAAAAAACATTAAGCATACCGACAAGTACAACGGTAGAGATAAAGTGCGGCGCGTAAATTACGGTCTGAACAAATTTCTTATAGGTCTTCCCAAGCATCTGATTCAGCATGATTGCGATAATGATGGGAGCCGGGAAGCCAAACAGCAGGGATAGAAAACTGAGTGTAAGCGTATTCGTAATGATAGTCCAGAAGTTATAGGAATTGAAAAAATCTATAAAGTGCTGAAATCCCACCCATTCACTACCCCATATCCCCTGACTTGGTGAAAAGTCCTTAAAAGCAATTTGCACCCCGTACATCGGATAATACTTGAATACGAGATAAAGAATAATGATCGGCAGTAAGAACAGATACAGTTCATAGTCGCGTTTGACTCGGCTCCATCTCTTTCGTTTTGGTTTGATCATGGAATGATCCAGGCTACTAATTTTTGAATTCACTCTTGTACACCCTTTCCAGTAAAGTATTCTCCGTTTTGAAACGTTTCCAATTCAGTGTGTGCGAAGGGATTTATAGATAAATCGACATCATAAACCGACCGAATAAACGAATACTTTCCAACCTGATCATAATTTGAAACGTTTCCAATTATGGGTAAGAAAAACGCCAGAGGGTCAATTCACACTGTTAAATCGACCATGAGCTGATGCTTTTCCTACCAATCATAATCACGTAGTTTCGCCTTGCCTAAAAGTAACCGGGAGTCGATACACTTGCTGTTCTAAATCCTTGCCTTCAATCTTCTCATAAAGCAGTCTGATGGTCATGCGTGCCATTTCCTCCACCGGTTGTCTGATTGTTGACAACAAAGGATGGAAATAGGGATGATCCTGGATGCCATCGTATCCAATGACCTTTACATCTTCTGGGACCCGAATACCCTGCCTGCCTGCTCTTTCAATATATTTGGCGGCAAATATATCGGTAATGGCAAAAACGCCGTCCACATCGTGATGCTCTTTTAGTAACTCATCAAAATAAGCGTCGTCATCCTCAACGGGGTCTGGCTTCTCGTATACAACGTACTCAACACCCATTGTTTTCGCCTCTTGAATGAAGCCTTCTCTACGATTCATGGTTTCACTGTAAACTGAAGTGACGCTTCCTATAAATGCCGGTTTTCTAGCACCCGCTTTTACTAGCTCCCTTAAGGCCAAACGCCCGCCTTCGTAATTATCCGAAGTTACGCAGGTAATTTTCTTGTTAAAATGCCTGTCGATACTTACAATCGGAATGTCGTTTCTCACGTTGTTCTCTATATCGTTGTAAGTAATGCCGACGATACCAGCCACTTTGTTTTGCTGAAGCATTTCCAAATAATAAAGTTCTTTTTCAGGCTTGCCTCCGCTATTACAGAGCATGAGCTTATAACCCTCAAGGTCCAACTCATCCTCAATGTAATACGCCAGTTCAGAAAAAAATGGGTGCCAGATGCTTGGTAACATCAGTGCTACCATCTTGGATTTACGCATTTTGAAATTTCGGGCAATTTCATTAGGGACATAATTCAGCTCTTGTATGGCTTCTTCAACTTTTCTGCGTGTAGCGGGTTTTACAGCACCTGATTTATTAATGACACGGGACACGGTTCCTACTGCTACGCCAGCTAAGATGGCTACATCTTTAATACTCGACATCTAACCCCCCACTTAAACCCTCGATAAAAATTATAATATCACCAAATTGGAAACGTTTCAATATTTTTTTGAACGTTTCCATCAGAGTTCACTTCCTGCGGAATGTAGTTGTCCTTGAAGAATTGTCTGACCGCTAAGCCTCTAAGTGAAGAGCGCTTCTGGCGGCATGAAATTTTCATGCGGTATGTTTACCATAGTTCTCCCTAACTCTCTTATCATGCAGACAGGAGTCCTTCTGATACCTAAATCAATACGGTTTGGTGCTACTTATGTAGCCTTGGAATAAAGTTTGATCATTTTCTGGCTATGATCTTCAACAATCGCGCCCGATTGCGGAGGATTAAAGAGAATACAGTTCTATTACTTTTTCTAAGGGAAATTGATTTGGAATACACATATCAACAAAATAGGGCAACTGCCATTTTTGAGTTTTCATCGCTTGTTTACTACTCGGACTATCCCAGCTAGGATAAACTCTTATTGCCATTTTGCCCTTTGTTGAAGTAGACCTAAGAATGTTCTGTTTTAAAAGAATTTCTTTTGGAAAAATAAATTGCCCAAACTCATTTTCATTTTTAAAGGTAGTTATAACTAATAAATCAGGGGCTTCCTCATATAAGTAAGGTTGATTTTGATTATTTTCGTCCTTTTCCCAAAATGCAACAAACTGCCCTACTTTGGTAGGGGTTATATTCGAAACTCTGAATCGCACTGTTTTAGAAGATAATTGAAATGTACCAGCACCATACTTAGAATTTTGCTTTTCTTCTTGAACTGACTTTACAGTTAAGTGATTCGACTCATAAATCTTTTTATTTACATAAGTTAATGCTGTAAAAAAATTATTCATTTCTTCACTCCTAAAATTCACACAAAATGGCCCGATTACTGAATTGTCATAATCCATCCTGTCGACGTAATTGTATCAAACTTTATTATAAATTATCGAACTTTATTCCAAAGCCACAACTTAACCCAGTCGATTCGAAGTATTGTCACTAAATAATGTATCAGGAAAAAAGTTCAATTATAATCGCTTTTTTAGACGCATAATTTTATCTCATTCATATAATTTCACTACCTTTTAAATTATTTGAATTTCATAAAGCCAATTTAACGGTGACACTAGCAAAACAATGTCACTTTAACAATCACGTAATGAAAAAAATAAGGGTAGCCCTATAAATGACTTAGGGCTACCCTTGATAAATTATTAAGTTTTAAATTCCCGTTTCGTCACTTCCTATTTGGAAGAGAACAACACTTTATTGTAATGAATCAGATTGCATTAAACAAAAGGGCATAGACCCGTCGAGAAATGGGAGTGAAAGACTCCAGAGGTGCGTGGAGCAGCGTGCAGCAGATCAACAAAAAAGGAGCAAAACTCGCCCCTTCTGTTCCCGCATGCTTGCCGGTTGCCCATTTTGACGGCTCTCGTCCCATTCAATCCGGGTTACGATTTATCTTCTGGTGAAATCCTGCGAATAAGCGAGCATTAGTGAGAAAACTGCATCGTACCAAGGGGGCTTAATGAAGCATAGTCAGTCTAATACTTTATTTGCCGAGTCTAACATTTTATTTTCTTCTGACAGTAATGAATCAGTTACCACACTCCTCCGGACATGAGAATCCGTCATGAGCTACATCCGCCCAAGTTCTTGCCAGTAGATTGATCAGAGTTAGCCCTTTGCCATGTAAAGCTGAACACCACAATGTTGGAGCTGAACGTGTAAAAATAAATTCATAACAGCAACAAAAAATAAACAGCCTCAGTCCTATGGAATACAGGAAAAAGACCGTCTATTTTTCTAATTGTACTACCTACTTGACGTGGTGCAGTTCAGTCCTAGATTGCCGTTGTTAGTCTGAAGTATTAATGCTCCTGCAATACAATAAGGACTTTGTATTGTTCATTCTTTTATTTACTTGCAAGTAAAATAGAATGTTCACCTTGCTCTTGGCGAGTCGTTACTCTCTTGTGAAATTCTCCAACATCCCCGCAGGATATCGACTACCTGCTGATCCATTAGGAATGATTTCTGCAATACGTGCAAGGTCATTATCAGTTAGTTCAATATCCGCAGCCCCAACGTTCTCTTTAAGGCGACCAACACTTCGCGTTCCAGGAATCGGAACAATACTCTCATCCTGTGCTAGTAACCAAGAGAGCGCCAATTGTGCAACTGTGATCCCTTTGTTTGATGCCAATTCTTTAAGTTGTTGAACGGCCTTCAAATTATAGGTAAAATTCTCTCCCTTCCAGCGCTCATCTATACGACGAAAATCATCTTCAGGATACTCCTCAGCTGGTTTAACATCATTAGTTAGAAATCCTCTGCCTAACGGTGCATAAGGGACTAAACCAATGCCTAATTCCCTTAACACTGTAATTATGTTTCTATCTTCAAGCTCCCTCTCAAAAATAGAATACTCACTCTGCAATACCGATACTGGTGTCACAGCATGTGCACGGCGAATGGTATCTGGGCCAGCATTACTTAACCCAAAATATTTCACTTTTCCTTGTTGAATGAGGTCACCTACTGCACCAGCAACTTCCTCAATTGGGACATTTGGATCTGGAATGTGTTGATAAAAGACATCAATATAATCTGTTTGTAAGTAGCGCAAGCTATTCTCAGCCACTTTACGAATATTGTCTGGATGGCTGTTGAAACCTGCACCAACCTGCTCTGCTTTCATATCAAAACCAAATTTTGTTGCGAGCACAACTTTATCACGAAAATCTTTAACGGCTCTGCCAAGCACTTGCTCATTATGACCATTACCGTATAACTCTGCTGTATCAAAGAAATTGATACCGAGGTCATAAGCTTGTCGTATCGTCTCAATGCCCTCATTCTCATTAGAAGGACCATACGCTACTGAAATGCCCATGCAACCAAAACCAAGTGAAGAAACACGCAACCCCTGTTGTCCTAAAGAACGATACTGCATATTTTATTCTCCCTTCGTTTAAGGCTAATGAAAGCCTTGTAAATAATTATCTTTACTCCCTAGCGATCATCAACCTAATTGAAGTGGTCTACACTTCAGGGTTAGTATCATATCGTCGAAGTAATCATACCAAATTGAAATTACAAAGTAAACAAAAAAGATTAAAATTGTATATTCTGCTCATAAAATGTATTATGTATTTCATGTAGAGGAGCGGTTATAATATTGAAAGGAGGGAATGAAATGAATAACAAGATTGTCACCGATAAGCACAATGAAACAAGAAGCAAACTCATGGCGAAATTACTTCCTTACGTGAGGAAAAATGGGTTTCAGTTGCTTACAATGGACGAAATATCTAGAATAATGGGCATTAGTCGAGCCACATTATATAAGTACTACTCTACAAAAGAAGATATTGTGGAATTTATAGTAGATAGTTTTGTTCAATATATTCATGAAATCGTTGATGAAACAAGTGGGGAGAAAATGGGGGATCGTTTTCAACAAATTTTCGAGCAAACCGTTTTATTAATGCAATACATTACAGATGTATTCTTGAAGGATCTTGAGGTCCATTACCCAGAGAAATTTGATCAACTCGGCGAGGCGCTAAAAACACGCGAGCAACAAATATTAGATTTTTATAATGCGGGAATAAAACAGGGGATTTTCAACAAAATTAACGTGAAGATTACCATTAAGCAGGATGAGATTTTAAGAGATATCTTGGATGCAAAGTATCTAATGGAAAATAATCTTACAGTATATAATGCGATTTCCGACTATTATACGATAAAAAAAATATTACTATTTATACCCGATAAACTGCATACCGTCGATGACAAGGCAATGACTCCGAAAATCGAATATATGGCTGCTAAAATAACCAAAAATCTTTTTTAATAATATCCACACTTAGGACTATACCAACTATAAGTATTCCCCTCTCCCTATTGATCAAAGAAGCCCTACTAAGGGCTCTTTTGATTACACCTTTGATCAAAACAAAACCCTTGTTTTCATTACCCAAAACAAGCGCTCCCCAAGCATAGTATTTGCGCTGCCGCTTTAAAGGAACGGGGGTAGTGAAGAGGAACAGACAAAAGTTTTAAATAAGTGTCCCCATCTATTCAATCCTGCCCCTCCTCCCCACAAGGCTTCCCAGCCCAGCCCTTTCTCCTCCCTTCTCCCTAACCCCTAAAGCATAATAAGTTTGAGCTGAGCTTAGGAAGTGATCAATCAGGTAAAGCAGTCGAGGAAACACCTGAGAAAATAGCTTGAGAACGCAGGCGTGATACGGAATTCCAAGGCTGTGGATGCTGGGAAAAGCCTGCTTCCTGGGGAAAAGAGTGAGAAAAATGCCGAGCGAAAATCAGGGGTGGATACCTGAAGTTCGTCGGTGACGAAAGAAAACAAAGTTGTGGACTAAGAGGACGGCGAAGCTGTAGCCGTGCGCCTGCTTGTTCTTCCTGGATCGGTATGCTGGTGCCGGCAGCGGCGAGCTGCGGATCATGCTTCCAGTTTGTTCTTTCAGAAGTTCCTGTTCGGCACGATCTTTCACCGCCGGTCGCTCCAGTCTTCCAGCGTGATACAGTTAGTTTTTCAGTCTAATACCTATTTCGCTGGGCTGACAATTCTAACAGCTGTAAAGCGCGTAACATCAACCATGCTAGTCTACAACTTAATTTTCTTTCGACAGTCGACTCGTGAGCAAACTTTAAGTGGAGAGCGGCAAACATAGTGTGGAGAGTTGCAGACTTCAATGGAAGTCTACACCTATCTCATTCATTTGGTTTCACCGCTCATTCATTTATTTGAGCTACTAATAGCTAGTCTAAAAAATTCATTATTAAAAGTCATTTAAAAATCTCACGACGAAAAAACAAGGGCAGTCCTATAAAATAACTTAGGACTACCCTTAATGATTAAAAAAGTTTTAAACTTTCGTTTCGTCACTTCCTATTAAGAAAGAGAACAAGACTTTATTGTAATGAATCATGGACATAAACTATTTTGAAAAATCACACACTATATTGTTAAAGAAACAACTATATTGTCTAGACAATAACTTTAATGTATCTGGACAAGGGTGTCAGGTGGAATAAAACTATGGAACCAATTATGTTGATTTTATGCGGTTTTTAACGTTACGTGATAAGCATGGAAAAATAAAAGTCTGGAACTACCGCAAATTACCATTAAATAAAAGTTGGAAACCAAACTTCCTCGTTACATAAGCTCCTAACAAGGTTAAACTTTATTAAAAGCTACCATAAACTTCGCTAGTGCACGCCCAACCGTAACCGCTGTTTGGTTAAGAATATAATCAATCTGAATATAAGATTTTGATTCAGGGTCGTTTTGAATGTTTTTAAGCTTCCAGGGTTATGATTGCTTCTACTTGTCGTGACTTTATAGCTGTTAGGAGTCCAATCACCGTTCCAATTGTCGATATTGTAAGTTACTATTCGAAACTTATCCATTAAAATTCGCCGCTCTCAAGCTTTCACACCAATCGCTCAAACTCTTTTTCTATATTCCTTGGTTCGCATGATTGCCTCAGCCCGGTTATTTACCCTTAACTTGCGATAAATATTCTTCAAGTGGAACTTCACCGTATCTTGAGTGACATTCAATTGATCGGCAATCTCCTTATAGATGAATCCCTCCGCAAGCAATTCAAACACCTTCTCTTCCTTCTCGGTCAGAGCCTCGTTAGACAAAGATTTAGGAGACGGATTGCTGCTCACAGCGTCGAGAAGCAGACGGATATAGTTCGAGGGCAACAATGTCAATGCTGACTTTTGCTGCTGACTCAGAAGATCGGCTAGCATCTCGACCATCTGAGGGCCTTCATCAAGATAGCTGCGGATGTAGCCCAACGGTTCCGAGAGTCTCAAGGCAATAGCCAGCGGCGCAAGGGCTGCTTGGGGCTCCTCGGATTGCCGAAGCACCATACTATGCAAGATCTTCAGCCTGATCCGTTCTCGCAGACGATTTTCCTTTTCCGCAAGGCTCTCCAGCTTCTCGAACAATTGCAGCGCATCCTCAATCCGTCCATTCCCTGCAATCACCCTGACCATTATTAGATACTCATCGAAATACTGAGCCGAAACCTCGTCCGAATGCGACAATCCACTCTGTTCGAGCCAATCGATTGCTTTCTGACGCTGCCCTTGAAGCAGATACAGCCAGGCTTGCTCCGCCTTTATTCTTTTCCAAATAATAGGCTGATCTGGCGAGTCGACGCTCGAACCGAGATGGGAAAGCCATTCGATTGCTTCCTCCTCTCTTCCGAGAGCCTGCTTGAGTCGGGATGACACCAAGCCCAAATGAATCCAAGTCCATACGTTGGAACGAAGATCCTTTCGGCTGAGCGCTTGTCCAATATACGACTCCGCTTCGTCCAACCGATTCCACTCGTGCATAAGCGAACTATAGGATAGATACGCGTAGCCGACAAAGGGATAGTTCGGTTTCTTCCCCCACATCGTTATCAGCTTAAGCTGGAATTGTTCCATCTCGTGCAGATTGACGGTCAGCGAAAGGGGATCCCCGAATCCCTCGTGACCTAAGTACCTTTTGGTCGAGGCTTTCTGGAGGCTGCTTCCTTCTGGCAAATAATGCTCCAACCGTTCAAAATAATGGAGGGATCGCGGCATATTCTGCTGAAATCGGAAGAAGAGTGCATTTAAGTAATAGAGATTGCCCATCAGTTGCTTCCATTCCGGCTCAGGGATGGACTCCTTCATGGCTTCGAACCGTCTCTCCGCTTGCTCGGCCTTGCGCAGTCCTTGCTCCCAATCCCGATCCATCAGGAATTGCGAGATGCGGTACAGCTGAAACATCGGCTTGTGTTCAAAGTTGCTCTCCGGCAAGGCATTAATCCATCTTCGAACCACGTGGCTCCTCGATTGTAAGAGTTCCGGCATGATGCGGTCGATAATCCGAACGGCATCCTCTGCCTGTTCCGTCCTAATATAATGCTCCACCGCTTCTTCATAGAGCCCCTCGTTCTCATGCCAGGCCGCAGCCCGATGATGGGAAAGTCTCCACAGTTCCGGGTAGTCCCTAGCGCACAACTGCTGTAAGAACTCGGACAACAGATGATGATAGCGGAACCAATCGCGCTGCTCATCCAGCGGAATAATGAACAAATTTAGTTGCTCCAACCGCTCCAATTGGACCTGGCTGTCGGCTTGTCCCGTCACCGCCGCGCACAGCTCCCCGTTCATGCGGCTCAGAACGGAGGTAGCCAGCAGAAATTCCTGCAAGGATTCCGACAGATGCCCGAACACTTCTTCCAATAGATAATCGGAGATTTGGCGCTGCTGGCCGCTGAACTGGCGAATCGTATCGGCGATATTGCCGCTTCGTTTGAGTGTGATAGCCGCAAGCTGAAGTCCGCTTACCCAACCTTCCGTCTGCTCAAACAACGTAGAGATTTGCCTTATCGATAGCGATAAGTTCGTCATCTCTCGGAAGAAAATAACTCCCTCCTCAAACTCGAATCGCATGTCTTCTATTCGAATAACGTTGATCTCTCCCTTGGCAAGAAGTCTGGTCGTGGGAAAAGACAGCTCGGTGCGGCTTGCGATATAGAGATGGAAGTACGGAGGCAGATGCTCAAGCATATATCGGATCGACTCGTTAACGAACGCATTCTCAATGACGTGATAGTCGTCCAGAATGAGTACAAAATCGCCGCGAATCGAGCTTAGCTCGTTCAGAAACGCCGATACCGCGAAATCGATAGAAGCCGCAGACTCTTGCTCGAGCAGGAATTCGATCGATTCCCCGAACAGCGGCAGTCTTTCTCGTATGGAAGTTAAGACACAGCTCCAGAATGCGCCCCAATCGTTATCGTATTTATCCAGGGAGACCCAGGCAACCGAAGCTCGGCATTGTCTCGCCCATTCACTTAAAGCTGTCGTTTTGCCGTAGCCCGCTTGGGCCGATAGCAAAGTCAGCTTGGTCTCCATGCCTTCCTCAAGCTTACGCGTCAGTTGCGGCCTAGTCACCAAAGATTTGCGCGCTGGGGGAATGAGATATTTGGTACTGCGAATCATATTCAAGGCCTCCAAACGCCTAAATTAAAAATTCCATATAATCGATTATATTCGATTAAATTGGACAATTGCAAAACCCCTGTGCTATAGGGCACAGGGGTCTCTCGTCAATCTGTTTTACTCTTTTGTCTTCTGCTGCTCTAGCATTCGCAGGAGAACCGTCACCGCTTCCGCTCGACTTGCTTTGACTTCGGAATCGAAACGATTGTCTCCCGTTCCTTGCATCAGACCGGTCTCCTTGAGAGCGGCAACTGCTCCCTTCGCCCACGCCGGAATCTCGCTGTTATCCGCGAAGCCGGTCGCGGTATTCGCTTCGACTGTCAGATCTAGCGCCTTAACGATCATCGCCGCCATCTCGGCTCGCGTAATCTCAGCGTTCGGACGGAAGGTACCATCGTCATAACCGTTGATGATGCCAGCTTGTTTGGCCTCCGCCACGGCATTCTTAGCCCATGCAGGAATTTGTGATGCATCCTCGAAGACCAATTCCTCCGTTGCTCCTGCAGGCTTAATCGCATTCATTAGCATCACGGCGAATTGAGCTCGCGTAACCGTGAGATTAGGCTTGAACGTTCCGTCCGGATAACCAGTCATGATCCCTAGGCTAGCTCCTTGGCGAATCGCTTCCTCCGCCCAGTGACCGACGATGTCGCCGAATTCGATTACCGGCTTTGCCTTATCTCCTACAGCTAACACGGCGAATTTCGTGAAGTGATTGACCTCTGCGGTAATGAAGGCGCCGCTTACGACACCGCCAACCTCCATCCATTCTTTCTTCTCTTCATCATAATAGAAGATGGAAGCACGCTCGCCATCGCCTAGCTTCGTCGGATCGAAGGCCAGCTTCAACGTAATGTTTTTCTTGAAGGTACCTGGGACATTCTTCAACACTTCGAAGACCTCGCTTACCAGTACTTCGTTATTCTTCAACAATTCATCCGTGTCCAACAAGGTCTCGATTGTCACTCGCAAACTCGCGTCCATCGCGTCGGCTGGGATCTCGATGGTAATCTCTTCATCGCTCAAGCTAACCGTTCCCGGTCGACCAACAGGAAGCGTCAACTCTCCATTGTCGGAGATGACTGGGCTGTTAGCCGGAACGCTTACGCCTCCACCACTGTCGCCGCCGCTTGAAGCTTTAGTCCACTTCGCATACAGCGCCGTATTCGCGCTTACCGTATCCGTCGTGAAGCTCCACGCCGAGGCGTAGCCCTCTTCCTTATACCAGCCCGAGAACGTGTAGCCTGCTCTCGTCGGGTCCGTCGGCTTCGCGATCGTCGCTCCCGCAGCGATGCCAGTCAAGCTCACTACCGCACTGCCTTCCTTCGAGTCAAACGTCACCGTGTACATCGCCGCCGGAATCGCCGTCCACTTCGCATAAAGCGTCGTATTCGCGCTTACCGTATCCGTCGTGAAGTTCCATACCGAGGCGTAGCCCTCATCCTTATACCAGCCCGAGAACGTGTAGCCCGCTCTCGTTGGATCGGCCGGCTTCGTCACAGTCGCGCCGGAGAGGATGCCCTCCACGCTCGCTACCGCGCTGCCTTCCTTCGAGTCGAACGTCACCGTGTACGTCGTCACCGGAATCGCCGTCCACTTCGCGTACAACGTCGTATTCGCGCTTACTGTATCCGTTAAGAAGTTCCACGCCGAGGCGTAGCCCTCATCCTTATACCAGCCCGAGAACGTATAGCCCGCTCTCGTCGGATCGGCCGGCCTAGCGATCGTCGCTCCCGCAGCGATGCCAGTCAAGCTCGCTACCGCGCTGCCTTCTTTCGAATCAAACGTCACCGTGTACGTCGCCGCCGAAATCGCCGTCCACTTCGCATACAACGTCGTATTCGCGCTTACCGTATCCGTTAAGAAGTTCCACGCCGAGGCGTAGCCCTCTTCCTTATACCAGCCCGAGAACGTGTAGCCCGCTCTCATTGGATCGGCCGGCTTCGTCACAGTCGCGCCGGAGAGGATGCCCGCCACGCTCGCTACCGCGCTGCCTTCCTTCGAGTCGAACGTCACCGTGTACGTCGTCACCAGAATCGCCGTCCACTTCGCGTACAACGTCGTATTCGCGCTTACTGTATCCGTTAAGAAGTTCCACGCCGAGGCGTAGCCCTCTTCCTTATACCAGCCCTCAAACGTGTAGTCCGCTCTCGTTGGATCGGCCGGCTTCGTCACAGTCGCGCCGGAGAGAATGCCCGCCACGCTCGCTACCGCGCTGCCTTCCTTGGAGTCAAACGTCACCGTGTACGTCGCCGCCGGAATCGCCGTCCACTTCGCATACAACGTCGTATTCGCGCTTACCGTATCCGTTAAGAAGTTCCACGCCGAGGCGTAGCCCTCTTCCTTATACCAGCCCGAGAACGTGTAGCCTGCTCTTGTTGGATCGGATGGCTTCGTGATCGTCGCTCCCGCAGCGATGCCAGTCAAGCTCGCTACCGCGCTGCCTTCTTTCGAGTCGAACGTCACCGTGTACGTCGCCGCCGGAACTGCCGTCCACTTCGCATACAACGTCGTATTCGCGCTTACCATATCCGTTAAGAAGTTCCACGCCGAGGCGTAGCCCTCTTCCTTATACCAGCCCGAGAACGTGTAGTCCGCTCTCGTTGGATCGGCCGGCTTCGTCACAGTCGCGCCGGAGAGAATGCCCGCCACGCTCGCTACCGCGCTGCCTTCCTTGGAGTCAAACGTCACCGTGTACGTCGTCACCGGAATCGCCGTCCACTTCGCATAAAGCGTCGTATTCGCGCTTACCGTATCCGTCGTGAAGTTCCACGCCGAGGCGTAGCCCTCTTCCTTATACCAGCCCGAGAACGTGTAGCCTGCTCTTGTTGGGTCCGTCGGCTTCGTGATTGTCGCTCCCGCAGCGATGCCAGTCAAGCTCACTACCGCGCTGCCTTCCTTCGAGTCGAACGTCACCGTGTACGTCGTCACCGGAATCGCCGTCCACTTCGCATACAGCGTCGTATTCGCGCTTACCGTATCCGTTAAGAAGTTCCAGACGGAGGTGTAGCCCTCATCCTTATACCAGCCCGAGAACGTGTAGCCCGCTCTCGTCGGGTCCGTCGGCTTCGTGATTGTCGCTCCCGCAGCGATGCCAGTCAAGCTCGCTACCGCGCTGCCTTCTTTCGAATCAAACGTCACCGTGTACGTCGCCGCCGGAACTGCCGTCCACTTCGCATATAGAGTCCTATTCACGCTCCACGCATCCAAGATTACCGTATCCGTCGCGAAGTTCCATGCCAACGAGAAGTTTTCATCCACATACCAGCCCGAGAACGTGTAGCCTGCTCTTGTTGGATCGGATGGCTTCGGGACGGTCGCTCCGGAGAGAAGACCCGGCGCGCTCTCAACCGAACTTCCTCCTTGCGAGTCGAACACCACCGTGTACGTCGGCGTCCACTTCGCGTACAGCGTCGTATTCGCATTTACCGTATCCGTATCGAAATCCCATAAGGTAATATAATTCTCTTCCTTATACCAACCCGCGAAGAGATAGCCATCACGGGTTACCTCCGGCCTTGCAATTGTCGATCCAGGACTAACTTCATTGAGGTCCTCGACTGGATCGACACCGCCATTATTCTCGACGAAGGTTACCTTGTAGCCCGCCGGCGCGGCTGCCCGAGTTACCGTCAGGGTGTAGTTAGCCGTAGCCAACCCATCCTCCGACGTCACCACGACCGCAATCGTATTGCTCCCAACCTCCAAGGGAATCGCCTCGGATAACCCGCCGTTCACTACACTTTTTCCATTTACCGTAATCGTTGCATAATCCATTTTAGCCACCGGATATACTCTAGTGCTCTTCGTGCCGTAAGCGAAGTTAACGGAGTATTTCTTGTTATCACCCGGATCGACAACGGGTATGCCGTTGTTCAGCCCCAGTTCGATAAGTGAAGTGTCCGCGCCCGGAAGGCGATTAATAAGCAACGTATAGGTCCGGGTTGTCACCCCGTCTCTCGCCGTCACGACGACCGTTATCGTGTTATCTCCCATTAGTAAGCCAACGGGTACTTTGACGCCTCTTGTCGCTTCGATCCCGTTTACCGTGACGGTCGCCCCGCTATCCTCGGGTTGGGGATCGATCAGAACCTTGTTCTGGCCGATGAAAGATATCGAATCATAGAACGGCAAGCTCTTATTGAAGCCGAAGCCGACGGGTAAATCCCCCGGTATTTCGCTTTTCAGAAATAGGCCTAGAAAATTCAATATGGTGTTGCTACCCGGTCCACCCGCTCGAGTTACCGTTAAAGTCGTAATTTTCTTATACCTATCTAGAGGCGGGGCTGGTGTCACCAGAATCTCTATCGTGTTAACTCCAACATTCAGGGCAATTGCTCCCGACGGACTGCCGCTAGCTACTTCTAAGCCATTTACCTCAATCTTGGAATCAGCGTCTACCGCCGTCGGCGTAACCGTTATCTCGCTCACGTCGTTCGCAACGTCCGCATAGAATTTCCAAGTGTCCATGAGGTCCTCCACAGCCTTGCCGCTAGACAAAGTTAAAGTGGTTAGACTCGTGACCCCGCTTCCTGCAGAAGAATACGAGGGAAATAACCCCATTACTATTATCAAAGCCATAAACAATGAAATACCACGCCTAATCATTAGTTTCTACTCTCCTCTTATCGTAGTGTAGATAGTCCATTTGTCACTCTCGAGCTGCATAAGCCATACTCTCTACTATAAGAGATAGCAGGTCTGAATTGACCTACCCGAGAGGGTAGTTTTATAAGCTAAATCGGGTAGCTAGGTTCATGTTTAAAGATTCAGCTGCCCCTTGGTTATAAAAAGGAAAGGAGACCCCTGAGTCTAGAGGTGTCCGCGTTCAAGTCAATAAACAACGCCAAGCCGGATGAGATCCAGAGCTTAGCGTCCTCTTGGCGTTCCGGTCAACCTTTATAAGCGCTGAAGACCACGCCTTCGTTTATCAGGCGAGCTGTTGATGATAAGAGACCATCGCAATTCGTTTCAGGATCATAGAAGTTGGATGATGATGATGACGATCACGACCAACGCGGATTTTACCAAAGGCAACATGATATATCGGAACGTCTGGAACAGATTGCATCCGTCCAGAGTCGCGGCTTCCTATCTTCATACCGGCAACGATCAATTCCGGCCATCGTACATCCCGCCCGACTCGCTTGCTTCTCTAGCTCCGCAGCACTGCACATGGATCGAAATGTTCCATGAACCGACGCAAGTGAAAATCATTCGATAAGCCGAAACCGAATCTCGACAACGGCATGCCCCCGGGATTCTGATCATCGACGATAACTGTATGTAGGATTACAGGATGTCGCACTTCGATAAGTTTCAGTTCCCCCCTTCTCAATCGCCGAAACTTCACGCCGCACAAGGCTTTTCAGCCCCTTTCCTCCTATTTTCTTTATCACGTTAAAAATCTAAAAATTTGAATTGAAAGCAGGAAAATGACACGAGAAAAACAAAAAATCGAGCAAATCCTAGGAGTTACCCTAGAACTGCTCGACTCTCTTTAAATCGATTTCGCACATCTTTATCACCGGACAAGTATGCACCTAAATGTCGATGCCAATGCTCTTTTTTACTAAATGCACTCACCCCGCAGAATATATTTCATCACCTTTAATTCAATCAAATGATTTGTATTATCCTACCGAGGGAGCTTAATGATATCTTATTTAATCAACATGAAGATATTCAATTTCATCAATTGAAACCGCTTGTTCACAATAGCCTCAAGCTCTTCTTTGCCAATAGGAGGCGTTACAAACTCCGGGTCTCGATCACGCTGAATTGGCTCATGCGGATGCGCTCAAGTATATTTCCTTCGATATGCTTAATTAGACTGGCAATGCTATGGTTTGTGCCATCCGGTCTCCAATTTAACTGTTGGGCATCTAACTGACTTATGGCGAGCAGCAATCGTATGCGAATCTCCTCGAACTTCTTTGTTAACCAAACCCGATTAAAATCGTAGCTCATCGCAAATCACTCCTTAAATTGCTTTAGTCAGAATAATTTCCAAAGCCTGATTTTCCCACATCAAACAGCCCGAGTCCTTGTATCCGAGTTTCCGATAAAAATGCTGCGCATCCTCATCCGCCTGCGTTGAGGTCATGACGAGCTTGCAGCCTTGCTCCCGCATATGCTGCTCCCAAAGCAGCATCGCAGTTTTGCCGAAGCCCTTGCCCCGCTCCTGCTCATCCAGCCAAATCATGTTCAAAAACGGTGTATTGTCCCAAAAATAGCCGTACCTCATCCAGCCGATTCTATCGCCTAGCTCGTTCCGAAACACATAATATTCTCGATTCTCAATCTTCCTGCCTATAAGACTCGCCAAAATATGATGATCCCGCTCAGCAATAAATGCCTCATCTGCCGCTGTCGCCCATTCAATAGCCATGTTTTCACTCCCTAATGTCAATCCGTTAACACTAACTATAGCATATAAGATTTACGCTCTCCTAGGTAAAGAATCATTTAAGAACAACTTTGGAATGAATGAAACGCAGTTCTCCGCCACCATCAGTGAGCAAGTCCTTATCGAGTTCATAGAGTGCAGATTCAGCCAACAGTGCATACAAAAGAACCTCGACTTCCACTGAAAGCGGAGATCGGGGTCCCTTGGTTGAAAGAAACTAAGTATTGTTCAGCTATTACCAATCTCTAAAAAAATTAATCACACATTACATTAGATAAGTTTGGTTTGCTGTAAAAGCTTCCATACGATCATAGCTACTTCCGCCCGGGTGATATACGCTTTCGGCGATAGCGTGTTTCCTCCGCGGCCCGATACCAGACCAGCCTCCACTACCATCGCCGTACCGCTTCTCGCCCATTCCGATAGGCTATCCGAATCTACAAAACGGAGGAGCGGAGCAGAGGGATTAGCCGTCTGCTGGCTTTTATCCGTAAGAATCAGCATCATGGCTTTGGCAAGCATGATAAACGCCTGTTCGCGCGTTATATTATCGTTCGGTCGGAACGTGTTGTCGCCGAATCCTGAAATTAAGCCATATGCATAGGCCGTTTGCACGGCGCCGCTATACCACTCCTCCTCCTTCACGTCCACAAAACGCATCGGCCCCTTCACACTGCTCAGCCCAAGGCTCCGCACGAGGATTCCCGCAAACTCGGCTCGGGTTATGTCGCGATTGGGATGGAAGATTCCGTTTACCGGAGCACTCAGAATCAGACGCGACCCCAAGTCGTTTACGGCTGGTTCGGACCAATGCTTCTCCACGTCGGTGAAGCGTTGCGAATGATGAATAACAGCATAGGTGCCATTCGACAGGTCGCTGATTTTCACATAGCGTTTGCCGTCGACCTCCACGATTTTGCTCGGAACATGACGAATCGTTCCATTCGGTTCAAGAGCGACTGCTGTCGTGATCAGATTCACATCCACCTCCGGTGCAACCGCAAGCAGTCTATCTGGGTACTTCGAATATCGGACCTCGTCCTCCGTCTTATCGCCATGCTCCACCTTGATGGCAAACGTGATAGCTGGCGAGATGATCTCCGCATCTAACCGCTCAGCTGAATCCTGCAAGCGCTTGGATGTTTCACTCGTTGCATGGCCGACGGAGAGCCATACCTTTACGTCTTGCAGCAGCATTTGGCTAGCCAAACGATCCGTGACGCTCGCGTCGCTATAGATTGATTGAGCAGGCAGCGTGAAAACCATCTTCTCCGTCTGAATGACCAAGGTCGTCGCTTTCTGCTTCAGGTTGTGAAGCAGTTGGCCGTTTAGCTTGATGTTTACCGTGTCAGAGCCATTAGCCGCGACAACGGACAGGACAGCTCCTGGCTTTTCTTGTCCTAACCTGGCCGTTAGCTTAGCTGAATCCAGCTCGGCCGTGATGACCGTTCGCCCCGCTAGGGTCGTTACGATGACAGGACCAAGCTGTTCTACCTGCTGCCCGTTCACCAAAAATTTCACCCATTCCATCGTCGGGGACGAAGTCTGCAGTGGTGACGTTGTGACGCTCGCCGTCGGCCTAACGGAATGAGATTCAGCAGATAAGGCACCAGGTCCGACGCTATTGATTGCCCGAACTGTAAACGTGTAGTCCGTCCCGTTGGTCAGCCCTGTGACTTCAATTTGCGTTGTCGTTCCGACTACCGTAATTCCGCTCGGGCTAGCCATCACCTCATACCGAAGAATGGCGCTCCCCCCATGGTCAGCCGGAGCATCGAAACGAACGGTGGCTATCGTGTCGCCCGCGCTCGCTCGCACGTTCGTCGGAGCTAATGGCACCGTTGCAGGTATCGCACTGGCTTCTTCCGAGAAAGGGCTTGAGCCGCCCGAATTGCTAGCCTTGACCGCTAAATAATAGGTAACTCCATTGGTTAACCCTGTCACTTCGTAGGTAGCATCCCTCACCGTAGCGATGGAATCACTGAATTCGCCCGAAGCCGTCGCTACATAGATCTCATATGTATCGGCATGCTCCACCGCCTCCCAATGCAAAGCAACGCTTCGATCTCCGGCTATAGCTTGTAGCGAAGTCGGGCTTGCAGGCACGCCAGGCAGGGTAATGTTCTGCGTAACGGTAAAGGTCCGATCGCTCATAAGGGCAGCGGATACGGTAACCGTTGTGGTATAACTCCCGGCTGCGAGACCATCCTTGACTTTGACTGTAAAGCTGGTGGACGGCGCACCGCTACTTAAGGTGGAGGCCGGCTGCGAGATTTCAAAAGCTTCGGCGTCTGCTCCCCCCTTAGCTACGGATAAGCCTGTTAAATGTCCCGTACCGGTATTCGTGACGGAGATCACCAGCGTTTGCTGAGTACCGGGTCCATACCCTTGCGTCAAGGCAGATGCAGTCTGATGATCTATCGCTTCTATTTCGTAGGTAAGAACCTCGGTTGCGGTGACGGAAACGACATTGCTTGTTACGCTCGCCGTCTTCGTTCCATTAACGCTCGCATTCGTGTTCGTCACTACGACGTAATAATACCCAGTGCCGGCTGTTGCTGTCGGTGCGTTGTAGCTCGCGTTTGTCGCTCCATTCACCAACGTTCCTCCGCTCGTACTGTTGCTACCATTGCTATACCACTGGTAGCTCAATATACCTCCATCACTCACACTCGCCGTTACATTAAGCGTTGCCGTTCCTCCAACGCTCACCGTCTCATCGGTCGGCTGCGTCCCGATGCTCGGCGTAGCTGCATTTACGAGCGCGTTCACCGTCACCAATGCGGTTCCACTCGTCACGCTCGCCGTCTTCGTTCCATTAACGCTCGCATTCGTGTTCGTCACTACGACGTAATAATACCTCGTGCCGGCCGTTGCTGTCGGTGCGTTGTAGCTCGCGCTTGTCGCTCCGTTCACCAACGTACCTCCGCTCGTGCTGTTGCTGCCATGGCTATACCACTGATAGCTCAATATACCTCCATCGCTCACGCTCGCCGCTACGCTAAGCGTTGCTGTTCCTCCAACGCTCACCGTCTCATCCGCTGGCTGCGTCCCAATGCTTGGCGTAGCTGCATTTACGAGCGCGTTCACCGTCACCAATGCGGTTCCACTCGTCACGTTCGCCGTCTTCGTTCCATTAACGCTCGCATTCGTATTCGTCACTACGACGTAATAATACCTCGTGTCGGCTGTTGCTGTCGGCGCGTTGTAGCTCGCGCTTGTCGCTCCATTCACCAACATGCCTCCGCTCGTGCTGTTGCTGCCATGGCTATACCACTGATAGCTCAATATACCTCCATCGCTCACGCTTGCCGCTACGCTAAGCGTCGCCGTTCCTCCAACGCTCACCGTCTCATCCGCTGGCTGCGTCCCAATGCTTGGCGTAGCCGCGTTCACGAACGTATCCACCGTCACTTGAGCTACTCCACTTATCACGCTAGCCGTCTTCGTTCCGCTCACGCTCGCATTCGTGTTCGTCACTACGACGAAATAATACCTTGTGCCGGTCGTTGCCGTCGGTACATTATAGCTAGCGCTTCTCGCTCCATTCACGAACGTACCTCCGCTCGTGCTGTTGCTGCCGTTGCTATACCACTGGTAGCTCAATACACCTCCATCACTCACGCTCGCCGCTACGCTAAGCGTAGCCATTCCTCCAACCTCCACCGTCTCATCCGCTGGCTGCGTCCCAATGCTCGGCGTAGCCGCGTTCACGAGCGCGTTCGCTGTCACCGATACAACATTGCTCGTAACGCTCGCCGATTTTGTTCCCACAGCGCGCGAATTTGTATTCGTTACCTCGACGTAATAGTACAGAGTCCCTTCAGTGGCAGTCGGCGCGTTATAGCTTGCGCCAATCGCTCCAGTCACAGGCGTACCACCGGAGGTGCTGCTGCTGGTATTGCTGTACCACTGATAGCTTAACGTCCCGCCGTCGATGGTGTATGCCGTCACTCTAAGCGTAGCCGTTCCTCCCACATTTACCACCTGATTCGCTGGCTGTGTACTGATGGTCGGAAAATCAGCGTTAATCAACATCCTAGCTGCCCTAACTTGACCGGAATAACCATTGGCTTCAGCCCAAAAAGCATATAAATCACCATTGAATTGTTGCAGGGAAGGTTCCCAAGCTGTATCGGCAAAGCCGGCATTAATACCATTTGGACCTCCATCATCTACAGATGACCAACTTGTTCTATCATACTTTTTAACCCGAATTTGAGCTCTAGTAGTTCCATTATCTTCAAGCCATGTAACGTATAAATCATTATTGAACACCATCGGTTTAGGAAAAGATGCTTCCCTGTTAATATTTACATTCAAGCCAATTGAACCCCCGCCATCGACGCTCGCCCAGCTTGCTCCATCATACTTCTTGACTCTAATCTGACTACTCTCATACCATGTTGCATACAGAGCATTATTAAATTCGATTAATTCGGGCGCTAATGCGCTGGAAGAAGGATTTACGTTTATACCGTCGCTTCCTCCACCATCGACACTAATCCAACTGGAGCCATCATATTTCTTTACTCTCACTTGTGCAGCACTACTATTATATTCATACCAAGAAATGTATAAAGCGTTGTTGAATACAGCCATCGTCGGATAGGTTCCAGAGCTCAATGGATTTGCGTTCAAACCTGTAGAGCCTCCGCCATCGACACTGGTCCAATTGGTACCGTCAAAGCTCATGACTCGAATCTGATTAACTCCGCCGTCTACCTTCTCATGCCAAGCTACGTAAAGGATGTTGTTCATGACGGCCATGCGTGGAGTAGACGATGTTGCCGAAGCGCTTCCATTTAAACCGCCTTCATCCACACTGATCCAACTGGTTCCATCGTATTTTTTTGCGCGAATCTTACCTGTTTCCTCCCAAAGCAAGTACAAAATATCGTCATATACAATTAAGGAAGGGTTAAGCGCTCGATCTGCCGGATTTATATTCAGACCGGTCGCACCGCCTCCGTCTACGCTTCTCCAGGTTGTTCCATTAAAGCTTTTTACTCGCACCTGATTAACTGCCGATGCCCTTTCAATCCAGGCTGCATAAAGAATATTATCGTGTACAGCCGTACGCATAGCTTGCGGTGCATGACTCGAAGTGTTCACATTCAGGCCAGTAGCCCCGCCGCCATCCACCATAATCCAATTAGAGGCTGCCGCCTTAACCGTTTCAGGCCCAGCTATCAACGTCAGCATCATACTTACTATTAATAGATAAATCAGCGATCTGCGTTTCAAAAGCTTCATAAGTATCTTGTTCCTCCCTGTAATCCCATTTCTATTTTTAAAAAAATAATAACCATACTCGACTACCCTGCCTGTAAATTCTCTCCCTCCCGTCAAAGCTTACGATGCGATTCCTGTATTTTTTGTCAGAGTATTTCTGTGTGGGTTTGATCGAGTCATGCTGGCAGCAAAGATGGTGGACCACTTGCGTTACCTTATGCTGAGGAATGGAGAAGAGCCCGGGGACATTATGTGCCTAAAAGTATGTATTGACTCAGAGGCATCTTGATTAGCAGCAATTAGATGTTGGAAAAAGCCACATTTAAAAAGATCTAAATACTCGCTTTCCGTAAGGCAAATCTAAATTAAGTATAATGGTTGAAAAACAAAAAATGACCTACCCAGACGGGTAGGTCAACGAGGAAAAGGGGTAGGTACACGTAGGCGTTCTATAATTTCATTTCAAATGTAGAAAGAAAATAAAGTCCTAGACTGACGCTGTTTTATTGAGCTAACGTTACCCCTTAGGATTCCTGTAGAGCGTTAATTTTGCGTTTTGCATAAAAACGAGCGCCTCCAGTAAGATGGGGTAGTCACGGGTCATAGCCCTTTAGCCATCATAAGGAGGTCGCTCTATCTTGAAGTTTAAAGCTCAAACCAAACAAAATCAACTGCTCGAACGTATTTCAACTCAGCACCTTGTCGTCGGTATCGACATCGCCCAGCAAACCCACGTTGCGCGCGCCGTCAACTTCCGTGGAATTCTGCTAGGCACTCCGCTTCATTTCTCTAACGACGACACTGGCTTCGGCCTATTGTTGCAGTGGATGAGAGGTTTGCAGGAAACGCACCAACTAAACGACACCATCATCGGCATGGAACCAACCGGCCACTACTGGCTTAGCCTTGCTGCTTGGCTCAAAGACCGCAAACTCGAGGTTGTGTTGGTGAATCCTCATCTCGTCAAAAAGAACAAGGAAAACCGCGACAATACACCATCTAAAAGCGACATCAAAGATGCCTTTGTTATCGCCGACATGGTGAAAAACGGCTACTACACCTTTATCAAAGAAACCAGTGAAGTGTTCATGGAACTCCGCGTTCTCATGGCGAACCGGGAGACAATTGTCCATCGTCTCGTCAGCGTCAAGAACCAGATCCACCGCTGGGTCGACATTGTGTTCCCTGAGCTGCGGCAGGTATACAAGCACCTCATTGGCTCCGGATCGCTTGCTACACTGCGTCTCTTTCCTACGCCCGCCGATCTTCAAAAACTCACCGTTCGCCAGGTAATCGACGGCTGGAAAACGGTCATGAAGCGGCACAGCGGTGAACGAAGAGCTGGTGAACTGCTGGCTCTAGCAGCACGCTCAGTCGGCGCCAAGCATGCCGAGAGAGCCTACAAACTTCATCTGCAACAGCTGCTCGCCGAATACGATCTGGCTACGGAGCAGCTGCAGGTAATCGAGGATGAAGTCGCGGCTGCACTGGTCCGGATTCCGCTAGCCGAACCGCTGCTAGCCATTAAGGGTATGAGCATCCTGTCAGTCGCCGGCATTCTCGGTGAAGCTGGGGACCTCAGCGGCTATGCACATGGTAACGCGTTGCTACGGCATGCCGGCCTTAACCTGGCTGAAGCGAGTTCAGGCAAATGGAAGGGCCAGATGTCCATCAGCAAACGTGGCCGACCAAGGCTTCGGCATGCTCTGTTCATGGCAACCATGGCCCTCATCATGAACGATGTATCGTTTAAACGACAGCACGAAGTGAATGTTAAGATGAAAAGCATGAAGCCAATGCGCTCCGTGATGAAGCTTTGCGGCAAGTTGGCTCGCCTCCTAGTTGCTATGGCACATAGCGGTGAAGCTTACGAACCGGATCGAGCTCATTCTATGAAACAAACTGCTTAACCGCTTCTCAGTTAGCACGAAAATTGGCTTATTCGCAGGATCTCAAGACTGCACGGAGTACCGGATTGCATTGAGCAAAAGGGCACAGACCCGTACCGTTAGGATAACCGGCCTCCACCAACCGGATAGGCGAAACGAAGGAATGAAAGGGCATCGACCCGTCCAGAAATGGGAGTGAAAGCCTCCGGAAATACGTGGAGAAGCGTGCAACAGAACAGTAAAAAAGGAGCGAAAACTCGCCCCTTCTGTTCCCGCATGCGCTTCCGTTGCCGAATTTGACGGTACACCCCCTCTTCTATCCGAATAGCGATTTATCTATTGGAGATATCCTGCGAATAAGCGAGCATTTGTGAGAAAACTACATTTTACCGAGGGAGTTCAATACTTGTCCTATCTGCATATAATCTCCGATGACCCAATTGAAGGACAGCCGACCATGTATCCATGATTTCAAAGATCACTCATATCCTCATGGTATTGTCTTAGTAAATCCTTTGTTTTTATTTTCAATTTCAGACTACATGACTCATATAATTTTGAATAACTGATTAATGTATCAAAGGATATATTTTGATTACCAAATCTCCTTTATAGCTTTTTAGCAACTCCACCTACTTTTCTGATTCTATAGGAATCAATATCCTCAATAGATTCAATAAGTGCTTTGTTACTAGCCGGCAACCGATCTTGATTAAATGTTAGCAGCCGTGACTTTTCCAACGGAGATAGTTTATTCATTATATTAAATTTCAGTAATCGAGAATTTGAATCCTCTTTTATTTCTGAGGCTATTGCACATATCTTTTGTGATAATATTTCATCAAAGGATTGAAGAGCAAGCTTTTCTATTCCTAATTTTTCTCTCGGGAAATGTTCATCCATCCAAACACTATCGTTTCTTTGCAGCCAATTGTATTCTCGAGGATGCATACGCAGCAGAAAAATTCGCTTATTTGTTTTATTAGACTGAGAAGTTTGCAACAGAGTCAACCGATATAAATCTTTTTTTTCATTAATAGTTATAGCGCCCGTCTGCTCAATGACCTGTACAATGTCTCGAGTAATTAGTAGTGGACTTTTTTCATAATGTGTAGACCTAGATTTTTTTAACCTTCGAATACAATTATTTATGGCTGTTTCAGAATACCCTGTTTCCTTTTGGATTTGATATGGCGTGAATCCCTCTAAATATAATGTTACTACTCTTTCATACCATAAATGCCCCATTGAAACAGTAAGTGGCTTTTGGGATTCTTTTCTGCCACGCATCCATCTTTTCGAATAAGTATACCCGCATACTATACATTGAAATGTTGTTGTAATTGAAATCCCTCCTGAGATTTTCAATTTACGGTCACATCTTTGAATTGTCTTCTTTCCATACTGAATACATATTGGGTTTAGACATTCCCATGGACCATTACCAAATGGAATTGGATTTGCAATAGGATGCTCATACTTCAAAAAGTTTGTTACTGAACCGAAAAAATATCTTATTAACAGGACATAAAAAAGGATATGCGTCCTCATATGAAAAGGATGCAAAAAAACATTGGCAAAATGTTGCGATAGTAATGTACTAACATTTAATCCTGTAACCTCTAGTTGTGCAGGACTATGGTTATCTACTATGTTTTTCAATAACTCGCGGCGCATAAACCGACCTCCATAATGGATAAAATTAAGCTCCCACATTTTCATCATGATTTTGCTTTGTATATGATCAGCATGAATGATGTCCGAGAGAGAGTTCAATGTATAGAGGTCTTCAAGTAGAGTATTCTGGTAGTCAAGAATGGAACATTCATTGCGAGTTCTATTTACTTCAATATCACTTAAGCATCTACGGCATTTGGGAGTTGACAACAGTCTTTTTGCATAATCCTCACTAAGAGAGCACATACAATTAGGGCAACAATCTATCAGTTCAACTTTATGCAGATGACAGCAAGCAATAAAACCGAATTGATGTGCGCGATGAACGTAACATTCACCGTATTTTTCATAATCTTCATGTAGGCATTTAGAACAATACTTTACCTGTTTTGAAAATAGATTTGTGCCATTAAATATATTGGCCTTATTCTTCTCATTTGGAATATGCATAAGTTCATTTTCTTTGTTTCGATCGCTCTTCTTTAGAAAACAGCCAATAAGTCTTGCCCAAGTGTGATGGTTAATAAAATAATCAAATTCAAACGGGTGCCCATCCGGTAATTTTTCGTATAACTTAATTAAATTGGTAGGAAACATTGGGATTTTGAAAGACTTTATTTCAAATAGCTCCTCCTTGGTATCTGACAATTTAATATTGGGGGACATAAGATGGTATCTGTAGATAATACTTCTGATATCTTCGTCCGGATACAGTTGTGGAAAAAATGCTAAACTCGACATTATGATACTTCCTTTTTCAATGATTCATCTATTTAAGTTCTAATAAAATTTCCGATTTGTTCGAAATCCTATTCTCAAGCAGATATATGATATGGAGACAACGACTAACCTTCTATTAAATTGTTTCTGTGCAAATCAAAAATAATAGTTGAGCAATTCCATGAATTTTATTTCCACTTCTTTCCTCAGTGGACGGTTTAAGCCAGCTAACTTCAGTAGTTTCCACCCTGATAGCCTACCTTCCACCTCATGAAGCTTGTTTGCAGCCCAAATTAACCTACGTATTTGATATGTCTCTGTAGAATCGACATGCTTATTAATAAATTCATTGGTTTTAGGGAGCTTGTTTAGATTCTTTATAAGTTTATGTTTCAGTTGGCCTAAATCCGTATATCTAGCTATTGAGTTCAACGTTATTCTTTGTGGATTAGGTAACTGCTTCATCTGCTCAACTGTCTTTAACACTACGCCGTACAAAATGTCATCTCGCGAATTCCAATCCACTTTTCTTTTAACCTTCGTTAGCGAGTCTCCTTTCTCGTTGTTTCTTCTCGACTTGCAAAGATATTTTTGATTATTCGATGCACATAAGGCTGCTTTATTATTATTTAGAATCTCCGTTTGATTCTTTACAGTCCCTGGATCAACACCGAGAATTTTCGCCTTCTGACGAAGAGTTATAATGCTCTCATTAAGACACTTTAATTTATCTAACCAAATCGAACCAAAATTTTTAATTCTACCTATTCGGTTCATATCCTCATCGCAAGTATCTGGACCTCTTCTTGAATATATAAATCCGCAATTGCAATGAAAGGTCCCAACTGGCTTTGTAGTTGTTGAGCAGCGAGTAACGACACATTTATCAATAACCATTTGATTGTAATGATCAGCCGCTTTATTGAGACATGGCCAAGGGCCGTTACCAAATGGAAAATTATTGGTGGTGACAGAAAAACCAGCAACAGATTTTTCAAGAAAGCCGAAAATTAATAAATGCCTTAGTGGATGCGTAATTTCTTCTTGATTCCTGATTATTTTATGTAACCATGTATCAGAGCTATTTGAGTCGATACCACAGTCTAGATATTCCAGCAGTTTATCCGTGTAGCTATTCCGAAAATTCTGTATAAGGCGATTAATCCTTACCCGACCGCCTACTGTTCGGTAGCCTTCCATTGATGGTAGCTTTCTATAAGATGCGGTTTCCTCTTTAGCTATTTGGGAAGAGTGTAGAAGAAAATTCGATTGAACAGCAATGAATGTTAGATGATCCAACCAACTGGAGTCAATAACAGGTTCGGTATAATCCGCTTCATTATAAATTGTTAAAGAAACAAATGAAAATTTGTGATGAATCGTTGAATATTCTATCGTACTGACCTTTAAGATGGACTTATGCAACGGACATATATTTACACCGGGCAACTGATGACAACGATGCCAATAAGGCTCACCATATTTCTTGGTGTCATCCTGATAGCAACTACTGCAATATTTTAAATTGGTCGGCAGTTTGATTCTGCATGCAGGAATTCCCATTAATACATGAGATTCTCCCCTGCTACTCCCTTCTGCCATTAAGCGATACAATTCCTTTGTCTTATCTTTTGAAACATAGGACGTATAATACGGATAAAGTGTGTGATTTTTGATAAGTTCCTCTGTGGTATAGGCAGTTCCGCTCCTAGCAGCCAAAGCACTCAAGTGACTAGGTAAATCTACAGTTGCACACACCAATCGGCTACCAAATAAATCATGAACCGTTTGTTTTTGCGTTCTGTTGCCTGACATCAGATGATATCTAGCAATTCCACTGTATATAATTTCATCCGGGTATAAAGAAGGGAAATACGCTAACAATATAATCACCCTTTTCGGAGTTTATATTGCTAGTGTTCCCTTCTTCCTCGTAATCTATTACTCTTAAAAAATTAGTTTGGATAATTCTTCTTCCGAAGGAACAATTCCCTGTTCCACTAACTTCTCGTAAATTTCTTCCTCTTTTATGTTAGTACTCTTTGTTGCATTCCTGAGATCATCCACTTCTAGAACAGGCTGTTCCTTCTTTCTAGATTTCCTGCTCTTAGTACCTGTACCGCTGCTCGTTTTCATTGTTACGTCTGGATTGACTATGTCAGATGCTGTTTCTTGGAGCTCCAATTCCTTAAGAAGCTCTTTCCTCAAAACAACAATATTCTTTTCAGACTCATTTCGTTGTAGCACACGCTCAGAGATCACTTCCGAGACATCTGCAGTGGCACCAAAATCAATTGCTGTTTTAACCAGTTCCAAGAAAATTTCTTGATTAATCGCTGTTTTATCGTTTCGTTTTTCCAACGTACGTATTTCACCTTGTAGACACACCTTCTCTGTTGCCTTTTGAAGAAATTCATCTAGTGTATCCCATGTAGGCCGCAGATCATCTATAAGCATCATTGCTGATGGATCATTCCGCTTCAGTACCTTTAACAATGGTTGAATGAGCCGCATATGCCGATTTGCAACATCCTTAAGAACGCTTACTGAAATTCGTTCCTTTTCATCTCCGTACATAATAACTTCCCATTGAGAGAGCATATACAATTTCACTGCAATATCCACAATACCCTGTGATAGTTCATACATTGTCTTCTTAAGCGGCTCACTAAGCTTTGTCGGATTTGATGTCCATTGAAAGCGCCAAAGCCGCTCAATGAAGTACTCCCACTCCTCTCCATCTGTTAATCGATCCATAATCAAGTCACCTTGGCCAGTACTTCTGCGTGCTTGGCTGAAAGAACCTGATAGCAGCTTCATTGCTTTAAAAGTGCCAATAAGAATTACTGGAACACCTATCGTATTAATTAATTGGGTAAAATAGTTTAACATTCGCTCGGCTCCGCCACTCTTCATAAAGCTTAGATTTTGTATTTCGTCGATGACCAACACGCCGAGCCCATGTAAGGTTGAAATATGGGCCATGATTGGAATCAATATATCCACGGATGAGCCTTTAGAAGCAAACTTCCGAAAATAATCCGTAGCTAGGTGAGAATCAACCGCTTGAAAAAAATTTAAACATAATCCTTTTAATGAGCCATCAAATGGGCAATTCAATTTTAACCAAACTAATTGCTTACGAATAAAGGGCTGCCCATTATAGACGGAGTGATGAATCACCTGAGGGTATAACAACAAAGAGCTTTCAATAGCCGTAGTTTTCCCTTGACCGCTTACTCCTAAAATGGCAAATCCAGTTGCTGTAGAACGTACTCCCGCTATATTTGCACCATCAATTCCAACTCCCGCATTCAATATTTCCTTGAAACCAATATGGAACTGCCTCATTGTTTCAGGCAAAAAAGGATTCCTTGCTTTATAGCCATGTCGCATTAATCTAGAAAGACGTTGCTCTACTAATAAATGCGTAGGCAATGGCTCTACGTAATCACAGATTTGCTGAACTAGATGGAGTCTTGTTTGATTTCCTAACTTTCTTTGCTCTTCATTATAATCAGGGTATTTACCAACATGAATTGCAACGTGCTCCTCCTCAAAAATGGGAGGCAATGCTTCAATAAATGGATTATTCTTGTAGCTGCCGATTACTTGTGGTTTATAATTAGCTTCTTCATGTTTACCGATTAAACTCGGAGTGTAGTGATACATAAACTCCGCATTTACTTTCTTAGTCATTTTCTTTCTTCCTCCTTGCAGTAGATAAAATATCCAATTTGGACTTGGGTCTGTAAGTCTCTAACAGTTGATTATTTGTATTTGCTTCATTTTCTTCCATCTCAGCCCCTACGGATCTATCTAGTTCAAAGCTCTGCTCTTTTCTCAACTTATCCCGCTCTATTTTCCTTCCAGGCTGAATATTCGCTTTCTTCTCCGTTTTAGTCAATGAATTATCACGTTGATTTTCTGCCCTTTTTTCCGCTTGAGCTTTGATATTTTCCAGCCTTGCGCTTAAACTGACTTCTTGTTGAAGTAAGGTAGAGTTATATAAATTTTTCTGTAACTTTTCCTCAAAACTTTTCATTTCAATCTCCTCCAAACTCAAATCAGCGAAACGAGAAGACTTATCTAACAAATGACACTTTATAAAGCTACGTCCATCCTGAACCTTCACATAGACATAGTCCATACACCGCCTGTCGTAGGCTATTACTGTTTTTATCGATTTCCCTTGTACGAACCAGCCTTGTCTACTGAGTTCTTCACAACCGAAAAACATCCCCTTAAAATAGATGCCTTCAGAACTTGCTGTCACCTCGGCTTCGGGCAAAACATTCAGCCGTACAATATCAAGAGGTACCTCCTGAAGGAAATGATCATGCGCGATGCCCCAGTTCCACAATTCTCTGGGAATCGGCCTAATTTTATCTTTCGATAGTGCTTTATCTAATGGATAGTGCTTCATATAGTGAAAATTGTTTCGATGCAATATTAATTCAATCATCATCTTTGTAAAGTCTTTTAGCGTTAATTTGGCATCCAACACATAGTCTGGCCCTCCACGCTTCATGTACTCCTTTTTCACGGCACCAGGCATCCATGGTTGCAACGTTAAATTTAATGTTCTGAACTGTTGCTCTACAATACCCTTAAGATCTGCCCGATATGGCGGTGCATTTTTCAGCTTAATCCCCAAAGCCTTGCCTAATGAATCAGCATTTTTGCTCTCCATCTCCCCTCTGTCTGAAAAAAAATGCTGTGGCATATGGTGGCAAGGCCATTCGTCTTCTGTTATTTCAAGATCATACTGTGCACAGAACTCTACCTTGTTCATGCACGTGTTCTCAATAGCCATCATAATACCCTGCCAAGATGGACCTTCTAAACCAACATACATCCCTGCAACTATGTGCGTCCAAACGTCGACAACAATATAGACTACAGGTCTGCCAATAATTTGATTCGAATCATCACTGCTGACTAAATACACATCTGCAACTGTAGCATCGATCTCGAATATTTGCCCCGGTCCCGTTGCTTTGAGAGTCTCCGATCCTAATAAGGGTCTAAAATCGCGATCAAAATTAACTTTCCCCTCTCGAGCAACTAATCTCTTTTCCCGGGTATATCTAGTACGAATATGGTAGCGTAATTGAGCAATGCTAGGCATCTTATGATCAGGCGGAATAATGGGAACCTCCACGCCATGCTCTATTTTGGTTTCTATGCCGTAGCATCCTTTTAACATTTCAATGTACGTATGCTTAACGGAATCCCTTCTATTCACTTTTAAGTAGATTGTTCTAATGTATTTGTCGAAATTCTTTCTTGTTTCCTCATTTACTAAAACACCATTTAACTCTGGCGCAATAATAGTTGTAATCCTCTTCCGCCCCATCTTTTGGGTAGGATTTTTTTTCTTATTGGGTCCGCCACAATTTCTAAAGCGGGGAAGCAGAGCATTTATCTTTTTTCCTCCCATCCAGTAATATCGTAGGTACTTATAAATAAACTTTTTCCCTTTATTTTTTCGTTCACAAACATCCTTAATCATTTGAAAACGTTCACTCTTATCAAAGATATTTGGCTCTCGTTCTACGATGTCATTAATACAAGACCAGGCGTGCTCCCTAACTTCGATTTCTTTGGGGGTTAATTTCTCCTCCGGTATCATGAACTTAGCATAGGGATCATAGGATAACTTCATAATCTTGCCTGCATCGAGTTCATTTTGGAGTTCTGAAAGATAACCCCATTTGGGAAGTCCGTTCTTGTCAATAATGGAAATCGTGATAACAGCATCTTGTTTATTATCCATCCAAAGGATTCTCTCACAATCCTGTAACTTCCCATCTAGAGATTCTCTTTTCAGAATGTTATTAACAAATAAACTCAATCAAGCCCACCTCGAATCATAAAATTATTTTCTTTGATTATTAAAGGTTCCAAGGTTGCTTTTACCCGCTGCTTCATATCAATGATCCAAAAACGATTTGCAATTAGGTGCTTCACAATTTGAATACAAGTTCCCTTGGGCAGAGCGTACTGCGCATCAAAAGCCAAGGTTACTTTGGCCAGAGGGACATCACTCTGTTTGAGCGCTTGATAAAGAACTGATTGCATTTTATTCACCATATCTCTGTTAATATGACCTAAACAACTAAGTGACTTAGCGGTATGAAGCCATTCGACATTTTTGACCAAATCATAATTAATTTGTTGCTCAGTGATTAATGACCATTCAATCCCCACGTCCTTAAAGAAATGTTTCTCTATTTGCAATTTTTCAAGTGTTCGTCTGTTCAATTTATTGATTGGCTTGATCGAGTGTGCAATAAAACCTATATCCTCTTCTTTTCTGACTGTAAGTAACATATCTGTTGTCATTACGATAGGGTACTTAGTTTTAGGATCAATTGGATGACGTATGCCTAGTTTCTCTGCAATAAACAAGGTCTTTTCTAATGGTAATAATGGGAATTGTTCCCTTATATCAATAATTGCTTCCGACCATTCCATCTGATAATGATGCGCTAGTTCAAAATGCTCTGACAAATAATGATGAAGTCGCCCACTCTTCCATCCCATTATTCTTGTTACAATACCTGTTGACGGGACATCATGAATCGTGAGCCATGGCTTATAATCAGCGAAGTGTCCCGATCCTCGTCCCTCCCTTAGTCTTCTTGCTATCGATGCTTTAGTAGTTCTTGTTCTAGTTTTAGCCATTGCGCCTCCTTGTAAATTATTATTTTACTAAATTTAAATTTTGTTAATTTTTAATTAACAAAAATAATAAACGAATAATATTCAACTTGTCAATAGCTGTTGTAAATTTATATTCTACTGTGTTACGATCCCAATATGGGATCGTAACTATTCAGTTTTCTGAATAGTTTTCATAATAATTCTATGATCTCTTCATATGAATAGAAAAGTTGGAGGTTGTGTGTATGTCTGAAATCGGAGAAAGAATTAGGGATTTGAGAATAAAGCTGGAGTGGACACAAGATTTTCTCGCTCAAAAGATCGGCACTTCAAAATACGTAATATCTAACTGGGAACGAGGGATAGCAAGTCCAGATCACAAACAAATTGTTCTTTTATGCAACTCCCTAAATGTGTCCGCTGATTATTTACTCGGAATTATAGAAGTAGCAGCTCCGTATTATCAGGGTTCGTTTGGTCAATTGAGCTTATTACCTCAAGTCGATTACTCATTTGTCAAGGAAGCTTCATGGGATCTGTTAAAACTCATTGATTCTGGAATAGTATTGATTGTAGACAACAAGGTGATTAATAGTCATGATAAACGCCTTCTTAATGAAATAATTTCATCAATCTTCAATAGACTTCAAGAGGTCACTAGAGAAACCGAGGAAAGAACGAAAACATTGCTTAATGCACAAATTTCGGATGAGCCTACCTCGGACAACTCATTATTTTAGTTTCCCATGATGCCTTCGATACTCTTTTAATGCTCGAATAATTTCGTAATATGCTTCAAGATCTTCGCTATTAACCGACTTAATTTCAATAGGACGGCAGGTAATCATTTCATTTTCATGTTGGATAAAAAAATATTCACTACACAACGGGTATTGGAAGGCTACTACTCTCCATTCCCCTTCCATCATTGCCCTTTCAAACCACCCATTTCTAATAGCTAAAGAGCACGAATATAGTTTTTCATTAACCCTAATCCCCTGTCCTGTTACTTTTGCGTATCTTTTATGATATTGTTGCATTCAATCACTCCAATAACCGTTTTACTATAATTATTATCCGTTTATCGATATTTTAAACATTTCAAGTCTTGGCTCAACCGCTTAACAGACTACAACAATAATATTGCTACCTTTAACTGTCCGTTTAAAATTTAAGTTTTCAAACTGGAGCTTTGAGAATAGAACTTGGCTTATTACATGATAGAACGTTTAATGAAACTGGGTGATTACGTTGATGACTATAACATTCGCGGTATCAAAGAGGAGAGTAAGTATAGAAGACGAGGGATTAGTTCACGATAGTAAAACCGAAAGATATTAGCAAAATTTTTTTAAAAATATATACCATCTGGTTTTGGCTCGATTATTGTAAAGGTTCATTGTTACATATGCGCAAGAAAACTGATTAAATGTCACACTCACATTCCAAACAGACGACGAATAAAGTACGTCATAGTTGATTTAACGGAATGGCCGTGCCGGAGCTCAATGCTCCATAATGGTCTGATATAGGCAGTCTTTTCTAGCAATTGAGAAATTCGTTTCTTTATGCTCTATCAGCATTTCACAGCGTTAAGGAATGGTCGAATCCCTTTAAAAGACAGAGATCGACGTACATTTTGATACCTCTTTATTTAAATTCAACCTAATAACGTTTCCTCTAAAACTCTCGGATTTACTTTCTAACGCATTTAAACTCTTGATCTTGGTTTTTTTTAATTTTTCAACATCGAATTTGGATGGGTCTATTTTATCCGCTTATAGGTTCTCCTTGTCTACTTTTTTGCCCAACAAAAGTTTCGTGTCCACAATGAAAAGTTCAGCTAATATCGTCAATTATTTTGCTAATTAGCCCAAACAATGATTGAGCAGCTGCCAAACTAAAATCAAAAATGGATACCTGAAATTCGTCGACTCAGCAATAAATATAAAATGATGAGGTGTTAACTTTAAGTGGTGAGTTGTGGAATGCGACTAAACAATTTCCTTTAATGGATCAGAAATTTTAAAGTTTTTCTATCCTTCGATCATTCTTTAATTCAACAATGTCTACAATCTCCCTCTGGTCTCGAGCAGACAACTTCCTGAAGCTGATGATTAGGCTGTTCTCCACATGATTAAGCTCCCCTACCACTTCCTTAAGTTCATCCTCACTTGCCATATCTCCGAACAAAAGCCATGTGGGGTTTACGTTAAACTCCTTTATAATTGCCAATATTGTCTCCAGTGACGGATTGTATTTGCTCTGCTCCAGTTCACTTAAAGTTCCTTGAGACACACCAACTCGGTTCGAAAACTCCATTTGATTCATCTGATTTTTTTTTCTAATTATACGAACTCGTTCCCCAAGCATTAGCTACAATCCCTTCTAAATAAAAATATCCCGATGATCTAAACAAAGCATCATCGGGACTGTTCTAGCGGTTCCACACTTTTGTCACTGGTTCCACACTTTTAACATAGGTTCCAGACTTTTTTTACTGGTTCCACACTTTTTTATCACTGGACAACAGGGGGGAATTTATTACTCTCCCCTACTCCACCGTAACACTCTTCGCCAAATTTCTCGGTTTATCAACATCATGCCCGAGCGCAAGCGAAGCATAGTAGGAGATCAATTGCAGTGGTACAACGGACAGTGCTGGCGTCAGGATCGGCAGTGTGCGAGGGATCGAGAACAGTGTATCAACCGACTTGTTCGCTTCCTCTTCATAGCCAACATTACCAATACCGAGCACATTCGCGCCGCGCGCTTTTACTTCTTTAATATTGCTCAATGTTTTCTCATACAACTCTTCCTGCGTGACCAAAGCGATAACCGGAACGCCTTCTTCGATCAGCGCCAGCGTGCCATGCTTCAGCTCGCCAGCTGGGTAAGCTTCCGAGTGAATATACGAAATTTCTTTCAGCTTCAGCGAGCCTTCCAGCGCTACTGGATAGTCAATGCCGCGGCCAATAAAGAATAGGCTCGGATGCGAGGAGATCGATTCAGCAATATCGCGCAATACCGGCGCTTGCTCCAAAATGCTTTCCACTTGCTCAGGAAGCTCTTGCATCGCAGCAAGAATTTCGCTTACCTCCGCTGTATTTTTCGTTCCCAGCGTATCCGCGAAATACAAGCTGAGCAGGTAGAATACTACGAGCTGCGACGTATAAGCTTTCGTCGAAGCAACCGCAATTTCCGGTCCTGCCAACGTTACCAGCACATCATCCGCTTCGCGGGCAATCGAGCTGCCCACTACGTTCGTAATCGCCAATACGCGAGCGCCATTGCGCTTCGCTTCACGAAGTGCAGCAAGCGTATCCGCTGTTTCACCGGATTGGCTGACTACAATTACGAGCGTGTCTGGCGTAATGATCGGCGAGCGGTAACGATATTCCGAAGCGACATCCGTTTCAACCGGAATGCGGGCAATGGACTCAATAACCGTTTTACCAACAAGGCCAGCATGATATGCTGTTCCGCAAGCTACGATATGCACTTTACGAATCGATTTAATATAATCCTTCGTCATCGCCAGTTCAGACAGCTGTACCGATTTGCCGTCGTCAGCAACGCGGCCCAGCATCGTGTCGCGGTATGCTTTCGGCTGCTCATAAATTTCTTTCAGCATAAAATGATCAAATCCGGCTTTTTCTGCGGTTACCAGATCCCAATCGACATGGAATATTTCCTTGGAAATAGCTGCGCCTTCTGTCGTCATCAATTCGACACTATCACGTGTCAAAATAGCCATTTCGCCGTCGTCCAAAATATAAACGTCACGCGTATGCTCCAAAATCGCCGGAATATCCGATCCGATGAAGTTTTCGCCTTTGCCTACGCCGATGACGAGAGGGCTTGCAAAACGAACTGCAACCAGCTTCTCCGGTTCAAACTCTGTCAAAACGCCCAGAGCGAATGCTCCGCGCATACGTTTAACGGCACGCTGCACCGCTTCAATGATGTTGCCGTCATACTCATCAGCTACGAGATGCGAGATCACTTCTGTATCCGTCTCCGATACAAATACATGGCCTTTCGCAGTCAATTCATCTTTCAGATCCAGATAGTTCTCAATGATACCATTGTGAACTACCGAAAATTTAGCGGAATTGTCCGTATGCGGATGAGAGTTCACATCGGATGGCTTGCCGTGTGTTGCCCAGCGCGTATGCCCAATGCCGACGGAACCATGCAATGGCTCACCTTGCAGCTTGCCTTCAAGATTAGCAAGGCGTCCTTTAGCTTTCGAAACTTCAAGACCGTTGTCTGTGAATACAGCAATACCTGCCGAGTCATAGCCGCGGTATTCCAGCTTTTTCAGCCCTTCGATCAAAATCGCCTGCGAGTCACGTTTACCAATATATCCTACAATTCCACACATAATTTAATAGACCTCCGTTTTAGGTATAATGCCCTTATGACGGATGCCTGCCTATATGCGGCACAGGCGCTATTCGGTTGTCACAAATTCAGTTCTGCTTTTGTCCAAAGAAGTTGTGTAACCCTCTGCCCATACCAGCCCCACAGGCGGCACCATAGACATACGGGAATAAAAGTTCAATTATTTCGTCTGTTGATGCCTGCTGAACGTTTGTATGAATGGTCGCCCAATCATTTTGCGTCTCAGCTTTCGGTTGGCATGCTATAACCGGGAGGCCCCCGCCGAACATTTCGAACACCTCCACCTCGTCAGCTTCCCGTATGATCGCCCCGAGTGCTTCCCCATAACCACTGTCCGCACATCCATCATGCAGTCCATATCGGTTACGTCGAGCATCAAAACGAATCATCACGCAAGCTCTGGCGCTTATATTGCAGTGTAACCTCGATCCTCGCTTTCCTTCTGGAATGAAATCATTACTCTCTATTGTATTCATTATCAGGCAAATATGCAACAGCATCGGGCTCGTGCCCATTCATAAGCAGCTATACCCACCGATTGTCTCCATTGCCTCATTCATTCTATGTCTCAACAAATTATCGGTGCCTAGCCGCCTGCCTCCCGCAAATCACCTTAGCATGCGCTCAAGCTTCAACGCATATGCTTCGGTTCAATCACCGGAGGCAAGCGGCCTTAATCATTAAAGGCACTGATTATTGTCATTTATGCCGCTTAACATTACTATCGTTTACTATTGCTCCCATTAAAAATAAGTCACGTATAATATTACTGCCATTAAAGTATATAGGCGCCAACCCTTACGGACATTGAAGATTATGGTTGAAGTTTCCTATCGTTAACGATTATCGCCGCTGAAAACTCAGCCCATTAATCTTTAACCGAGTTCTTTTTTCACCACATCAACGATTTTTGCCACGTATGCTTCAACCTGAGCCTTGTCTGGCCCTTCTGCCATGACGCGAATGAGCGATTCCGTACCGGAAGGACGAACGAGCACGCGGCCGTTGTCGCCAAGCTCACGAGACACTTCTTCCGCTGCTGCTTCAATCGCCTGGTTGCCCAGGTATTTGCTCTTGTCTTCTACGCGCACGTTAACAAGCACTTGCGGGAACTTGCGCATAATGGTTTTCAGCTCGCTGAGCTTGCGGCCGGAAGCTTTAATCGTATCGACCAGCTGCAAAGCGGTCAGAATGCCGTCACCCGTCGTAATATAATCTAGAAAAATAACATGGCCGGACTGCTCGCCGCCCAAGTTGAAGCCGCCGCGACGCATTTCTTCCATCACGTAGCGGTCGCCAACAGCCGTTTGCGCGGTTTGCAGGCCAAGCTGCCCCGCCGCCTTGAAGAAACCAATGTTCGCCATAACCGTCGTAACGACGGTGTCATGCTTCAGCTTTCCAGCCTGTTTCATAGCGTCGCCAATGATGCACAAAATATAATCGCCATCGACCTCTTCGCCCTGGTCATCAATCGCAATCAGACGATCGGCGTCGCCGTCAAAGGATAGTCCCAAATCCGCTTTATGCGCCAGCACCTGCTCACGCAAATATTCCGGATGCGTCGATCCGACGCCCGCATTGATGTTGCGGCCATCCGGCTCCGCTCCTACCGTAATAATTTCCGCACCAAGCTCGCGGAATACAGCTGGCGCCAGCTCATAAGCAGAGCCGTTCGCGCAGTCGAGCACGATTTTAAGGCCGCTGAACCCGCCTCTAATCGTCGTTTTCAAAAAGTCCAGATAACGCTTCTTCGCGGAATCGTCATCGGTTACAGTGCCAATATCGCCGCCTACAGGGCGCGGCAATTCATCCTGCTCCGCATCAATCAGCTGCTCAATGCGAATTTCCGTCTCATCCGACAGCTTGAAGCCGTCGCCAGCGAAAAACTTAATGCCATTATCCTCAACCGGATTATGCGAAGCGGAAATCATAACGCCCGCATCCGCCTTCAGCTCGCGTGTAATATAAGCGACTGCCGGCGTCGACACGACACCTAGGCGCACTACGCTTGCGCCGATAGACAGCAAGCCAGCGATAAGCGCTGATTCCAGCATTGGACCGGAGATACGCGTATCCCGTCCAATAACAACTACCGGCTTATCTGCCTCTCCCGTTAATACAAATCCGCCGCAGCGGCCAATTTTATAAGCAAGCTCTGGCGTCAATTCCTGATTCGCGACACCGCGCACGCCATCTGTACCAAAATATTTCCCCATTGTCGTTCTAGCCCCTTTTATTATATCGATATTGACTGAAAAACCAGCCAATCCTATGCTGCTGCTCATTAATCAACTAACCATTTGCGTTTGCGGAGCTGCCATTGCTAGGCTCGCCGCCCGCATTCGTAGCACCATTGCCATCATTGCCGCCATCGTTTCCCGAGCCAGGACTAGGCGTACTTTCTTCCTCATCCGGCGTTGCCGATGGCTCAGGCGTTGGAGTCGACTCCGGCTTGGTCGTACCGCCGCTTTCTTCCGGATCTGCCGTCACCGGATCAGACTTCTCGCCAATAACTACCGTAGCGGTTAATGCCGCTTCTTCGTTCGTCAAGTTCACGAAACGCGGCACCGTTGTCGACAGCTTAATCGTATGCGTTCCAGCCTTCAGTCCCTGCAAATCAGCTGTCAGCTGCAAATCCTTGTCGCTAATTGCCGATAGCACATCTGGTGCGCCATGAATGGTGAGGCTCGCCTCGCCGCTCTGCGGCTTGCTGATTTCAGCAAAAAGCCCTTCGCCAACATTTGTTAATTGAATCGCTCTCGTCAAGGTCAGCGCTTCCCATGAAACGACATTCACCTCAACATTAATTTCAGCAGGCTCAACCATCACTATGCCATCCAGCTTCGTGACCTTCGCCTTCACCGTGCCCGACTGCTCGACAGCTCCGAGATCAATCGTCACCCCATTATATACTTCGAGAGCATCAAGCGTTTTTTGATCCGCATAAACGGCAACTTTGTCGATTTCCGGTTTAATCGAAGCGATGCTTAAACCTTCCGGCAAGCTGCCCGTATAGCTGATCTGGAGCGGAACCATCTTGATTGGAGGAGTGACGGGAACCTCCACATCGACGATCTTCGGATCGGTAATGGCATGCTCCATCACTTTGCCTTCCGTATCATAAACGACAACACCCGCTTTTTTATCCTCAACTGTCGATTTCGCGCCTTCCACACTAACGGTCGCGCTTACCGAACCGACATATTCCATTTCATCCTTCGGAAGCGTCACTTTAACGGACGGAGCTGTTTCCTTGCCGACCAGTGATGGCGTTCCAACAATATAGCCGCTTGAAGGCGTACCAGACGTCTTCAGCCCCAAATCAAAGGACTTCGTCTGAATTTCTTCGATATCTACCTTTATCGTACGCTGTGAAATTTCCAGCAGGTTGACGCCGCTCGGCATCGTATACGTTAACGGCACAACATGCTCGCCTTCCCCAAGTCCGGTTAAATCAGCTGTAATAATATAATCCTCGTCTTTGGCAGTGAGCAGCTTGGAGCGGCGGCCTTCTACCATAATCCTGACAACGGTCGGCTCCATCTGCACGAGCGAATATTTAGCTTCATCCAGCCCGGTTGGAATAATTTGCGCGGCCTCGATAATTTTTTTATCTGTATTGGAGGTCACCGCAGCAGGAGTCGATTCCGGATCGAAATGCACGACTGCCCACAGCAGCAGCGCAATGACGATAGAAATAATTTTGATCGCTGTCGGATGACTAAGCCATTTATCCATCCTGGCCTCCTTTCCGCTTCCAGAACGCGAACGACTGACGTTCCTTCGTGCGTCCATTCGTCTTCGGAGTCAGCTCCTCGAACAGCTTCGAGATTAGCGATTCTTCTTTAATATCACGAACGATCATGCCGTTGAGCGCCAAGGAAACTTGTCCCGTTTCTTCCGATACGACGACCGACACCGCGTCACTAACCTCGCTGACGCCGATGGCCGCACGATGGCGCGTCCCAAGCTCCTTGCTTATAAAAGGATTTTCAGACAGCGGCAAATAACAGCCCGCCGCCATAATTTGATTACCCCGAATAATGACCGCTCCATCATGCAGCGGCGTATTTGGCGTGAAAATATTGTTCAGCAGCTCGGAGGTAATCCGCGACTCCATCTGTACACCTGATTCAATCAGTTCATTGACGCCGGTTGTCCGTTCAAATACAATTAGCGCGCCAATTTTTCTTTTCGCCATAAACTGAACAGCCTTCATCACTTCATCAATCTGCTCATTGACGACATCCTTATCCATGAAGGAGGAGCTGACGAACAGCTTTCCTCGTCCCACCTGCTCCAGCACCCGCCTCAGCTCCGGCTGAAAAATGATGAGGACAGACACGACGCCAAAGGTGAACATTTGGTTCATTACCCATTTGAGCGTATATAAATTAAACCATGTGCTAATCGCCCATACAGCAATAAGCACAAGGATTCCCTTCAAGAGCTGAACCGCTCTGGTTCCTTGTACAAGCAAAATGATTTTGTAAATAATATAGCTGACGATCCCGATATCAATGACGTCCTTGATGCCGTTCTGCCAAGTCAAATCTGCAAAGTAACTCATGTATGAACCCCCAAACAACCGAGCACGTATCGCATGTATTTTGAATTTCAACTTATTATTTTCTATATTCGGTGCGGAAACTCCTTTATTCAAGGTGAAACAGCTGTCGCCTTCCTTTGGCGGTGCAGCACGTTTCATTCCGAGAAATATAGAGAAAGGATGGAAGCATCATATCCTTTCCTATATTTCAAGGTGAAACGGCTGTCGCCGTCCTTTGGCGGTGCAGCGCGTTTCATTCTGAGAAATATAGAGAAAGGATGGAAGCATCATATCCTTTCCTATATTTCAAGGTGAAACAGCTGTCGCCATCCTTTGGCGGTGCAGCACGTTTCATTCCGAGAAATATAGAGAAAGGATGGACACATCATATCCTTTCCTATATTTCAAGGTGAAACGGCTGTCGCCGTCCTTTGGCGGTGCAGCGCGTTTCATTCCGAGAAATATAGAGAAAGGATGGAACAATCATATCCTTCCCTATATTTTCGAAAAAAAAGCTGCCTTCCCGTCAGGAAGGCAGCTCACCTAAGAAGCCAATCCGCTGAAAGTTGTCGTTACCTTATACCAGAACCAATCCAGTGCCTGATCAATGGTCCGGCTTTGCCCGGCAATAAAACCGGTCGAGGCCAAATTGAGGGAACCGTCAATGACCGTTACATTGCCATCGATTTCGCCTCTAACGTCGGCCATGCCATTTTCAACGATCAAATTTCCTTTAATATGCACACCTTCTGGAATTGTAACCGTGTTGCCGTCAATAACGACCTGATGCAGATCCTCGCCCGACACCACCAGCTTCGTATCGTGTCCCCACATGGAGACAAAGCTGCCCAGCATAACGAGTACAAAAATCGCTGCGACCGTTACGCCTGGGTACTTGTAGAGCAAACGCAAATACTGCGGACGAGTCTTCGCCTGCGGTTTCGGTATTTGGTCCAAAATAAGCTGCGTCAGCTTCTCGGAAGCCTGTATATCGTAATGCGGGACCACTGCGGCATGCTCTAAGGCGGAAAAAGTCATCGCTTCCGTCTTCTCCAGCTGTTCGAACCGAGCGAGGCAAGCGGGACAAGTACTCATATGCCCCTTCAAATCCATCGTACCTTGTCTGGTCAGATCACCGTCAAAATAGTCGTGCATCATTCCGATGGCGACTTTGCATTCCATAGCAGCCAGTCCTTTCTTTCTTTTGCTTACGTTAACGCCCTACTACAACTATAGGATACGTATCAAATCCGAAAGTGTTTCAAAATTTCGCGACAAGCTTTCGGCCAATTTTACAGCTTGTATTCCAGCTTCTTGCGCAGAAACTCCCGTCCCCGGTGTACCCTCGTCTTAATCGTCGTGACAGGGATATCCATGACCTCGCTAATTTCTTGAAGAGACAAATCCTCAATATAGCGCAGCATCATTACCGTCTTGTATTTCGGCGGAAGCGAGGCAATCGCCTGATGAATAATCCGCTGTGTCTCAGACAGCAGCGTCTCCGACTCCGGCGTTCGATTGTCGCTTGGAATCATCGAATAACCATCCAAACCTTCATGATCCGTCGATTCCGCATCTAGCGAATATACAGGCTTGCGCTTGCGCAGCTTGTCGATGCAAAGATTCGTCGCGATCCGATAAATCCAGGTGGAAAATTTCAAGGTTTCATCGTAACGCTCTAAATTTCTATACACTCGCATGAACGCTTCCTGCACGACATCTTCCGCCTCTTGACGGTTGCTCAGCATGCGGTACGCCATGTGAAAAAGCTTGTCCTGATAGAGCCCTACGAGCTCAGCAAATGCCCGCTGGTCGCCTTTTAACGATAATTTTGCAAGGCGGGCTTCCAATACATTCACTTCTACTCCTCCAAACTTTCCGTTTGAACGGATTGTTGCCGCGAGTGCTATTATGAATCAGCAATGCCTACTAAAACAAATATAACTCCTGCCGCGTCCTCTGCCCTTAAACTCTATAGAAAATCGTAATCCACATGGACTTAAAAAGCAAGATAATTGCGTAAGATGAAACGGCTACTGCTACCTTATTTGAACTATTATATACGTTTTCCACTCTTTATGGCAAAAAAGCAGCTCTCAAGCTTATCGCTTGATGCTGCTCTTGCCGGGCCTTTTACGGATGCGCTGCGTACCGCACTTCTTTCCCAGCCTTTTTTATGAAAGATATTATAAGGAATTGGTCATCAGTTTTTGAAGCACGCTTTGAATTTCGCTTGATGGAATGGCAAAACCAATGCCCTGCGCCTCGGCGCTTACCGCCGTATTAATGCCAATGACCTGACCGCTCGTATTGAGCAGCGGACCGCCCGAGTTGCCCGGGTTAATGGAGGCATCCGTTTGCAGCAAATGCTTGTAATCCTTCGTGCCGCCAGCTTCGTCTTGGACGGAAATCGGACGTTCTTTCGCGCTTAGCACGCCCACTGTCATCGTGTGGTCAAAGCCATACGGATTGCCGATTGCAATAACCCAGTCGCCGATTGCTGTGCTGTCCGAGTCGCCAAGCGACAGCGTCGGGAACGCCGTCGTACCGGTAATTTTCAGAACCGCCAAATCCAGATCGGCGCTGGAGCCCACCACCTTAGCCACAAACGGCTCATCATAACCTTCTACGGTTACCTTCACTTGAGAAGCCCCGCTAATGACATGCTCATTCGTTAAAATGTAGCCATCGGACTGAAATATAAATCCCGTTCCCGAGCCTGTAAGCTGCAAATTGGAATCGTCTGTTCCACTCTGGTCATTAGAGCCTGCACTCGGCTGCTGCTGGCCGCTCTGTGGCGCCAGCTGCCCGAAAAACTGCCAGTAGTCCGAACCGCGTCCGCTTGCGCGTGTCGCCTGACCGTAATTTTCAATTTTGACGACCGCCGGGGAAGCTGCGGCATAAATGTTGGAAATTTGGCTGTCCACCGAATTCGCCGCTGTTGTCACGCCCGCGCTGTTCTCACTGCCATTGCTAACTACACTGCCATTGGTCGTATTCACCGTAGCCACGCCGCCAGTGAACAAATTGCTGCGATCCGCCGTATACATAAAGCCGCCAATGACGACAGCCCCTGCTAAAAATGCTGCGAAAATGGACTTCAACGGCGTACGCTTCGCTGGCTTCTGTGAAGCCCCATCGTCGCCTCTGTCTGCGCCGCTCTGTCCTCTATCCGTCATCGTCCGCAGCTCACTAAGCTGCTTCTCATACGAATGGCGCAAGTTCGAGGGAGAACGCTCCGACTCGTAGATGTAGGTAGCAACAATCGGGGCCGACTGTTTTGATGCCTCTTGCCCTGCAGCTGTTTCCTGCTGCGCTGCGGATGGATCTGCTTGCTCCGGCGTTGTCTGGCTGCTATCCGGATCCGCTGACGCCGAAGCCTCATGCCCCGGTTCAGCCGCATCTTCATAACCATAAACGGTTTTGAAAACTTGCTCGCCCTTTGGCTTGCCCTCCGGCTTGCCAACTGTACTCGATTGCTCGATTTTGCTATCGCTTGCCCCTGCGGCGTTCATCTCCGCCTGTTCTTTCGCTTGTTCGCCACCATTTACTTGATCCGCCATACGCTCATCTCCCTGTCCATTCAAGCTGTTATTTGTTCCTCTATATTGGTTGTCCTCGCTCATCTTGATTGCCTCCTTCAAGTTTTACCGAGTATATTTCATCACGTAAGCTAAGTATCGAGATAATAAGAATTAGTCAGTGTGTATTCGGTCATTTCGTTTGCCTTCTATGTATACATCATGCAGGATGCACCTTAAACCAAACTTAAGCGATATTTAAAGCAACATAAAACCTTTCGGGGCAGCCCTATTTGCGTACTAAAAAGCTGTACAAGCGCATAACAAGTCCCCTCGCTGCCGCTCAACCCACCTTTTCAACGCAAAAAAAAGCCAAGCTGGGCAATGGCTGCCCTGCTTGGCTTTCCTGTTTACGCCAGCGTTTTCTGGCGTTTATTTATTTGTTCAAGCGCCTTATTAGCCCGTGTTTCTCAGGCCGGCGGCAATTCCGTTAATCGTAAGCAATACTTCACGAAGCAGCTCTGGATCATCCTCGTCCTTCGCCCGCAGTCCGCGGAGCTCAGTCAGAAGCTGTACCTGCATATAGCTGAGCGGATCGACGTATGGATTACGGAGGCGAATCGACTCTTGAATAACCGGTACGTTATCCAAAATTTCCGTTTGGCCCGTAATGCTTAAAATCATTTGCGACGTCAGCGCGTATTCCGACTCGATTTGCTGGAAAATACGGTTGCGGATCGCCTCGTCGGAAATCATGCCCGCGTATTCCTTCGCAATAATAAGATCGGCTTTCGCCAGTGCCATCTGCAAATTGTCGATCAAAGAGCGGAAAAATGGGAATTGCTCATACATCGTTTTCAACGTTTGCAGACGCTCTTCGCTTCCATCCACATATTGTTGGAGCGCTGTGCCGGCTGCATACCAGGCTGGCAGCAAATAACGGCTTTGCGTCCATGCGAATACCCATGGAATGGCACGCAAATCTTCAAAGCGGTCGCTGTTTTTCCGTTTGGACGGACGGGAGCCAATGTTCAGCTCGCCAACCTCAGGCAGCGGTGTCGACTCCTTGAAGTATGTGAGGAAATCCGGATCGCGGAAAATCAAATCCTGATATTTCTCCAGCGCCGTCTCGGAAATCGAACGGGCAATCTCTTCCCACTCCGGCTCGGCTGTCTGGCCTTGCTCCGGATATTTGGCCAAGCGCGCAGCTGTAATCAGCGCCCAAGTGGCCTGCTCCAAGCTGCGGTATGCGATACCCTGCATCGAATAACGCGAGGAAAGCACTTCGCCTTGCTCGGTAATTTTGATGCCGCCGCCTACTGTATGCGGAGGCTGTGCCAAAATGCTGCGGTTCAGCGGCATGCCGCCGCGACCGAGCGCGCCGCCGCGTCCGTGGAAAAACTTCAGCTTAACGTCGTATTCGTTCGCCGCTGCTGTAATTTCCTTAAGCGCTACACGCAGCTCCCAGTTAGCTGTAACCGCTCCGCCATCTTTATTGCTGTCGGAGTAGCCCAGCATGATTTCATGCAGATCGCCGCGAGCCGCAATGGCTTGACGGTAAATCGGCAGCTCGAACAGCTGCTTCATAATAGCTGGAGCCGCATGAAGGTCGTCGATCGTCTCGAACAGCGGCACCGATTGAACGGAGCAGTGAACGGTACCGTCGCGATCTTGGCGGAACAAGCCGACTTCCTTCGAGAAGACCATGACTTCCAGCATGTCGCTGGCGCCCTGCGTCATACTGATCAGGTAGCTCGAAATGCAGTTCGGGCCAAACTCTTGCTTCGCACGGTAAGCCGTATGGTAGACATCGAGGCATTCACGCGTTGCATCTGTATAGTCCAAATGGCTCGACGTCAACGGACGCGGGTCATTCAGCAGGCGATGCAGCAGCTCAACCTTTTCATCCTCATTCAAAGCCGCATAATTCGGCGTAATGTTCATTTTCGCCAAAATTTCCGTCATCGCATTTTCATGCTCTTTGCTGTGCTGGCGAATATCGAGCGTCATCAGGTGGAAGCCGAACAGCTCAACCTGGCGTACCAGCTTGCCGATATGCGTATCTGCGACATAATCCGCGAAGTGATTGCGCAGGCTGCGGTCAATAATTTTCAAATCCTCCAGCAGCTCTTCCGGGTTGTTATAGCGCATAGCGGAGCCTTTAAGCGCCTCATTGCGCGTATTGGCGAGCTTCTCCAGCATAAAGCCAAGCTTGATGCGGTAAGGCTCCTTCGTATTGCGCCACAGCTCTACGCATTTCAGCTCAACCTGCTCGCGGTCGCGGCGAATCGATTCAATCAATTCATCCGAAACTTCCACAATGTTCGTGCTGAAGCTCAGTTGGCCCATCAGCTCATTCAGCGTTTCTTCATACTTGCGAATCGCCAGCAGGCGGTGCATCGTCAGCGCTTCCCACGTCACCTTCGCGGTTACGGAAGGGTTGCCGTCACGGTCGCCGCCGATCCACGAGCCAAAACGGAGAAAGTCTGGCGCATGCCATTTTTCACCTGGATAATATTTTTCAAGGCAGCGCTCTAGCTCCTCGTAAACAGCAGGCAGCACCTCGAATAACGTTTCATCAAAATAATACAAGCCGTTGCGAACTTCGTCGATAACCGTAGGCTTACGGTCGCGAAGCTCATCGCTTTGCCACAAAATAAGCACTTCATTCAATAGCTTCTCGCGAAGCTTCTCGCGCTCACGGTAAGTCAGCGTCGGATTATCAAGCTCCATCACATCTTCGGCAATCCGCTTGTGGATATCCAGTACCGCTCTGCGTGTCGCTTCCGTAGGATGTGCGGTCATGACAAGCTCCAGCGAAATACCGCTCAGCATTTGCTGTACATCTTCCACTGCGATTTGACGTTCCTTCAGATCCGCTACAGCGCTCTCAATGGAGCCGCGTTGAACGCCTTCCCCAGTAGAACGCTCATAATCGCGCTTGCGGCGAATACGGTGATTTTGTTCAGCAATGTTAACCAGTTGAAAATAAATCGCGAAGGCACGAATGACCTGGTGCCTAATTTCCGGGCTCAATGACGACACGGTCGTCTTGAATTGCGCGAATAGCTCCGGAATATATTCCGCTCGCAACGATTTGCTTGTTTCGCGGATTTGCTCCACAATTTCAAGCAATTCCTTGCCGCCCTGGTGGACGAGCACTTCGCCGAGTATGTTGCCTAGAAACCGAACATCCCTACGCAGCAAATTGTTCGCTTGCTGGCGGCTTGCCGATAAATTCGTTGCAGCTTGTTCCGACATACTGAAATCCTCCTGTAGCGTGCCCTATAACGGACTCATTTTAACTATCATACATCATACTACAAAATCCTTCATGGTTGAAGCCCCGCCATTTACCAAGATGTATGGGAGGATGTCTATCATGCTCGCAACTAAAAAGGGGGTATTTCTCATAAAATAAGGCGATGATCTTCTGCATTTCCGCCAACTCCCTACATTACCCCTATCTGCTTCATTTCTATCTAAATCACTATTTTTGAATAAATGTAATCGTTTTCTTATCCAGAAAAAAGAGTAGTTGCGATTCTCGTAAACCATCAGGTATGGTATAAAAAGGAATTTAAGGTGAAAAGGAGGGAACTTCTATGCTCCAGCTATACTTGCCATTGCTTTTGTTTATCGCAGCTATTGTTTATGTGACAGTTAAACTTACAGACAAAAAGGGCAGCTACCAGATGCTTGCCCCTTATCAAATCGCCGTTATCGCCTTCAGCTTGCTGCTTATGCTCGTGCAGTCATTTATCCCTTACCAGAATGTTACGTTTAGGGGCGGCGCATTGGCATCCTCGCTGCTGTCCACCGCCTTGTCCCTGCTCGCAATTTTCCTCACCTATTTCAGAAAAAATAGTTGGGCCTACCTCTCTCTTGCTGCTGCTTGCGCTTCGGGAATCGTGTCCGTCCTTCTGAAAATATATTAATGGAAAATTTTCCGAAAACCGAAATTTATAGAAAATAACAAAAGCCAACCAAACAGCGCTCGCTAGTTGGTTGGCTTTTATTTGGCTAAAGAATTACTAAATCTGCTTGCTACTTTTCAAGCCGCTTATTTCGACTCCACATCCCACTCATACACATTGATGAACGCGCCCAAATCCTTCGGCCCACCGACCAGCACGCGTTTGTTCGTTGCCAGCAGGCGGTAGTCGGCGAACAAAGCAATTTGCGGCAGATCCTCCATGATTAGCTCCTGCACCTTGTCATAGATGACGCGGCGTTTGTCCGAATCCGTCTCCTTCGTGCCTTCCAGCAGCAGCTTGTCCATTTCTATACTGGAATAGCGGGCATAGTTTGTTTTGCTTCCCGTACCAAATACGGTCGTCAAATCGGGATCAAGAATAAAGATGAGGCCCAAAATATCCAAATCGTATTCGCCTTTGATCAGCTTCTGCACCGACGTGGCAAGATCAAACTTTTGCACTTGGGCGTTGATGCCTACCGCCTTCAAATTTTCGACAATAATGTCGGCAGCCTGCTCCCTCGTCTTATTGCCCGAAGGCACGACCAGCCTCAGCGTCTTGCTCGAATCCCAGCCTGCTTCCTTGAGCAGATCCTTCGCTTTTTCCGGATTATACGTAATAGGCGTCAGGTTTTTGTTATAGTACGGGTGAATCGGCGTATATTGCACATCCATGCTCTCGCCTTCGCCTTTAAGCAGATTGTCGATCATCATCTCGCGATTAATCGCATAAGCGATAGCGTGGCGCACGCGAGCGTCGGTTATCGTCTCATTATTGAAATAAAGATTTTGGTAGTTGAACGGCTTGCCGGACACCGCATTAACGTTGGACATGTTTTTCACTTTCTCAAAATCCTGTACCGAAATCGTGCCGATACCCGGGAAGTTCATATCAATCTCGCCGCTTTGCAGCTGGGCAACCAAATTGCTCGAAGGCATAATTTTAAAATTCAGCTTGTCCAGCTTGGGCGCGCCTTTGAAAAAATCTTTGTTGGCTTGCAGCTCAATATATTGATCCTTGGCGTAAGTAACGAAGGTGAATGGTCCATTGACGACGGTCGGCTTTTGGAAAAATGGATTTTGCGCCAGCGTCTCTGGACTCGCGTCTTTCAATACATGCTCCGGCAGCGGCTTAAGGTTTTTGCCGAAGCTTTCCATGAACAGGTTAGGGTCCACTGGCTGCTTCGTGCGGAATTCGACGGTGTGGTCGTCGATTTTTTTCACGCCCGCTACATCGCTTGCCCCTTCCGGCAGCTTGCCTAGCTCATCGAAGCCTTCCAGCAGTGCATAACGAGTGGACAGCGATACAATCGACTTCGGATCGCCAATCAGCTTCACCGTAAATACGACATCATCCGCTGTGACGGACTCACCGTCGCTCCATTTGGCCTTTTCATTCAGCTTTACGGTGTAAACCTGATTATCTTCGGTTTCAATGCTGTCGGCCAGCATCGGAACGAACTTCAAATTTTCATCCAGCTCCATGAGCGGCTGGAACAAAATCGACGTCACAATAATCGACGTATTATCCGTCTGGTCAATGGGATTAAACATAAGCGGCGCATTCGTAATCCCAATGTTTACGACCTTACTTTCCCCCGCTGGCTTCGCTTCGCTGCCGCCGCTTTCTCCGGCTGTAGCTGGACCGCTGCTTGAGCATGCGCTTAGTGTCAGCATAGATATAATTCCAACAAGCGCACAAACCATTTTCCAACTGTTTTTTGTCTTCATCGATGATTGTCCCCCTTAAAATGGTCGTTATTTCAAGCTTTTTGGATCCATTGCATCGCGCAGCCCGTCGCCGATAAAATTTACCGACAATACGCTAACGACGATCATGATGCCCGGCGGCAGCCACAGCCATGGCTGCGAGGTCAGCACCGTAAGCGATTGGGCATCGGTAAGCATATTGCCCCAGCTTGCTGTTGGCGGCTGAACGCCAAGCCCCAGGAAGCTAAGCGAAGCCTCGGATACGATAGCACCTGCAATACCGAAGGTTGCATTCACGAGAATCGGAGCCAGAGCATTTGGCAAAATGTGCTTGAACAAAATACGCGGCGTACCTAGTCCCAAAGCGACTCCCGCTTTGACATAATCCATCTGCTTAATCGACAGCACGCTTCCCCTTACAAGCCGCGCTACGCCCGTCCAGCCAAGGAAACCAAGAATCAAAATGACATTCGTCAAGCTGGGACCGACTACGCTGACCACAACGAGAATAAGCATCAGCTGGGGAAAGGACATAAAAATATCCGTCACCCGCATGACCGCCATATCCACAATGCCGCCAAAATACCCCGAAACGAGGCCCAGCACCGTCCCTATCGTGACGCTGATTAAGACGGAGCCCAAGCCGACCATAAGCGACACTCTCGCCGCGTATATTAACCGGCTCAACACATCGCGCCCTACCTGGTCGGTGCCAAGCAAATGCTCGGCGGAAGGCTCGGCTTCGAAAGCCTCCGTCACCTGATAAGGATCATGCGGAACGATCCAAGGAGCCATAATTGCTCCCAGCGAAAGCAGCGTCATGAGGACAAGCCCCGCTACCGCAAGCTTGTGCTTCTTAAATCTGCGAACGACCATCCCTGCATAGCTCTCTTCTTTATGGCTGCTTTTCACAGCCGTCTCTGCGAGCTGGCCGCCTCCACCTCCAGAGCCCGCTGCCTTGTTCGTGCTCATCTGCAGCATAGCCATGGCGCTTCCCCCTCTCCTTGTTGCGAGACTATCGTTTTCGTTACGTTCTTACTTATATTTAATACGCGGATCTGCAACGGAATAAATAATATCTGTCAGCAGGTTTGCCGCAAGCACCATGAAAGCCGCCAATAAGTTTAATGCCATTAAGGTTGGATAATCCCTGTTCATAATGGAGCCCATCGTCAGCTGGCCGATCCCCGGCCAAGAGAATATTTGCTCGGTTACAACAGCACCGCCCAGCAGAATCGGCACTTCAAGCCCGATGACCGTGACAATGGGAATCAGCGCATTGCGCAAGGCATGCTTATTCACGACCATAAACTCGCGTACGCCCTTGGCGCGTGCGGTCCGCAAATAATCCTGGCCTAAAATATCGATGACGCTCGACCGCACATAACGAATCTTTTTCCCCGCAATGCCTGTCCCCAGTACGAGTACGGGAAGGATGAGATGCTTCAGCCGGTCGACGAACCCGCCATCCCCGCCAAGCGTAATCATGCCACCTGAGGGCAGCAGCTTTAATTCCAGTGAAAATACGTAGATTAAGCCCAGCGCGAGGAAAAAGTTCGGAATGGATATGCCGAGAAAGGAACCGCCAGTCGCCAAATAATCCAGCTTGGAATTTTGCCGGGTTGCGCTAATGATGCCGAGGGGAACCGCAATCGCCAAGCCGACGATGAGCGACAGCCCCATAAGGGTGACGGTCGGCCCAATGCGCTCGCCGATCATTTGCGCCACAGGCTGATAGGTCGTCAGCGAGAAGCCGAAGTTTCCTTTGAACACATCAACCAACCAGTGGATGTATTGCAAATACAGAGGGTCATTCAGCCCCAGCGCGTCCTTCTTCGCTTCAATGTCGGCTGGCGGCGTATTGGGGTCGATCATCATTTCGACCGGACTTCCGGGCGCCAGATTGATGACAATGAAATTAATGATGGTCACGCCCAGCAGCACCGGCACAGCAATTAACAGACGCCTAATGATATAGGCCAGCATGCGGCTCTCCCCCTCTTCTCATAAACGATAGACTCTAGTGAAAAATGTTCCCTGCGGGCATTCCCGCAATCTTGCAATCTTGCAATCTTGCGTTCTTGTGTTCTTGCTTTCTTGCATACCAGCTTTCTTGCAATTCCGCCACAACGTTAGGCTTCGCTCGCAAAGCATGCGACGCTGTGCTGGGCGCCCTTAAGCTCCGGCTCCTGCTCGCGGCAGATTGCCATCGCCAGCGGGCAGCGTGTATGAAACCGGCAGCCGCTTGGCGGATTCGCCGGACTTGGCACATCGCCTTGAATAACGATGCGCTCCTTCGTCCGCAAATGCGGGTTAGGGACCGGGTAGGCGCTGAGCAGCGCCCGCGTGTATGGATGCTTCGGCTGGCGAAAAATGCTCTCCGTCGTCGCAATTTCAACGACCTTGCCCAAATACATGACCGCAATGCGGTCGCTAATATACCGAACGGCACCCAGGCCGTGACCGATAAACAAATAAGTGAGCTGAAACTCCTTCTGCAAGTCCTTTAGCAAATTAAGCACCTGTGCTTGAATCGATACATCAAGCGCCGATACCGGCTCATCGCAGACGATCAGCTTCGGTTTAAGCGAGAGCGCCCGTGCAATGCCGATCCGCTGGCGCTGTCCCCCCGAAAACTCGTGAGGATAGCGGTTTTTGTAGCTTTTTGGCAAGCCTACAATTTCAAGCAGCATCTCCACCTCGCCCGCCACCTGCTCCTTCGGCAAAATGCCATGCACCAGCATCGGCTCCGCCAATATATCGCTAATGCGCTTGCGCGGATTGAGCGAGGAGTACGGATCTTGAAAAATCATCTGCATGTCCGAGCGGACCTGCTTCATCGCCTTGCTGCCATAATGGGCAATATCGTCGCCCCGGAACAAAATCCGCCCCTCCGTCGGCTCCTCCAGCCTGACAATCGTGCGGCCAATCGTAGATTTGCCGCAGCCGGACTCCCCGACCAGCCCCACCGTCTCGCCCGGATAGATTGCCAAATTGACGCCATCGACCGCTTTGACATGCCCGACCGTACGGGAGATGACCCCTTTACGAATCGGATAATAGGTTTTCAACTGCTCGATTTGCAGCAGCGGCTGTCTGCCTGCCAGCTCCGGATTAACCATACGCAGCCTCCTTCGCCATGCTTGCCGGCTGCTCAGCGAGCCAACAGCGTGTTAAGTGATTTTTGCCGGAGGGAATTAATGGTGGAAGCTCCGCTTCGCATTTTTCCATCGCATGGGGACATCTGGCACGGAAGCGGCAGCCTGCCGGCATATTTTGCAAGGACGGGACGGAGCCCGGTATGGATGCAAGCCGTTCGCCAAGCTCCGCATCAATATGCGGAATGGACTGCATAAGCCCCTGTGTATAGGGATGCCTAGGCTCATCGAACAATGTATACACATCCGTCTCCTCTACAACTTGGCCTGCATACATCACGATGACTTTATCCGCCATTTCCGCAATGACGCCAAGATCATGGGTAATGAGCATAATCGCGGTGCCCGACTCCTGCTTCAGCTTCTTCATCAGCTCCAAAATTTGCGCCTGTATCGTCACGTCCAGCGCCGTCGTCGGCTCATCCGCAATGAGCAGGCGCGGCTCGCAGGACAGCGCCATCGCAATCATGACCCGCTGTCTCATGCCCCCGGAGAGCGCATGCGGATATTCATCCACCATAACCTCGGGGCGGGGAATGCCTACCCTTTTCAACATTTCTATCGCATAGGCTCTAGCCGCCTTTTTATCCAAGCTCATATGCAGCCGAATCGCTTCAATCATTTGATGCCCGATCGTAAATACCGGATTAAGCGACGTCATCGGCTCCTGAAAAATCATTGAAATATCATTGCCGCGAATATCGCGCATCTGAGCTTCGGTCAGTTCCCCAAGGCTTTTATCCTCAAAAATAATTTCCCCGCGTCTGATGCGCCCCTTCGCCCCGAGCAATCGCATAATCGACAAGGAGGTGACGCTTTTGCCGCAGCCAGACTCGCCAACGATGCCCAGCGTCTCTCCCGGTTTAAGCCGAAAGCTGACATCATCAATTGAAATCACTTCCCCCTGATCGGTACGAAAGGCCGTCTGCAGCCGATTGACGGTTAGCAAATGCTCCATGCGCTTCTCACGCTCCCTCTGCAAATGTGTGTAAGCTGAACCTGATTCTTACCTTGCAACAACGGGCAGCGGCTTCGCTTCAGGCGGTATTAAGCTTTGGTAAGGCTTGCCCTCGCGCTCTGCCTCATGCTCCTGCTTCGCCAACGCAAGCAGCTCGGGATTTAGCAGAAGCTCCGCTGCCGTCGCCGCCATAACTTTGCCGGCATGCAGCATGCCTTTGTGTCCTATCGACGTGGCGCCTTGGGAGACGACCTGCCATGTATGAAGCGGCGTGCCAAGCGCAAGACATGCGGTTCCGCACTGCGCTGTCGGCACAAGCCAGCTTACATCGCCTACATCCGTCGAGCCGGGCACGATGCCGGCTTTGGGCTTGTACGCCTCCAGCTTATCGGCCAGCGGCTGCTCCGTATCCTCGCCCTGCTGCCTATCGCTTTGCAGCTCCTGCGGGGACAGCGTCTGGCGAATGTGGCTGGCGAACGCCTTTTCCTCCGCATCAAACTGCGGAATGCCAAGCCGTTCGAAATTTTGCTGCATCACCTTTTCAAGCGCCGTGTTCAAAATCATATTCGAGGAAGCCGCGTCAAAGCGGATTTCCAGCTCTGTTTCGGTCATCAGTGCTGCGCCGCGGGCAATGTTCGTTACACGCTCATACATTTGCGCCACCTGCTCATTCAGCGGAGCTCTCAGCTTATACAGCACCTCGGCCTCCGCCTGTACAACGTTTGGCGAAATGCCGCCGGCATTCGTAACCGCATAATGCAGGCGCGTTTCCTGCTCCAGATGCTCACGCAAGTAGTTGGCGCCCACGTTCATCAGCTCCACGGCATCTAGCGCGCTGCGTCCCAGATGCGGGCTGGCAGCGGCATGGGAGCTGCGTCCCTTGAACTTGTAATACACTTGGCACGTAGCGAGGAAGCCATAGGACATCACGCCATTGCGCGTGGAAGGATGCCAAGTCAATGCCGCATCTACACCGTCGAAAAGCCCGGCCCTCGCCATAAAGGCTTTGCCGCCTCCGCCTTCCTCTGCTGGACAGCCATAATATTTCACCGTGCCGGCCAAGCCATTTTCCAGCATGTAAATCCGAAGTGCTGCTGCCGCCGCTAGCGCCCCGGCACCTAGCAAATTATGTCCGCACCCATGTCCATTGCCGCCTGCCTCAATCGGCTGCTTCTCCGTCAAGCCTGGGCGCTGACTCAAATTAAATAAGGCATCATATTCGCCCAAGATGGCGATGACCGGCGCACCCGAGCCAAAGCTGCCAACGATGGCATGAGGCACATCGCCCGCTTCCCTCACAACGTCGAAGCCTGCCTGCTCAAGGGTGGCAGCGACAAGCTCCGCCGACTTCTGCTCCGTATAACGCGTTTCTGCATATGCCCAAATTTCATCGCTCAGGCGAATGAATGCCTCTCGTTTCTGGTCAATAATTGCGGATAAACGTTCTGCATGATGCGTCTTATTCGTTGGGCTCAAAGCAGTCAGCTCCTTTTCCTGTCTCTGTTATTCACTAGCGCGAATTGCGTGTGAACTTTCCTTACGTCAATTAAACAGGATTTTGAGCCGTTTTAGTAGGCATTGGATTTATGATTTGGATTCATATCTTGGCATAAAGCTGGAGGCTTGACGGCAATAGGTATCTTTATTTCATTTTTTCAGCTAAAATAGATACTTTTTCACCCAAGACAGCTAATGAAGATCCCTTTACAGCCTTTTCCATGAGACCAATGCTATTTAAAAAAGCTCCCACGACTAAAACTAGTCATGGAAGCTTTTTGTTCGGATGTTCATATGAGAGCCTATTCGCCTAAGAGTGTGTTATTTAGAAACGAAGGCTTGATCTGGAGGCAAAATAACGGGTTCCTTCCGCTGACGCAGCACCCATAAAAACGGCAAAACCGCAAATACAATAAGAGCAGCCAGAAGCGTGACGTCATTAATCGCCATCGTGTAGGCCTGCAGTTCTGTACCCGTATCTGGTGTTTGTGGGCCCTTTTCCGCCACATGCACCATGTGCCGCGTCGACAGCAGCGACGTAAACAAGCCTATTGCCAGCGATGCACTCGCCTGACGCACCCAATTGCTAGCCGATGAAGCATGAGCCGTCATCTGGCGGGCAATTTGCTCCATCCCCGCATTAGACACAGGCACAATGCCAAGCGCCACGCCAATGTTGCGAACAATCATCCAGCCTATCACGTAGCTATGCGGTGTATCCACCGTTAACCGCGACATCGCAAGCGTTCCAATCCCCATTAGCAAAAGGCCTGTCAATACTAGCCTCGCCGGGCCAACACGCCCATACAGCTTTCCAGCTATCGGAATAAAAACCGCCATGGCAATGGAAGCTGGCAGCATCACCAGTCCCGCCTCCATCGCAGAAGCCGATTGAATCGTTTGGAGGAAGACAGGGGTCAAATATGATCCACTGTATAGGGACATGCCAAGCACGCTGCTGACGACGAGACACATCGCAAACCGCCTGTTGCTGAATACGGACAAATCAAGCAGCGGCTCCGCAGCATTTCTCTCCCGCCATATGAAGGCAAGCAGCAGCAGCATTCCGGCAACCAGCAGCCCGACTGTTTTCCAAGAGCCCCAGCCCCATTGATCGATTTCACTGAACGCAATGAGCAGGAAGGAGCTGCATGTAATGACCAGCGCAAAGCCCGAGCTGTCGAACCGCTTCGGCTCGCTTAAGCGATAATGCGGAAGCAGCTTCCAAGCCGCAACCACCGCAGCAATGCCGAAGGGCAGATTCATCCAAAACACCCACTGCCAGGACAGCGACTGAATGAGCCACCCTGACAACGTCGGCCCAAGCGCAGGCGCAAGTACGGTGGAAAGGCTCCACATGCTGCTGGCGAAGGCTTGGCGCTCCCGCGGTATAACCTGATAAATAATCGTCATCGTCACAGGCAAAATCAAACCGCTGAACAGCCCTTGCAGCAGCCGGAAGACGATCAGCGCCTCCATGCTCCACGCCACTGCGCACAGTGCGCACGATACCGTGAAGCCGACAAGCGCCAAAATGTATAAATATTTCGCACTTAGCTTATCGACTAAATAGCCCGTCACCGGAGCAATAATGCCATTAGCCAGCATAAATCCCGTCAATGTCCATTTCACGGTGCTTAGCTCCGCCTGAAAATGGTTCATAAGCACAGGGATCGCCACATTAATCGAGGATATAGCCAATACGGATAAAAACGCTCCGAAAAATATCGCTGTCATAATCGGCCAAAACGAGCCTTCCGAAAATTCTCCTGTTGCTTCCTTACGCGAAGCGGGCATATCCCTCTCTCCTTTGGCGGCAGCCTATGCCGTGAGCGCACAGGGGCAGCAAGGCAAGCGCCGCATCAAATGCGGCTTTGCCCGCAGCGCCTCATGCTCCTGATGATAAAAGCTTAATTGCAAAAAGGCTGCACGCGCCCTATCCTAACGAGCTTCGCAGCCTTTTTGATTGCCCTTTGCTTTGCTTTTCGCTGCCATTGCTTTATTACTCCTGTTACGTTGTCACGCGCCCCTATCGTTGTTACTTTTTCGCCGATGGTTTTACATATGCAGGTATTGGGCATTCATAAGCTCCACCCTGCAGCCGCTCCTTCAGCTCCGCCTTCGCCTCCGCAATAAGCCCAGGCGATTGCAGCGCTTCGAGTCCGGTCATCGCCATCACCTTGGCGGCGTGCAGCATGCCTTTATGACCGATGGACGAGGCGCCCTGTGCGACGACCTGCCACGTATGGAAGGGCGTGCCAATGGCGACGCAGGAGGTGAAGCATTGCACCGTTGGCACAATCCAGCTGACATCGCCTACATCCGTCGAGCCCGACATTCGGCTCCCGCCCTCCCGCTCATCAAAGGGCAGCAAAATGTCGCATAAATCCTTTCCTGCAACCTCCTTAATAGAAACGCTCGCTTTGTCCGCCTCCGACAGCGTAGCGCGAATCGCACGGGCGTAGCGCTGCTCCTCTTCGGAAAATACAGGCATCCCCAGTTGTTCGAACTGCTTATGCATAGCACGGCCAAGCGTATAGTTCGGCACCAAATTAGAGCAGGCCTTGTCGAACACGATTTCGACCTCGGTGCCTGTCATCAGCGCGGCCCCTCTTGCAATATTGCATACACGCTGATAGATTTCCTCTACCTGCGGCGTTTCCGGCGCCCGGATGAGGTACAGCACCTCCGCCGCCCCTTGCACAACATTCGGCGAAATGCCGCCCGCGTTCGTCACCGCATAATGCACTCTGGCTTCCGGGATGATATGCTCGCGCAAATAGTTCACGCCCACATTCATCAGCTCGACCGCATCGAGCGCGCTTCTGCCTAAATGCGGACTGCCTGCTGCATGGGAGGAGCGGCCCTTAAATTTATAATAAATTTGGTAGTTGGCGAGGGAGTTCCCCGGCATAATGCCGTTCAAGCCGCCCGGATGCCAGCAAATCGCCATATCCGCATCATCGAATAAGCCCTCTCGCGCCATAAACGCTTTGCCCGAGCCGCCCTCCTCGCCTGGACAGCCATAATAGCGTACCGTTCCGGCAATCCCGTTCTGCTCCATATAATGGCGCAGCGCAACAGCCGCAGCCAGCGAGCCCGTGCCGAGCAGATTATGGCCGCATCCATGCCCATTGCCCCCCGGCTCAACCGGCTGCTCTTCCGACAGCCCCTTGTGCTGGCTCAGCCCTGCGAGTGCGTCAAACTCGCCCAATATCGCAAGTACAGGCGCTCCTTCGCCATAGCTGTAACTGCCAATGAAGGCCGTTTCTATGCCGCCGACACTCCGCTCGACTCGAAAGCCTTCCTCCTCAAGCGCCTTGCACAGCAGCTCAGCCGATTGGTGCTCTTCAAAACGTGTTTCGGCAAGTGCCCAAATTTGATCGCTTAACGCCGTGAACAATGGCTTCTTAAGCTCAATCATGTCGCTTATATCCAAACCCTGCTTCAGCATGCCCCAGCACCTCCAGATTCAACGTTAAATTACATAACATAATTGTAACAATAGAACCTAAAGCATAAACAGGGACTGCATTTGTGAATTACTCTCCTTTTTTAACGTATTTCTAGCACAGGCAAGGCTGAAAGGTATCATTTTTCAATATTCCGCCTCCATTTTTGACACTAACCTTCCTTCTCCTATTGTCCAAAACGAATAAAATCGCTCATTACCCAGTCATTTTTCATAGAATATCTGTTTACGCAATGCTATAATGTCACTTAACATAACATAATATCTTACTTTGGAAAAGGGGGCTGCCCTTTGTATAAGCTGTTGATCGCTGATGATGAGATTGAAATTCGCAATGGATTAAGCCAGTACATTCCTTGGGATCATATTGGCTTCGAGGTAGTGGGACAAGCAGCAAATGGCTTGCATGCGCTCGAATATATGGCGGAGAAGCCCGTGGACGTGCTTCTGTGCGACATTAAAATGCCGCAGATGGGAGGAATTGAAGTTGCCCGCAAGCTGTTTGAGCAGCGTTCAAGCGTAAGCGTTGTGCTGCTCAGCGGCCACCGGGAATTTGAGCTGGCCCAGCAGGCGCTAAACTATGGCGTGAAGCAATATTTATTAAAGCCGACAAAATACAGCGAAATCAATAAAGTTTTCGAACGCCTTAAAGAGGACCTAGATCTCAAGGCTTTGCTCGAGCAGCAATCGGAGCCGTCAGAAGATGCTCAAACCGAAGAACAGCCGGCACCCGAAACAGCGATTGATAAAATTAAGCATTATATTTCATGCCATTACAAGGAAGCCTCCTTGGAAAATGCCTCTAATGTCGTATATATGAACCCCTACTATTTAAGCAAATATTTTAAGCAGAAGACGGGTGAAAACTTCTCCGATTATTTAACGGCGGTCCGTATGAACAAAGCGGCCGAGCTGCTTAAGGACCCTTCCTATAAAACGTATGAAATTAGCGAGCTGGTTGGCTATAGCAATGCCAAAAACTTCACGCGCACGTTCCGCCGCTATTTTGGAGAAACGCCTAGAGAATACCGCAATATGGATGGCAGGCGATTGGAATGACCAAGGTGTATTTTAAATTTTTCGCCCGCAATCTGTTTACTTTTCTTATCCCAATGCTTGTACCGCTGCTGGTGCTTGGCACATTGTCCACGTTCCTCATTTCGCAATATATAACGAAGGAAATCAACAATAACAATATGAATCTGCTGAAGCAGACGAAAGGCAATATCGAGCTGATCTTTAACGAGCTAGATACGCTGAATCTGCATATTGTCGCCAGCGCGCTTCAGTTTACGAATTTGAAAAATATGATGACCAAAGAATTTCCCGAGCCCGTCGATTACGATCAGCTTGCCTCGCTCAAAAACTTTATCGATTCGCCCTCCATCGGCAAGCCTTATATTGATTCGATTTATATTTATTTAAATAATGACCGCAAGCGGTTTATTTCCTCAACGACTGGCGGCCTGGTCGAGCTGAATGACTTTTACGATTCGGACTGGTACAGCAGCTATCAAAGCCACCCTTTAGATGAGCTGATGTGGGCGGAAAGCCGGCCCGTCATCCGTCCAACAACTGGCCAGTCCACCGTGCAGACGAATGTCATTACAATGTTCCGCCGCATTTCCGTAGCCGCCGACAACGATGGCATCATTGTCCTCAATGTTAAGCCTGATTACATTACGCAAAGCCTAAACGAGCTGGATACGCTGCAAGGGCAAAGCATCTTTATTTTGGACCGTGACAATAACGTTATTTTTCGCAATCATCCGGACTATAAGCTGACCGCCGAAGATGCTGAGACGATTTACCGGACAGACAGCTCCTTCTTCTCCATGAAGGTCAATGGCGAAACGCAGGTGCTGAACAAGCTGGCTTCCGAAAAATATCAATGGACCTTTCTCTCAAGCGTGCCTAGCGACTCCTTATATGTCATTCCGAATGGGCTCAAGCTGACTACATTAGTGCTGCTGATCATTTCGTTCGCAATCGGCACTATGCTGGCCTACTGGCTGACTCGTAAAAACTACAGCAATCTGAAGGCGATTGTCACGATTTTGGATTTCGCCAAGAGCGGCCGCCCGCTTCCGCCTCTGCCTCGTTACTCTAAGGATGTTTTTGGCTACATTTTGCAAAATACGCTTAACCATTTCATTGAGCATAATTTTCTAAAGGTACAGCTGTCCGAGCGAAAATATTTGCTGCAAACGCTGGAATTCGAAGCGCTTCATGCGCAAATCAATCCCCATTTTCTCTTTAATACTCTAGAAACGCTCAATTGGAAGGCGAGCAAGCTGACCGGTGGCCCTAATGATATGACCGATATTATCGAGAACTTATCCGATATTTTGCGCTATTCGCTCGAAGGCGGCTCGGGCATGGTATCGCTGCAAACAGAAATCAATCAAACGCTGCCCTATATCGCCATTCTCCGCACACGCTACAAGGACAAATTTGATGTCAGCTGGGACGTAGATGACAAAGCGCTCAAATATCATGTGCTCAAGCTGACCTTCCAGCCGCTCATTGAAAACAGCCTATATCATGGCATAAAAGAAAAGGACAGCTTTGGCCTAATCCGAGTGAAAGCACGGGTGTCCGGTGCGCGGCTGCTGCTCTCCGTCGTCGACAACGGCATAGGCGTAACGGCTGAAAGGCTCGCTTATTTGCGAACCCAGCTGGAAAGCAGCCTGGAGCAATCCCAGCATATCGGCATGTTTAATACGCAAAAAAGATTGAAGCTTACCTATGGCAAAACCTTCGGTTTAACCATCCGCAGCAAGCTTGGCTGGGGAACTGGCATATACATCGCGATCCCGATTGATTAAGCGCGTACAGGAGCTCATGCAGCCTTGATACGGGTGTTCGGGATGAACTACCCGTCGCCATATCGCTTATCCCCTTCCCTCCTCTCGGTCTACTTCACCCCCCTCTAGATCAAAAAAAAGACGCCTGCTCTGTTCTACACAGAGCAAACGTCTCTTTTGATTGGGCAGCTGCTTGCATTTGCAGCAAATGTCTTTCATTATATTTTTCTATTTCTTCACCGCTGAAACTAATAAAAACATCGGACGGCGCATTTCCTCCTGCCAAGCTGGATGGCTATCCAGCAACTCCTTCGTTGGCGCAAGCTCCGAAAGCTGTTTAAGCTCAAACCCGGATTCAAGCAAAAGGTTCATATAAGTTGAAACCGTACGATGGTATTTAACGACATCATGCTCCAAAAATCTGGAATGGCGCAGGCCCTCCCGATGATAATCATCAAGCGGCCAATGCAGCTTTTCCCCTTCTACCCCATAATGCCAGTCCTGCCCCGCAAGCGCAGTGAACACCGGGTGCTCGACTGAAAATACAAAAGCTCCGCCTGGCGCCAAGCAATGATGGATTTTCTTGAAAAGGTCACCCAATTGCTCCACATAGTGCAGCGCAAGCGAGCTAATAACGATATCGAACTCCTCTGCTGGAAAATCGATGTCCTCAATCGCAAGCTGGCGATATTCAATCTGCTCATCGTCCGTCATTTCTTTTGCCCGTTCCAGCATGTTGCCCGAAAGGTCAATCCCAACAACCGAGCGGGCCAGTTGCTCCCGCGCATAGCGGCAATGCCAGCCAAACCCGCAGCCTAGATCGAGTACTTTTGTACCAGCCAGCTCCGGAAGCATTTGCCGAAAGAACGACCATTCTCCAGCGGCGTCCAGTCCCCCAATCGAACGAGCCATCTGGCTATAATTTGTGAAAAAAGAGGACTCATCATATTTGTTCTGCTTCAATATTTATCAGACCTCCATTACTTTAGGCGGAATGAGGGTAGAAATTATAAGATCGTTTCTGATGGACCTGATTTTTGATCTTCCATATCACCTAATATTTTTAAAGCAGCCTCACTTCTTAGAACCAATTGCATGTTCTTTTTTAATACCTGGTCAAATTTCCGGGTAACACTAACCATTGGAAGCGGCATTTTGAAGGTAATGTTATTAATGTCTCCCGAAGAGGATACGTAAGATACGATATATACTTGCAACGTTTTCCCTTTTTTTGTACCGATGCCCGACATGCCACCTAATACCAGCCCTGCTGGACCAAAAATAAGTCCACCGACAATTCCACGGCCGATTACACTTTTTTGAACCTCTCCCATGTCCTTGTCTGTTGTCAGCGTTGATTCAAGAAAGTTAGCCAATGGAATTTTGAATGTGTTTTCCACATTTCTTTTAAAGCCTTTATAAGCATGCTCTACGATAATCAAATATTCGTTATCAAATGTAATCTCCAGTTGTGCCTCCGGGTCCTTCAAATTCAATCCATCAACTAAACTTACAATCGCTTTTACCATTAACAATCATTCCCTTCGCTTCAAGTATGTAATTAACAAATTATACAACATTGCTCCGCTCTTTACCTCCACTTTTCTACAAATAATGACAATCCCACGCCACGACCTAACAATGGATCTAAAATATCCCATAACAAAAAGCCTTGCATGCCGCAAGGCTTTCTTCGTAATTAGAGGCATTAAAACCAAAAAAGCTGAGATTTGCCCCACGATCTGCCCCATAGACCAAAAGTACTCGTCCGAATTTGAAAAAACAGCAAGCAAAAAACCCCTGCTGCACAAGGGTTTCAAGTCTTTCTCTTCGTTAAGCGGGTGATGGGAATCGAACCCACGCTATTAGCTTGGAAGGCTAAAGTTCTACCATTGAACTACACCCGCAAATAATGGTCGGGACGACACGATTTGAACATGCGACCCCCTGGTCCCAAACCAGGTGCTCTACCAAGCTGAGCTACGTCCCGACAGACGATTCTTTTGTAAAGAAATGGCGTGCCCTAAGAGATTCGAACTCCTGGCCTTTTGATTCGTAGTCAAACGCTCTATCCAGCTGAGCTAAGGGCACACAATATGGAGCGGACGACGAGATTCGAACTCGCGACCCTCGCCTTGGCAAGGCGATGCTCTACCACTGAGCCACGTCCGCATTATATTTCCGCCTGTATTTCTCAAGTATTTCATCGCGGCGACAAGTAATAATATATCATGTTGCGGAGGGAATTGCAACTGTTATTTGCTCTTTTTCAAAAAAAACTTTTTTCCTCGTGCTGAGCTTTCCTTCGCTGCATGTCTCGCCATAAAAACATCAAACCGTGCTCCTTCCAGCACGGTTTGATGACCAACTATACGACTCCAGCTAATGCCGGTTTCTTATCAAGAATGACTTTGGATGCAGCCGACTCGCCTGCGAGCGCATACGGCATGCACAGCGGAACACCGGTACGCGGATCAGGCATAATATCCGCTTCAATGTTAAACACCTCGCGCAAAATCTCCGGTGTCATAACCTGTTGCGGCGAGCCTTCGCCAACGACACTGCCTTTTTTAATCGCGATCATGTGATGCGCATAACGCGAAGCGTGGTTCAAGTCATGGACAACCATAACGACCGTCCGGTTATTAACCTCGTTAAGCTTCTCAAGCAAATGCAATACTTCGAGCTGATGCGCCATATCAAGGAACGTGGTTGGCTCATCCAAAAATAAAATATCCGTTTCTTGCGCCAAAGACATCGCGATCCAGGCACGCTGGCGTTGTCCGCCAGACAGTTGGTCAACCGGACGGTCTGCAAAATCAACCATTCCTGTCGCTTCAATCGCCCATTGAATAATTTTACGGTCATCCTTGCTCACAGAGCCGAAGCCCTTCTGATAAGGAAAACGTCCATACGATACAAGCTCAGATACAGTCAGACCATCTGGAGCAGTCGGATTTTGCGGCAAAATCGCCAGCTGCTTCGCCACTTCCTTCGTCGCTTGCTTATGAATCGACTTCCCATCCAGCAATACGCTGCCTGCAGATGGATTCATCAGACGAGCCATCGTTTTCAAAATCGTCGATTTACCCGAACCGTTAGACCCTACCAACGCAGTAATTTTTCCTTGTGGGATAGCAATATTCAGATCTTGAACGATTAACCGTTCATCATAAGCAATGTCGAGATTCGATGTTGTGAGGCGAATCATGTGACATGCACGCTCCTTCCGATGCCCGCTTATACGGGTTTTTTGCTGATTTTATTATATAAGGTGAAACGGTTATCGCTATCCTCTGGCGGCGCGGCGCGTTTCATTCCGAAAAATAGAGAGAAAGGATAGCGTTAGGTTACCCTTTCCTATATTTCAAGGTGAAACGGTTGTCGCCGTCCTCTGGCGGCAAAGCTACCGTTTCGCGTTGAAATATAAGCCCATTATAAGTGTGAAACTTATAAATGCTTATATTTTAAAAACACACGACTTATCATTCATTAAGCATGATAACTATTATCAGTATCATTCAATAATTAATGATAATCGTTCTCACGTATAAAGTCAATGAAAATAAAGCAATTGTTAAGGCTAAAATAAATTTGCACAGCCCAAACCCCGCCTAACGGCTTCTTATTGTTGCAAGAAGCCTTTGCTGCGGAGAAACTCGCCCATATGCAGACGCGGATGATTGATTTTGGCCGCCATTGATTCGGACCAGCTCGTATTCAGTTTTCCTTCTGACCGCTCCAGCATATACTGCCTAATCGTCTCGTCATACTCCCGAATGCCGCTTTCCACTGCTTTCTGATCATAGCTGTCTTCATGCAAAATCGCCTGCTGCGGCAGTCTTGGACGCGTCAGCGGCGCTTGATCCGGCTCCCCCATGCACATTCCGAATACGGGGTACACATGCGATGGCAGCCCTAATAGCGCTGAAACCTCCTGCGGATTGTTGCGGATACCGCCAATATAGACAATTCCGTAGCCAAGCGATTCTGCCGCGATTGCTGCATTTTGAGCTGCCAGCGCAGTATCGACTGTGGCAACGATAAAATTTTCAACCGTGCTCGTCATATCGCCCTCAAAATGAAGCTTGGCTGCCTGTTCATAACGGAACAGATCCGCGCACCAGACGAGAAATACTGGGCATTCCTCAATATACGCCTGGTTGCCGGAAAGCTCGGCCAGCTGTTTCCGCTTATCGCGGTCACTCACGTTGATTACCGTGAAGCACTGCATACTGCTTGAGGTAGAAGCCTGCTGCGCCGCCTCTATTATTTTTGCCAGTGTCGGCTGTGGAATGGGGTTCGATTTGAATTTCCGTATGGAGCGGTGATTAAGCAGCACGTCTATCGTTTCAGGCCACATCATGATCAACTCATTTCTATATATAGTTTTACTCATTAACCTACATCTTCGTTGTGCAAAAGGGCAACCGCCTCATCAAGCTGCCCATCAATGGCCAGCGGCGAGTACACCCACCATTTGTTAAAAGGAACTATGTGCATGCTGCCACTGCGGACTGCCGCGAGATTTTGCCATCGTTCGGACATTATCAACCGCTTAAAAGCTTCTGGAGCCCCTTTATCCTTCGGGTTGACCATAATAATGAGCCGATCGGCGTCGTATTTTGACAGCTCATGATACGGTTTAGGCTCGGAAAAAATAAACGGCGCTCCCGCCTCCATATGCTGCTTCACAAGCGGATGGGGATTGAGGCCAAGTGTCTGAAAAAAAACATGTCCCATATTTCGGCCCCCTACTACTCTGAATGTATCGCTTTCCATGACCAGCACGGCGCATGTCTCCTTGCCACCAATAAGACGCTGGACCCGTTCCCTCGCTTGATCCGCTTTAGCCAAATGCCGTTCCATCCATTCTCGTTCCTGTTTCCGCTTGCCAACAATGGCTGAAATTTGTCGCAGCTGCCCATATACGTCCTGGGTATGCCAATCGATAGGAATAACCTCGGCTAGTTGGCTAAGCTGCTCCTGCTCCTCAGACAGCATATGCTCATAACCTAAAATCAAGTCAGGCTTCATAGCTCGAACAGCATCCATGTCACATGGTTCCCATTTGAACGGGGTCATTGCTCTTGCATGCTCACGCACATAATAATTTTCGAATAGATGGTAATCGGGGGCACCTACAGGCACATGACCAAGGGCAAGCAAATGCGACGTATAGAGAAGGCCAATAACCCGGGGCTCTCTCGTCTGCATATATACCCGGGGTGATACGCCCACCTGCTGCTTAAACTTTCGGCTAAAATAAAATTCATCCTTGAAGCCAACATGGCTGGCTACTGTGACCATATCATTCGAAGCGACCAGCAGCAGCTTCTTAGCCCGGTCCATGCGCAGCTTGCCCAAATAATCCATCGGGCTTGCTCCCGTCACCTGCTTGAACAAATGAGTGTACTGTCGTATACCCACACCCGCTAAATTCGCGAGCTCCGGCAGTATTATTTTGCTTTTATAGTATTCCTTCATATATAAAATCGTTCGTTGTACGGCATGCTCCGCATCCCTGGAGTCGTTAGAAGCCGCAGCGGCGGCAGCAAATAAATAAATGGCCTCCTGCAGGTTAATATTGCGCTTAAATCGCTCCATTCCGCTCACAGCCGTTCGTAAATCAAACAATGAATCCATAACGTCCATGAATGGGGCAAACGGCTTTATGAAGAAGGGATAGCCCAAGGCAAAGGAAAGCAGCTCCTTGCCAGCCTCTTCAACACTAGTGGAAGCGGCTTCAAACTCAAGCGAATAATACTGAATCCGTCCATCCACCGTTCCACCGACCTCTATAGTTGACTTGGGCTCAAACAGAACACAGGTGCCTGGCTGAAGCAATATAGGATGTCCTTGGAACAACACAGCTGCCGTTCCTTGCGTTATGGCCAATAACGTATATGCCATAGCGTTTTGGGAAAGCGCTGGTATCCCTTCAGTACATGAGCCCTTAGTAATCTGAACCCAGCGGAGCTGCAAATCATCTAGGTGTTCATCCATATCCGCCATTTGACCTTGTTCCCCTCCCATTATGATAACCGTTCTCAAAAATGCTATCATTTTATTGTAGCGGAAAAATGCCCAAGCGTAAACGGCTGAAGCCATCCTTTGGCGGCAAAGCTTCCGTTTCGCGTAGAAACATAGAGAAAGGATGGAAAAACCATATCCTTTCCTATATTTATAAAAAAAAAGCTTTCCCATTGAATCAGGAAAGCTTCATTGCCAGCTGTTCGTTTATTTTTTGAATAACTGCATCGTTTCATCCAGCAAAGCGTCGGTCGAAAACAACGTATAGGACCACCATTTATCATGCGGTACGATATATACTTTGCCATTTTTCACTGCGGAAAGACTTTTCCAAATCGCCGATTGCTGCATTTCTTCAAAAAATTGCTCCGAACCCGGCTGTGTAATATCTACCTTTACGATCAACCGATCCGCATCATAATCCGGCAGTTTTTCAAGCGATAGTGAATCGGTATACACAAAATAATCTTCGCTATCATCAATTTGCTTCTGAATGGATGGCAGCGGTTTAAGCCCCAGCAAATCATAAAGCACATGTCCCATGTTGCGATTGCCGGCTACCTGGAACGAGTTTTTAAAAATTTGAATCGCAGCAACTGTCTCATCTGGCTCAACATACTGCTTAATCTCTTCCTTGTATTTCGCCGCTTTCTCCTCATGCTGCTTAATCCACTGCTCGGCCTCTGCTTCTTTCCCTACAATACCGGCTATGAACTTCAGCTGCTCATACAAATTTACTCCCCATGGATAAATAACCGTAGGTGCAATTTTGCTGAGCTGGTCAACGACATCGGCTTCAACAAAGGAAGAAGCAATAATAATATCCGGCTTCAATTCCAAAACCGACTCATAATTAATCGGATAATCTCCAGCGATCGTAATTTGATCTTTATAACTATTTAAATAATAATCCGGTGTAATTTCATAATTCAAGCCGCCAATCGGCGTAATACCTAGTGCCAGCAATGGCGTAGTAGCGCTCACTGAAAAAATCCGCTGCGGATTAGCCGGAATTTCCTTCTCTCCGTATGAGTCAGTGACTATACGTGTATTAGAAGCGTCAGCTGGCTCCTGCCCCGTCGCTGCATTTGTCTGTTGTGCTGGAGACGCTGTTGATTCCGATCCCGAATTTGCCGCTGTACCACAGCCTGCGAGAACGATTAGACATCCTATAAGCAGCGTTGCTAACCTAATCGTGTATTTCCTTGTTCCATTTACCACCGAACTCACCCTTTTCTGTTTCTTCATTGATAGTAATTCTCACTGCTATGCCATTATACACAATCAAACCTACAAGCAACATGGAAAATCGGGCGTACTTTACTGGATAAATTGGAGGAAGGACCTTGATAAAAAACATCAAAAAACCCTTCTTATCTTTTTCAGATAAAAAGGGTTGAATTTAATTAAATGGCGCGCGTGGAGGGACTTGAACCCCCACGTTGTGAAACGCCAGATCCTAAGATTGGTGAGTACCTAGGCGGTGATTCATTCCGCTCGTTTTAGCGAAAATTGTTATAATATCAAGTTTTCTCGCCGATTGCAAACTTTTTTTCGAAATCCAAAACATCGATTTTTGCACAGATTTAGCGAGTGCATATTCCCTATTGCTTAGTGCAACCGATAAGCAGTCTTCGCGCTAATCTTTTTCTCACTAATCCTTCCCGAGGAAAGGATGATTTATTCCATGAAAACTCACGGCCAACACCACGAACGGTCTCATCCGTACCTGCTAAGGCTTCTTCAAATTTTTATGGAAAGACGGCAATATGGGAACCAATCTGGCAGAAGGACTTAAGGTGATGAAAGCCCAAAATCAAATGCTGGTCACCTTTACCGAACGTACCGATTCAAATGACGTGCGCTAAAGCACTTATACGGTTCATACAGGAACGCGGTACACTACCATTTGAAGATTCTGGATTACCTTGAACAACAAAACATTGCAAAAAGCAGCCATTGAAAAAATCGTTCGTGACCATTGCAAAAAAGTGGCACTAAAAGGTGTTCGGGGCTCCTGCCATACCTTCCGACACACAATGGCAAAAATGTACCTTTTCAATGGCGGCGATCTCCTTACATTTCAATATATTTTGGGGCATTCCACGTTGGATATGACTCGCCGCTATATCGCATTTTTCGGCAACGACATTCATCTGCAGCATCAAAAATCCAGCCCTTTTGAGTTTTTACTGCAATCCGCTGAACAGGAGGCGGAATAACAATGGCGCGTCGAAACAATAGCTTGCAGTCTCCTGAGCAATCCGTCGAGCCGCAAAACCAGCAAATTACGTTCGAACAGGCCGTCAGATCATTTATTTTGAACGGTGTGTTGTCCATAGGCGCAAAGAAAGACGCGTACACCTTCAGTAATTATACGTTTGGTTTGTTCCTCCTCCAAAGTCCCAGTTTTTCTAGGTTGATTGAATACCAACAAAAACGTTAATGCAGCGAAGTGCTTTGTAGCCATTTCAGGATCGGGCACATTGAGTAATCCGGTTTGTCCAAACTCTGTAAACCTCCTGATAATCCCCTCTTCCGTCGCGTTGTCCAGCCTTTCTAGGAATAAGGCTGGCAGATTCGCGGCTTCCGTCAGAACTAGACGGATCAAAGCGGTGTAATCGGACGAACCATTCGCAGAATCAACAATTTGTTCGCAAAATAAGATGAGCGCCTGATTCAAATCCTTGAATTCCCTGAGGTGGTCTGAAATTCCTTGCTCAATCATGTCCAGAACCGCCGAACTGGTTTCTTCGAGAACAGTGAGCAATAAGTTCTGTTTGTCCCCATAATAATCATAAACTGTCCGTTTGGAAACTCCCGCTTTAGCTGCGACCGTATCGACGCTGGTACGATCAAACCCCTCTGAAAGAAACAGGTCTCGTGCCGCCGCAATAATTTTAGCTCGTTTGTCTGAAGAGCCTTTGCGGATTTTCTTGTTTTCCGTATGATCCATTCTCAAGTTTCCCCCTAGTATGAGCAAATAATTCAAAACTCGTTGTTTCGCTTTACAAATTACACTATACGGTGTAGTATATCATTTGTGGCATAACAAAGCAATAATCAAGGAGGGTTTTATCCATGAAAACCATGCAATCTTTTGTTGATGTTCTCATTGTCGGAGCCGGACCAACCGGACTTACACTTGCGTGCGACCTTGGCCGTCGAAACGTAGACCATCGCATTATTGAACGAAGCACCTTGTATAACGTAGCATCTCGCGCCAAAGGAATCCAGCCCCGCTCGCTTGAAGTCATCGATGATTTGGGGGCCGTTCGCTACCTTGTTGACACAGGCGTCGTGGATTTGCCTGTCCGTTATTATACCCCAGATGGCAGAAGCGTGGACAAGCCGGCTATTACCGTGGCAGCCAGCGCCGAACTTGAGACACCTTATCGTGATCCGGTCTGGATTGCTCAGTTTGATGTGGAAAAAGCATTGCGCGACCGATATGCGTTGCTTGGCGGTCAAGTTGAGTTGGGCGTGGAAGCAGTTGGGCTTGTTCAGGATTCGGATGGCGTAACGGTAATCGTGAATACACCACAAGGAGAAGAGCAAATTCGCGCCCGATATGTAGTTGGCGCTGACGGGGGCAAAAGCAATATCCGCAAGTTTATTCATTTGCCGCTGATTGGGGAAACACACGATCATGAGCGGTGGTACCTTGGCGATGTACGTTTGGAGGGGCTGGATCGTGACCATATCCATATCTGGACATCTCCAGAGGGGATGGTCGGGGTGACACCATTGCCGAATTCGGACATTTGGCAACTTCAGGCTACAATTGCAGCAGAAATCGAAGAACCGGAGAAGCCGTCACTAGAAGAGTACCAAGCCATGATTGACCGGCGAGCAGGCGCCGGACGTGTCCGGCTCACGGATGCCTCATGGCTATCCATCTACCGGATCAACGTCCGCATGGTTGAATGTTACCACAACGGCAGAGTTTTCCTTGCTGGCGATGCCGCTCATGTTCATTCGCCGGCCGGCGGCCAAGGCATGAATACGGGGATACAAGATGCTTACAACCTCGGATGGAAGCTGACAGCCGTCATACGAGGAGCAGGCCCCGCCTTGCTCGACACGTATAATGAGGAGCGCCACCCCGTAGCTCGAGCCGTGCTTGAGGACAGCACAAAGAAGATGGAAAGGGTCGTAGGAACGGCGACTGAAAGCATAGCGTTGTCCCAATCCTTAAGCGCCATATCCGACGATCTGACGAGCGGACTTCTCATTTCTTACCGGTCAAGTTCTCTTACCCGTCCGTCTGCTCGAACGAATGTTACCCGTTCATTGCCCGGAGATCGTGCTCCTAATGCCGAGAGTCTTCAAGGCACAGGGCTCGCTGGAAGTGCTTTTGACCTGTTCCGCGGCCCACACTGGACGCTATTAGCTTTTGTAAATTGCTCAGATCATCCTTCTTTGGAGAACTTCACTTACGACGAACTCCACGTGCATTGCATTCTGCCCTCCCATGCGGGGGAAGCCAAAGGCATAATCGACACGGCAGGAAATGCCTATCGAGTATACGATGTAACAAACGAAGAACTCATATTGATTCGTCCCGATGGTTATATTGCGCTACGCACCCCTATTGAGGACACTTCATCGATTCCACAATACTTGAACTCTATTTATCGCGCTATTTGATTTGAGCCAGGCTGGCGGGCATTCTCAGATGCCGCCGGCTCTTTTATAGAATGCATTCAATCAAGGCTATGGAGGGACTGTTACTATGGAAGATATTATTCGAACCGTTAACCTGACAAAGCAATACGGAAATAAAGTCATAGTGGATGGGGTTTCGATTTCCGTTAAGAAGGGAGAAATCTATGGCTTCCTGGGGTTAAACGGCGCCGGGAAAACGACAACTATCCGTGCCCTTCTCGGCATGAGCAAGCCTTCTTCCGGAGAAGTATATCTATTCGGTCAGCGATGGACCAACCGGAATTTCGACTTGTCCAGACGGGTAGGTTATATGGTGGAAGTCCCTTATGCTTATCCCCAGTTTACAGTTAGGGAAAACTTGAACTTGATGGCCAGGTTGCGAGGATTAATGGTTCCAAGGACAGTTAACGATATGATGGAGCAATTAAAATTGGCTGAATACGCGAATACCAAGGCCAAAGATTTGTCACTGGGCAACGCGCAAAAGCTTGGATTGGCCAAAGCATTAATTCATAAACCGGACGTTCTGATTCTTGATGAACCAACCAATGCGCTTGACCCCGCGGGAATTGTAGAAATACGTGAAATGCTTAAAACTCTAGCAACTCAACATGGTGTTACCGTCTTTATATCGAGCCATATCCTTGAGGAAATCTCCAAATTGGCTTCTCGAATCGGTATTATTCACAAGGGTGTACTCCTGGAGGAACTTACAACAAAAGACTTTGAAGCAATTCGCCGAAAGCAGTTGATGATCGGAACGAAGGATGCTTGGAAGGCTCTATCTATTCTATCTGACTCTGGGTATACGGTACTTTCGACTTCGAATAACTGCCTAGCGCTAACGGATGATCATGCCGTTAATCATCCCGAACATATTGCGAAATTGCTTGTGCATCATGAAGTGCCGCTCGCCATGCTTAAAATTGAAGAAGAGAATCTGGAGCATTATTTTTTCAAAGTAATCAGAGCTCGAGGAGGGAACAACGAATGAGACAGTTGTTGACAGCCTGCAGCGTTGAGATTTATAAATTGCGTCGATCCTTTGTTTTATGGGGGACGCTTCTGTTCACCTTGTTCGTTATCACGTTGTTCCTGGGGCAGTCCGATTGGTCTTCCTTTTTTGAAAAGATTGCGTTTTTGTATGCATCCGTATTTGGGCTGCTGGGATTTGGATTGATAACAAGCTGGACATTTGGCCGTGAGTATTCCGATCGAACACTTAAGGATCTGCTAGTGCTGCCTATATCGCGCGGTAAAATAGCAATTGCCAAATATACCGCAATTGTATTCTGGTGTATTGTGATGATGCTGATCAGCTTAGCATACGCCGTAATAGTTGGTTTCGCATCTGGACTACCTGGATTCTCATCAGCAACTGTACAGCATTATTTTTTCCTGATACTTACAATTGGAATTCTTCACCTATCTATAAGTGCACCTCTTGCCCTATTGGCCTGCATTTCGCGCGGTTATCTGGTACCGATCGGCTTTGCTTTTACAACTTTGATGCTGGCACTGGTAATCGGGCCAACCGCTATTGGTGCTTATCTACCTTGGTCTGTTCCTGCTTTGCATTTGAAGGAAAACGGAGTAGCTCTTTTCCCCTTGATGGGCATTAGTTATTTTCTGGTATTCATAACAGGACTAGCAGGCTTCATTGGGACGGTTAAATGGTTGCAAAACAGGGAGCAACGATGAGTGTCCCCATAACCTCAAACAAGTTATTCGGTAGATCCCGGACATATTTTTACAACCGTGATTCCCTTATCGTTTACTTCCGCCAAAAAAGCCTCACTCCAGGACATAACAAATGACATTGTTCCGCTTATATACGACCATAAACTGCATAGGTTGAAAAGCGACTGTGGCAGTCACATTAATAATGTCCCGGATTTACGCTAAAAGCATGACTTTGCAAGAAGAAATGCGTTGTCGCCGCGGACAGGCGCGGGCGAGGGGGGGGCCACAAAAATTTTTTAAAAAAAAATTTTTTTTTTTATAATAAATTTTTTTTTTTCAACTATAATTGCTTTTGCCCCCCCTCATTCCGGCGCACGCCCGCCGCGACACAAAGTGTTGAAAACAAAGGATTTCTATGTATCTATACGTTGTATTCCTATTACGCACTCCAAATGTGTCGTATACGGTAATGTGCATTTTGGACAATTATAAAAGCCATCAGATTCTTTGATCTAATGGCTCAATTTGTGTTTATGGTGCGCGTGGAGGGACTTGAACCCCCACGTCGTGAAACGCCAGATCCTAAGTCTGGTGCGTCTGCCAATTCCGCCACACGCGCATGGGTAAAGCTATAAGGAAAAATGGTGAGTCATGTAGGATTCGAACCTACGACACCCTGATTAAAAGTCAGGTGCTCTACCAGCTGAGCTAATGACTCATGAAATGGCTGGGGATTCAGGGATCGAACCTGAGAATGACGGAGTCAAAGTCCGTTGCCTTACCGCTTGGCTAATCCCCAATAAATGGTGACCCGTAGGGGATTCGAACCCCTGTTACCTCCGTGAAAGGGAGGTGTCTTAACCCCTTGACCAACGGGCCTTACGAATAAAGCTGGAGCTCTCAACCGGGATCGAACCGGTGACCTCATCCTTACCATGGATGCACTCTACCTACTGAGCTATGAGAGCATATGGCTCCCCGAACAGGACTCGAACCTGTGACAACTCGATTAACAGTCGAGTGCTCTACCAACTGAGCTATCAGGGAATATTTCAGCTGTTCGTTGAATGACCTGGTAAAAAAGGTTCAACGGTAAAGACGCTACGATTGAGTTGCGCCTTGAAAACTGGATGCGAAAGACAAGTCATGAAACTTTAGCGTGTTATTAGGATAAGCCCTCGACCGATTAGTATTCGTCAGCTGCACGCATTGCTGCGCTTCCACCCCGAACCTATCAACCTCGTCGTCTTCAAGGGGTCTTACTAAATTGGGAAAT